>NZ_JBNHIN010000008.1:190206-194493 GCF_050054615.1 Streptomyces sp. YGL11-2
CGCGACCGGACGACCGGAGCGCCGGCCTCCAGGGGCCGCGGGGCACCGGCCGCACCCTGCTCGCGGCCCGGGGTCGGCCGGCGGTACGGCCCGGGTCGGCCGGCGGTGCGTAGACGGCGGAATACGGGGGCACTCGTACGGGCTAGGAGGCACTTGTCCCTACGGCTCTGCCGCTCGTGAACGGATTAGGCTGTGGGCCATTTCGGGCAGCAGACCGCCGGCGGCCGACACGTGCACGGACCGACAGCAACCGAGCCGACAGAATCGAGGCAGCCTTGACCTTTCTCACCATCGGGCACCGCGGGATGATGGGTGTGGAGCCGGAGAACACCCTGCGCTCCTTCGTACGCGCCGAACGCGAGGGCGTCGATGTCATCGAGCTGGATCTGCACCTGAGCAAGGACGGCGCGCTCGTGGTGATGCATGACGCGGACGTGGACCGGACGACCGACGGCACCGGCCCGATCGCGGAGCGCACCCTCGCCGAGCTGCGGGAGCTGGACGCCGGGCTGGGCGAGCGGATTCCGGTCTTCGAGGAGGTCGTGAACGCGGTCGGCGCGCCGCTCCAGGCGGAGATCAAGGACGTGGCGGCGGCGCAGGCCCTGGCCGAGGCGGTGCGGACGCGCGATCTGGCCGGCCGGGTGGAGGTGATCTCCTTCCACGACGAGGCGCTGGCGGCGATCCGCACGCTGCTGCCGGCGGTGCGGACGGCACTGGTGGGCGACCGCTACGGCGCCGATGTGGTGGACCGCGCGAAGGCGGTCGGCGCGGGCACGCTGTCGCTGAACATCCGGCGGCTCACCCTCGAACTGGTCGAGCGGGCGCATGCCGCACAGCTGAAGGTGCTGGGCTGGACGGTCAACACCCACGATCAGCTGCGGCTGGCGCGCGGCCTGGGGCTGGCGGGCGTGGTGACCGATCAGCCGGAGATCCGGCGGGCGGTGCGCTTCACCGCCTGAGGGCGGCGGCGGGCGGGGCGTGCGGCCGGCTGCGGGATCCGCGGCGGAGCGGAATTCCGCGGTTCACAGGAGCACAACGAGCCTCCACCCTACGGACGTTCGGCCCGGTGATCTCGGCAGGCGGCCCGGTGCGCCCTCACTCTCCGGGCCTCTGCGGGCATGTGGTTGCCCCGCCCCGTACGCCTCGCCGGGTGCGCCACCACGGTGCCGCTCGCCGCGGCGGTCGGCTGCGCCCCGCAGGACTCCTCCCCCGGCGGGGCGGCTCCGGGGTCTGTCCGGTGGGTCAGCCGAGGGGCTTGACCAGGAGCTCGAACTCCAGGTCGTCGCGCTGCGGGATGCCGAACCGCTCGTCGCCGTACGGGAACGGGCTGAGCTGCCCGGTGCGGCGGTAGCCGCGGCGCTCGTACCAGGCGATCAGCTCGGCGCGCTGCCGGATGACGGTCATCCGCATCTCCGGGGCGCCCCAAGTGGACAGCGCGGTGCGCTCGGCCTCGGCGATGATCACCTTGCCGAGGCCGCTGCCCTGGAGGGTGGGGCGCACCGCGAACATGCCGAAGTAGGTGTGGTCCCCGCGGTGGTCGAGCTGGCAGCAGGCCACCAGTTGGCCGTCCTGCTCGGCGACCAGCAGCCGGCCGTCCTCCTTGCGCACCACCGCGGCGACATCGTCCGGATCCGTGCGCTGCCCCTGGAGGAGGTCCGCCTCGGTCGTCCAGCCGGCCCGGCTGGCGTCCCCGCGGTACGCCGATTCGATCAGCTCGACGAGCCCGGGTATGTCGGCGTCGGTGGCGGTGCGGAAGGTCAGCGGGCTGGTGGGCATGGTGTGCGGGTCCTCTCGGCCGTGCGAATGGCTGTCGCGAGGCTAACAAGAGGGGGGCTCCGGGTGTCAGGGGCTTTCGCCCTTCGGACGGTGGCGGTGCGCCGCGGCCGAAACCGCCCGGCCGCGCGGCGTAGGGTCCGTGCCATGGTGCAGGTACTGAGCAGCAGGGTGCTGGTGCGGCCGAGCGATCCGGAGCGGTCGCGGGCGTTCTACGGCGAGGCGCTGGGGCTGGCGGTCTACCGGGAGTTCGGTACGGGCCCGGAGCGCGGCACGGTGTACTTCCTCGGCGGGGGCTTCCTGGAGGTCTCCGGCCGGGCCACCGGCGTGGCCACGCCGACCCTCCAGCTGTGGCTCCAGGTCGCGGACGCGGCGCGGGCGCACGAGGAACTGGTGGCGCACGGGGTGGAGGTGCTGCGGCCACCCGTCCGGGAGCCGTGGGGGCTGATCGAGATGTGGATCGCCGATCCGGACGGGCACAAGGTCGTCATCGTGGAGGTGCCCGCGGATCACCCGCTGCGGTACCGGCCCTGACGTCGGCACCGGTCTCCGACCCGGAATTCCCCTCGGGAATCCACCCCGGAATTCCGTGCCGGAGCGGACCCGGAGCAGCCCCGGCGAGGGCTCCGAGCAGGGCCTGCGGCCCGGGTTGCGTCCGGTGCAACTGTGCTCTGCACGGCGGGAACTGGTGGCGGCTTCCGGTGGCCGCTAGCGTCCCGGCCATGGGAAATTCCGAACACCTCGGCACGGAACACGTCAACGTCGTCATCGCCGGCGGCGGTCCGGTCGGGCTGCTGCTGGCCGGTGAACTGCGGCTCCACGGAATCGCGACGCTGGTCCTGGAACAGGCGCAGCGAGGGCAGGGCGAACCGCGGATGCTCAATCTGCACGCCCGCACCCTGGAATCCCTGGACCGGCGCGGCCTGTTGAGCGACTTCGCCGCCGCCCAGGACGGCGTCGGGGGCCTGGCGGAATACCGCCGGCGGCTCAACGACCACGGCACGCGCGGCCACTTCGCCGGCATATACCAGCTGGGCCGGAACGAGGCGGAGACGGAGCAGCCGCACGGCCTGATGCTGCCCCGCGAGATCGTCAAGGAACTGCTCGGCAAGCGCGCCGAGGGCCTGGGGGCCGTCGTCCGCCACGGCCAGGAGGTCACCGGGCTGGCGCAGGACGAGGCGGGGGTGACGGTCACCGTCCGTACGGCGGAGGGGAGTTACCCACTGCGCGCGGACTTCCTGGTCGGCTGCGACGGCGGGCGCAGCACCGTCCGCAAGAGCGCCGGTATCGCCTTCCCCGGTACGGGACCGTCGGTGGTGTCCCGGATGGGGCGCGGGGTGTTCGAGGTCGAGGGCGGGGGCGAGTTGCCGACCGGCTGGCAGCGGACCGAAGGGGGCTGGTACATGCGGATGCCCGACGGGCGGATCGCGGTCACCGAATGGGAGGTGCCGGACGACCTGGAGAGCCCGGTGACGGTCGAGGAACTGACCGAGAGCATTCACCGGGTCACCGGCCGGCGCGTGACGCTCGCCGCTCCGGATCACGTCACGCGCTTCACCGACAGCGCCCGGCAGGCGAGCCGTTATCGCGCCGGTCGGGTGCTGCTGGCCGGGGACGCGGCGCACATCCACTTCCCCGCCGGGGGCCAGGGCGTGAATCTCGGTATGCAGGACGCGTTCAACCTGGGCTGGAAGCTGGCCGCACAGTGCCGGGGCGGGGCTCCGGACGGGCTGCTGGACAGCTACGGCGCGGAGCGGCATCCGGTCGCCGCGCGGGTGCTGCACAACACCCGGGCGCAGGTGGCGCTGATGCGGCCGGGGCCGCAGGTCGACGCGCTGCGGGAGATGTTCGTCGACCTGATGGGCATGGACGAGGTCAACACCTATCTCAGCGAGATCATTTACGGCACGGGCATCCGTTACGGCAGCGCGCCGGACGACCACCCGCTGGTGGGGACGTTCGCCCGCGACCTTCCGCTGACGGCGCCGGGCGGGCCGACCCGGCTGGCCGAACTCCTGCGCCCAGGACGCCCGTTGCTGCTGGGGCTGAACGGCGGCGGGTCGGCGGCGCTGGACGCCGCCGCGCCCTGGTCGGACCGGGTCACGGTGGTACGGGCCGAGGCCGAACGGCCGTATGCCGCGGCGCTGCTGGTGCGCCCGGACGGCTACACCGCGTGGGCCGCGGAGGGTGCGGTGGACGCGGGGTCGCTGCGGGCCGCGCTCACCGTGTGGTGCGGACCGGAGCGCGCGGCGGGCTGACCGGGGCGGCGCGCGCCACTGCGCGGGAGCTCGCCGGCCGCCCAGGGGGGCGCCGCGACCGGCTCCGCACTCCCTGCGCTCCCCGGGTGCGCCCGTGCGCTCCCGTGTGCCGGGGTCCGGACGGGCATCCTGCGGGCGTATCGCACCGACCCTCGCGATCCGGCCGTGATCGCGCTCCGCACGGATCCCCGGGGAGGCGCCCCGTGCACACACCTCCACTGGTCGGCTGGCTGCTGGTGCTGTTGTGGGGGGGGGG
>NZ_JBNHIN010000008.1:194632-259673 GCF_050054615.1 Streptomyces sp. YGL11-2
GGCGCGTACTGCCTGTCTCGTATGCGTACCGGTCCGGCCGCGGTGCGCAGGACGGCGCGCGGCGAGGGCCTGATGGCGGTGGGCATGGCGGTGATGGCGCTGCCCGCGTCCGCCGTGGCGCCGCCCGCGTGGTCGCCCTGGCTGTTCACCGCGGTCTTCGGCCCGGCCGGGCTGTGGGCGCTGGCCCGCCGCCATCTGCACCATGCCGTGGGCATGGCGGCGATGGTCTACATGGCGCTCGCGATGGCCGGTATGAGCGGGACGCACGGCGCCGGCGGCATGGCCGGGATGGCCGGAATGGCGGGCGCGGGCGGCATGGACGGTATGAGCGGAGGGGCGCATGCGGCCCCGGCCGGGGTGCCGCTGCTGACCGGAATGCTGCTGGCGTACTACACGGTGTACGTGATCGCCGCCGGGATCCGGCTGGTCCCGGCCGCCGGAACGGCCGCCGGAACGGCCACCGGTCCGGCGGCCGGAGCGGCGGCCGGACCGCCCGTCGTGCTGCGGGCCTGCCAGGTGGCCATGGGCATCGGCATGCTCGCCATGCTGCTGGCGCTGTGAACGCCCGGGCGGAGCCGGGGCATGCCGTCCTCGTCGGACCGTGGAGGCCGCACCGCTCCGAATCGGCCACGCGCGACACCTCCGCCACGCGTGGCGTGCGTCACATCCTCGGTGCGACCGTACCAACCGGTAGCGGGCCGCTCATAGGGTGACGGCATGATGGTCCCCCTCGCGCTGATGGTTCTCGGCGTGCTGGCCGCGGCCACCGCGCCCCGGCTGATGGCCCGTTCGGACTGGCCCGACCGCGAGCCGGTACTCGCCCTGTGGGTGTGGCAGTGCGTGGTCGCCGGAGTCCTGCTGTGCTGTGTGCTGGCCATGGCGCTGACCGCCGCCGCCGCGTGGGAGCAGGTCCGCAGCCCGGTGTTCGGACCGGCCCCGCGGGCGGTCGTCGAGGCGTACGCCCTCAACACGTACGGGCCCTGGGCCGGGGTGCTGGCCGTCCTGCTGGCGGGCGGCGGCGCGTGGACGGCGTTCGCGCTGACCCGCGAGGTGGGGGCGGCCCGCGCCCGCCGCAGGCAGCGCCGGGCCGATCTGCTGCGGCGCTCGCCGCTGCTGCCCGGCGAGGGCCCCCGCGACGGCCGACTGGTGGTACTGGAGGACGGCCGCCCGGGCGCCTGGTGGCTGCACCACTCCTCGCCCCAACTGGTCATCACCACCTCGGCGTTGCAGCGCCTGAGGGGGCGTCAGCTCGATGCGCTGATCGCTCACGAGCAGGGTCATGCCCGGGCCCGGCACGACGTACTGCTGCACTGCGCGTCGGCGCTGGCCGTCGGCTTCCCGCAGATCCCGGTCTTCGCCGCCTTCCGCGACCAGGTGCACCGGCTGGTCGAGATGGCCGCCGACGATGTCGCCTCACGCCGGTTCGGCCGGGTCACGATAGCGCTCGCCCTGGTCCAACTGAACGAGGACCGCGGGGTGTTCGGCCCCTGCCCGGACCAGCAGGCGCAGGTCCCGCAGCGGGTCGACCGGCTGCTGGCCCCGGCCGCCCGCTTCACCCCGGCGCGGCGGCTGCGGATGACCGCGTGCGCGCTGCTGGTCCCCGCGATCCCGCTGCTGGTGACGTTCATGCCGGGCCTGCGCGCGCTGACCTGACCGACCGCCGCCGACCCGCGAGGATGGCGACCATGACGACGAGCGAGGACGACGGCACCCCCGGGACCGCAGGCCGGATCCGGGGTGTGCTCTTCGACTTCTCCGGCACCCTGCTGCGTATCGAGTCGGCCGAGTCCTGGCTGCGCGCGGCCCTGGCTGCGTCCTGTGCGGCCGGTGCGTCCGGTGCCGCTGTGCTGGACGACGCCGAGATCGCCCGGCTGGCCGCCGCACTGGAGCGCGCCGGCGCCCTCCCCGGTGGCGCCTCCCCCTCCCTGGCCGAGCTGCCCGCCGGGCTCCGCGCGCTGTGGGAGGTCCGGGACCGCGACGCCCGTTGCCACCGCGCGCTCTACACCGCGCTGGCCCGCCGGGTCCCGCTCCCCCGGCCCGAGTTGCCCGACTCCCTCTACGACGCGCTGTACGACCGCCACCGCACCCCGGACGCCTGGATCCCCTACCCCGACGCCGCCGGGGTGCTGGCGGAACTGCACCGCCGCGGTATCCGTACCGGCGTCGTCAGCAACATCGGCTGGGACCTGCGCCCGGTCCTGCGCGCCCACGGCCTCGACCGCTATCTGGACGCCTGCGTGCTCTCGTACGAACACGGCCGCCAGAAACCCGACCCGGCCCTCTTCGCCCTCGCCTGCCGGGAGCTGGGCCTCGCCCCCGCCGGCGTCCTGATGGTCGGCGACGACCGCACCGCGGACGGCGGCGCCACGGCCCTGGGCTGCGCCTACCTGCCGGTGGACCATCTGCCCGTGGACCGCCGCCCGGACGGTCTGCGGCCGGTGCTGGACCTGGTCGGCTGAGGCGGGGGCGGGCACCCGCGCGGCGGGGAGCGCCGTACGGGACCGGCCACGGCCCAGCGGACGGGCGCTACGCCCCCGCCGTCTGCCCCGCCGCCCACTCCCGCAGCGCCGCGAAGTCGTCCGGCCGCAGCCCGGTGGCCGGATCGACGCGGTAGGGGAGGGCGGCGCCCGGGTGGTGGCGGGCGATCCACGCCGTGTCCCGCCGACCGATCTCGTCGTCCACCCAGGCGAACGGCCGCCCGGCCGCCACGTCGACGAGGTGCCGGGTCTTCCAGTGCACGCCTTCCGGGTCCCGCTGGTGCAGCTGCGGCCAGTGCACCACGGGCAGTTCCGGCAGGCCCAGCACCGGCGCTATCCAGGCGTTCGCCTCCGCCTGCCAGGTCGTGGCCCAGACCAGCCGGCAGCCCAGCCCCATCAGCAGCGGACCGTGGTCCGGATTCAGCCATACCCGCAGCGGCGGGCGCGGCGGCTCCCAGCCGGTGGGACGCATCCGCAGCGCGGTGTACCCGTCGGGACGCCGGTGCGGCTTCGCCATCCACGGGTTGAGCGGTCCGTCGACGTCCAGGAAGAGGACCGGCAGCGTGGGCTCCATCGCGTGATGATGCCCCGCCGGGCGCGGAAGCACGTGTTCCGCCGGTCCCGATCGGCGTCGCGCGCCGGCGCCGGGACGCCGACCGCCCGGCGCGCGGCGGCTTCCGGCCGCCGGCAGGGTGTGTGATCGTCGGGGCACAAGCCGCCCCGGACACACCCTGTTCCGTACCCCGCAGGAGGTCAACTCCCCATGTCCGCCGCCTATCTTGACGCGCTCTTCTCCCTCACCGGCCGCCGGGCCCTGGTCACCGGAGGCAGTTCCGGGATCGGCCGGGCCATCGCCGAGGCCCTGGGCCGCGCCGGGGCCGAGGTGGTCCTGATGGCCCGCCGGGAAGGTCCGTTGCGCGCCGCCGCCGGGGAGTTGCGGGCGGCGGGCTGCGCGGTGGGCTGGGTCGCCGCCGACCTGGGCGACCGGGACGCGCTGCGGGAGGGCGCGGCGGAGGCGGTGCGGCGCTTCGGGGAGCCCGACATCCTGGTCCATGCCGCCGGCGTCAACCCCCGCCCGCCGATGGGCGAGTTGAGCACCGCCGACTGGGATCGCACGATGGCCGTCAACCTGGATGCCGCGTTCCTGCTCGGGCAGCGCTTCGGCCCCGGGATGGCGGACCGCGGCTGGGGGCGGATCCTGCACATCGCCTCCCAGCAGTCGGTCCGGGCGTTCGGCAACAGCGGTGCGTACGGGGTCTCCAAGGCGGGGCTCGCGGCCCTGACCCGCTCCCAGGCGGAGGCGTGGTCCCGGCACGGCGTGAGCGTCAACGCCCTGGCGCCCGGCTTCGTCCACACCCCGCTCAACGAGGCGGTCTTCGCCGACCCGGTGCGCGCCGCGGCGATGGCCGGCCGCACGATGGCCCAACGCAACGGCGAGCCGGCCGATTTCGCGGGCGCCGCGGTGTTCCTGGCCGGTCCGGGTGCGGCGTACGTGACCGGCCAGACGGTGTTCGTGGACGGCGGCTTCTCGGTCACCTGACGCGCCCCGGCGCATGGTTATGCAGGTCGCGAACTCTTTTTGCAGTTAACGGTGTTCGACATTCGGCCATTCAACGACACCCGGCCGACGCGCACTAAAGCCGCTTGGTGAGGTACGTCACCACGACCAAAGGAACCGGATGGATGCGTGGGGCATCCACTGTAATGCGTCTGGTATAAAAAACCCGTTGACGACGGAGTCGGTCGTCACCCGGAACATCGTTCATGACATAACATCACCGATCGAAGCGGTCGCCATCGAAAGCCGCTCCGGAGAAGCCCCGACCGGGATTTCCCGAGCGGCCCGCCGCTGACACCACGCCAAGAACTGGCGCCGCACACCCCGTGGCGCCAGTTGCTTCCGAATGCCAAAAAACAGGAAACCAATGCCCGTTCAACAATTAACGGAACTCATACGCTTCGTGCGGCGCAACTCGCCGTTCTACCGGGAGCTCTACGCGGGACTCCCCGACCGCGTGGACGAGTTGACCGCTCTGCCGGTCGTCCCCCAGGACGCATTCTGGCGGGCCAACACCCCGCGCGAGAACCGTCTTTTGACCGGACCGCTCGACGAGGCGGTGGTTTTCAAGAGCGGCGGCACCACCGGCTCCCCAAAGTTCTCCGTCTATACCCGTGAGGAATGGCGGGAATTCACCTCCGCGTTCGGTGGTGGACTCGTCGAGGCCGGGCTGCGCCCCGGCCACCGGGTCGCCGACCTCTTCTACGCCGGCGAACTCTATGCAAGCTTCACCTTCATCCTGGATTCCCTCCACCGCGCCCCCGTCGCCAACGTCCGGCTGCCGATAGGAGGCGCCGCACCGCTCGAATCAACGGTGCACACGCTCGAGGAATTCGACGTCGATGTGATCGCCGGCACGACAACGACGCTCTGCACCCTCGCCGACCATCTCGTACGGTCCCGGCGCCAACTTCCCGGCGTGCGGATCCTGTTCTTCGGCGGCGAGGGGCTGTACGAGGACCAGCGGCCGCTGCTCCGCAAGGCGTTCCCGCGGGCGCAGGCCCGCTCCATCGGCTACGCCGGCGTCGACTCCGGGCTTCTCGGCCAGGCCGTACCGGGCACCGACCCCCGCGTCCACCGGGCGTTCACGCCGCACACCGTCGTCGAGATCCTCGACGAGAACACCGGCGAGCCCCTCACCCGCGAGGGCGTCGCGGGCCGCGTCGTCGTCACCGACCTGCGCCGGCGGCTGATGCCCGTCATCCGCTACCCCGTGGGCGACCGGGCCGAATGGACCGACACCGCCGCCGGGCACTTCCGGATCCTCGGCCGGGCCGACGAAGGCGTCCGCATCGGCGCGGTGTCCCTCTACACCCAGGACGTGCACGACCTGGTGCGCGCCGCCGACCCGACCGGCCTGGTGATCGGCATCCAGCTCGTGGTACGCCGCTGGGACGGCCGGGACGGGCTGGTCCTTCGGCTGGCCGTCGACGGGGATCCGGCCGGCGGCGACGCGGAGGCGGCGGGGCTCGGGCATCTGGCCGGCGCCATCGCCAAGGAGATCCTCGCGGCCCGGCGGATGTACGCCGAGGAGGTCGAGGCGGCCCGTATCCACCCGCTGACCGTGGAGTGGGTCCGGCACGGCGAGCTGGCCGTCAACCCGCGTACCGGCAAGCTGAAGCGGGTCATCGACGAACGGCCGCACTCATGACGTCGGTTGCGGCCCCGCGCCGCCTCCCGGTCGTGCTGCGCAACCGGGCCTTCGGGGCCGTCTGGGCCGCGCAGGTGCTCACCCAGGCCGCGGGCCGGATGTTCCAGGTCGGCGTGGTGTGGTGGCTGGTCAGCCAGGCCGCCGGCGGCGAGGGCGGTCGCGGCCTCGCGTCGGGCGCGTTCCTCGCGGTGAGCACGCTGCCCGCGGTGGCGCTCGCCCCGCTGGTGGCCACCGTCATCACGCGCTGCCCGCACCGCACGGTGCTCGGTTCGGCCGCCGCCGTGGCGGGGCTGGTCGCCGCCGCCACCGCCGGATGGTCGTACGCCGCCTCGCCCCCGACGGTCGTCGCCTACGGGGCCGCGCTGCTGCTGGCCGGCTGCCAGGCCCTCTTCGACCCGTGCCTGACCACGTCGGTCCCCGAACTCGTCGACGACGCCGACATCGAGGCCGCGACCGGGTTCGAGCTCGCCACCCAGTCCCTGGCCGGCCTGGCCGGCGGACTGCTCGGACCGCTCGTCGTGGACGCCTGGGACCTGACCGGCATCGTCTCCGGATGCGCCGGCGCGTACCTCGCCGCCGCCGCGCTGGTGGCCCTCACCCGCTTCCCGCGCGGGACCGCGGTGGGGGACGCCGACGCCCCGTCCGACGGTGCGGCGCCCCGGCGGACGCTCCGTCAGATCCTGGCCGACCACCCGTTCATCCGGCGGGTGCTGCTCTGCTTCGCCGCGACGAACCTCTTCACCACCGCGATCTACGTTGTCATGCCGCTGTACACGCGGTCCGTGCTGCACGCGAACGGTTCCACCGTGGCCGCGCTGGAAGCGGCCCTGGGCGTCGGCACACTGCTCGGCTCGTTCACCGGCGCGCGGCTGCCGGGATCGGCCACCACGCTCGGCGGGGCCTGCCTGGCGCTGATGGCCGCGGCCCTCGGCACGCCCGGCCTGCTCGCCGACCGGACCGCGGCCGTCGCGGCCCTGGTCGTCGCGGGCTGGTGCGTGGGAGCCATCGGGGTGCGGTTCGTCGCGCTGTTCCAGCGGCTGGTCCCGGCGGAGGACAAGCCGGGCTTCTTCGCCATGATGCAGGCGCTGCTCGGCGCGACCTTCCCGCTGTCCTCACTGGTCTTCGGCGCGCTCGGCGACCACCTGTCACCGCGGACCCTGTGCCTCCTCCAGGCCGCCGGGCTGGTCCCGCTCGCCGCGGCGCTGTGGTGGTCCGGCAGGCGTACCGCGGGCCCGCCGGACACTTCCGCCGGCGCCCCCTCGGAGGCCCCCGGTGCCGCCGCCACCACCGCGCCGCTGGAGGACGCCCGATGACCGCCACGATCCTGCCGGCCGCGCCCCAGGACATCGCCGAACTCCGGCAGTTGTACTTCGACGTGTACGGCCACGGCTATCCGGTGGCCCTGGGCAGCGACCCCACCGAGATGCACCGCCTGATCACCGACCCGCACTGCCACTGGCTCACCGCGCGCCGGACCGACACCGGCGAACTGGCCGGGTCGGTGGTCGTCCAGACCGACCGGGGCAACCGCGTCGGCAAGCTCGTCGGCCTCGCGGTCCACCCGCGCCACCGCCAGCACGGGCTGGCGGGCCGGCTGACCGGTGCGGTCACCGCCGACGCCTTCGCGACCGGTGCGCTGGATTCCGTCCACACCACCGTCCGCATGGTCACCCAGGCCCCGCAGCGCGTCGTCGCCCGCAACGGGTACCGGCCGCTCGGCCTGCTGCCCAACGCCGCGGACGTGTCCGGCTGCGAGACCCTGGCCCTGTTCGCCTGCTACGCCCCCGGGGTCCTCGACCGCCGGGAGCCGGTCGCCGCCGTCCCCGGCGCGCTGCTGCCGCTGCTGGGCGCCGCCGAGGAGAGCACCGGGATCTCGTACGCGTGCGGGGAGCTCCCCCGCGCCACCGCGGAGCCGGCCGCACCGCTGAGCCCCAGCGGCGGCGGCACGGCCCCGGGGGCGCTGCTGGCCCCTCCCGCGGCCCCGCACACCAAGACCCGTACACCGATGGAAGTGATCACCGCGCCCGGCTTCGTCCGCCGCCGCTTCCACGAACGCTTCCCCGACCCCGCGGGCGCCTACTCCCCGCTGCGCACCCCGAACACCGTACTGACGCCGCCGGACGGCGAGTTCGAGATCTACGCCGACCTCGACCCGGCGGCGGGCAGCTGCGCCCTGGTCGCGGTGCAGCCGTCCGCGTCGGCCGCCACCGCGGCCCTCGATTCGGTCATGGCCGCGCTCGGCCGGGCCGGCGCCGACTACGTCGAGACGCTGGTGCCGCTGTCCGACACCGCCGGGCTGCACGCGTTCCTCTCCGCCGGTTTCGTGCCCAGCGCGGGCTACCCGGCCATGCGCCGGATCGGCGACCGCTTCCACGACTACGTCGTCCTGTCCCGTACCGACCGCCAGATCGACTTCCGGACCACGGCCGTCAGCCCGCTGCTCCAGCCCTACCTGAGCGCGTACCTGACCGCCTGGGCGTCGACCTACCTGCCCCACCACGAGGTTGTCCGATGAACCCGCATCTCGCTCCCGTCGAGGTCCCCGACCCGGTGGCCCTCGCCGCCGTCCAGCGCCTGTGCGACATCCCGTCGCCCTACACCAACGGCCCTGAGACGGACGCCCTGTTCGCCGCCGCGATGGCCGAGTCCCACGCCTGGCACGCCGAACGCTCCCCGCTCTACCGCTCGCTCCTCGCCGACACCCCGGAGGCCCCGGCCCCCACCGTCGGCGAGCGGACCCGCACCCCGCTGCTGCACGCCAACTTCTTCAAGCGGCACGAGGTGCTCTCCGTCCCGCGCGACGAGGTCTTCCTGCACCTCACCTCGTCCGGGACCACCGGGCAGAAGTCGCAGATGTTCTACGACCGGTGGACCATCCGCTCCGCACAGCGCATGGTGGCCCGGATCTTCGAGCACTACGGCTGGATCACCCCCGACCAGCCCGTCAACTACCTGCTCTACAGCTACGAGCCCGCCCCCGAGGTACGCCTGGGCACCTCGTTCACCGACAACTACCTGTGCGACTTCGCCCCCGCGCGGCACACCACGCACGCCCTGCGGCACACCGGCAGCGGCCATGAATTCGACGTGCACGGCTGCATCGCCGCCCTCCGGCGCTACGCCGACGACGGCCTGCCGGTGCGGATCCTGGGCTTCCCGGCGTTCCTGCACTTCACCCTGGAGCGGATGCGCGCCGCCGGCCTGCCGCCGCTCCAGCTCCCGGAAGGCTCGCTGGTCGTCCTCGGCGGCGGCTGGAAGGGCCACGCCGACCGGCAGATCGCCAAGGAGGACTTCTCCGCCGAGGTGACCCGGCAGCTCGGCATCCCCCCGGAGCGGATCCGGGACACCTACGGCTCCGTCGAGCACTGCGTGCCCTACATCGAGTGCGCACACCACCGCCTGCACGTACCGGTCTGGTCCCGTGCCGCCGTACGGGACACCCGCACCCTCCAGCCGCTGCCCTACGGACAGCCGGGCTACCTGCACCTGGTCTCCCCGTACATCACCTCGGTCCCGGCGCAGAGCGTCGTGATGGGCGACCTGGCCTCACTGCACCCGGGGGACGCCTGCGGCTGCCCCCTCACCACCCCGTGGTTCACGATCCACGGCCGCGCCGGGGTGAGCCGCAACCGCAGCTGCGCGGTGGCCGCCGCGGAACTCCTGAAGGGAATGGCATGACCTCCGAACTCCACTTCTGGCAGGGCGCGTTCATCGACGGCGCCGAGGCGGCCGGCCGGCTCGCGGAGCTGCCCGCCCTGGTTGTCCGCGCCCTGGCGGAGCCGCTGTCGACCGAGACGGTCCTGGCGGCCTGCGACACGCTCAGCCGCGCCCTGCGCACCCCGGACGGCGCGGTCCACACCCGGCTCATGGGCCACCTGACCGGCGCCGGGGACGCGACCGGTGCGGGGCGCGGCGTCCCGCCCACCGGCCACGAGGAAGCCGCCGCCACCCTCGCCGAGATCGCCGACGCCCTCGCCCGGCCGGCCCTCGAACGCAAGGTGCGCCGCGAACTCGGCGGACCGCGCCCCGAAAGGCTCACCCGCCCCGACGCGCGCGAGACGACCTACGAGGCATGGGCACCGGTCGGCCTGCTCGTCCACATCGCGCCCGGCAACGCCGCGGCGGTCGCCCCGCTGAGCGTCGTGGAGGGCCTCCTCGCGGGCAACGTGAACGTCCTCAAGACCAGCAGCGGCGACACCCCGCTCCCCCTGCACCTGCTCGCCGAACTCGCCGCCGCCGACCCCACCGGGGCGGTCGGCCGCCGGATCGTCGCGCTGCGGTTCCCCTCCAGCCGCCAGGACCTGATGCGGCTGATGTGCGCGCCGGCGGACGCGGTGGCCGTATGGGGCGGCGAGGGCGCCGTGGAGGGCGTCGCCTCCCTCGTTCCCCCCGGGTGCCGGCTCGTCGAATGGGGCCACAAGATCTCGTTCGCCTATCTGGCCCGCGACGCCTGGACGGACCGGGCCGCCCTGACCGCGCTCGCCGCCGACGTCTGCCGGTTCGAGCAGCAGGCGTGCTCCAGCCCCCAGGTCGTCTACCTCGACACCGGGGCCGACGAGACCGGGTCCGACGACACCACGACCGGCGACGCCGGCACCCCGGGGGCCTCCCCCTCCGCTGAACTCTTCGCCTTCGCCGAGGAGTTCGCCGCCGTACTGGACGAGGTCTCCGCGAAGTTCCCCGTACCGGCGGGCGTCACCGACAGAACCGACCGCGCTCAGGCAGCCGAGCAGGCCGAGATCACCACCACCGAAATGGTCGCCCGCGCCGAGCAGCACCTAGGGCTGACCAAGGTCATCACCGCCGGCGACGGCAGCTGGCGGGTCCTCGCCGACACCCGCCCGGCGCTCGCCGCCTCCCCCCTCCACCGCACCGTCTGGATCAAACCGCTGCCCCGCCGCGAGATCACCGCGACGCTGCGGCCGATGCGCCGCTACCTCCAGACCGCCTCCGTGGGCGGCAGCCGTACCGACATCGCCGCGCTGGCACGGACGCTGATCACCGCGGGCGTCCAGCGCGTCACCCCGCTCGGCGCCATGCTCGACAGCTACCACGGCGAGCCCCACGACGGCGTCTACGCCCTCCAGCGCTACAGCCGGCGGGTCAGCGTGCAGGCCACCGGCGCGGAGTTCGCCGCCACTCCGTGCCTCGACGACCTGATCGCCCCTGCCACCCCGCCCGCCGCACCCACCGGCTCGCTCATGGACAAGGCGGCGGCCCAGGACCAACTGCGCTCCCTCGCACCGGAACACGCCCAGCTGTACTTCCGCAGCGGCGGGACCACCGGCGCCCCCGCGCTGTCCGTCTTCACCTGCGACGACTACGACACGCAGATGCGCGCCTCGGCGCACGGCCTGCTCGCCGCGGGCTTCGACCCGGCCCACGACCGCGCCGCCAACCTCTTCTTCTGCGGCGGCATGTACGGCAGCTTCATCAGCTTCTTCTCCATCCTCGAACGCCTCGGCGCCACCCAGATCCCGATGGCCGCCGGCCCCGACCACGAGGCGATAGCGGAAGCCCTCGTCACCTACCGGGTCGACACCCTCTTCGGGATGCCGTCGTACCTGTGGCAGCTGTTCCACACCCAGGGCGAGCGGCTGCGCTCCTACGGCGGCATCCGCAAGGTGTTCTACGGCGGCGAGCACTTCACGAGCGAGCAACGCCGCATCCTCACCGAGACGTTCGGCGTGGAACTCATCCGCTCCGCCGCGTACGGAAGCACCGACCTGGGCCCGCTCGGCTACCAGTGCACCCACGCCCGCGGCACGGTGCACCACGTCCTGACCGACCTGCACACCCTGGAGATCCTCGACCCGCAGCAGGACCGCCCGGTCCCCGCCGGGCAGCCCGGGCGGCTGGTCTTCACCACCCGCACCAGAGCCGGCCAGCGCCTGGAGCGCTACGAGATCGGCGACCTGGGCCGGGCCGTCGACGGTGTGTGCCCCTGCGGCAGCCACACCCCCCGCATCGAACTCCTCGGCCGCTACGGCGATGTGTTCCGCATGGGCAGCTACCACTTCAACTACCGCCGCTTCACCCAGGTCGCCGAGGAACACCTCGGCTACCGCGGCGAGATGCAGCTCGTCCTGACCTCACAGGCCGACCGCGAACACCTCACCGTCCGCCTGGACAGCCGCTACGCACCGGACCCGGACGAGGCCCGTACGGCGCTGCTCGACCGGATCCCCGAACTCGGCGCGGCAGCCGGCACGGAGGCGCTGCTGACCTGCACGGTCGAGACCGCCCCCACCGGCGCCTTCGAACGCACCCCGACCAGCGGCAAGCTGCGCACCGTCATCGACCGCCGCGCAGCGACCGCCTGACGCCCCAGCACACCGGCACGGGTCGGGGGAGGCCGCGGCGGGGAGCCGCTGCCTCCCCCCTCCCCCACCCACCAGCCGTACCGTCAGGCCCGCTTGGCGTTGCGCGGCAACCGGGCATGGAACCCGTTGCCGTCGAGGCGTGACGCTCCGCCCTTGTCGTCGATGGTCGGTTCGTTGACCTCCTCGCGGCTGGAGAGGAAGACCTTGTGCCCTTCGGTGTCCGGGCCCAGGTACAGGCCGACGTGGTCGAGGCGGTCGCCCGTGCGGTGGTCCATCGTGAAGAACACCAGGTCTCCGGGCTGGAGCACGTCGATGTGCTGCGGGCGCTCGTACCACGGGGCGGGACCGGACAGCGGGATGACCTCGGCACCGAGGTGGGAGCGGCCCATGCCGTTGGTGGTGCGGGGCAGGCCGTCGCCTCTGCCGTCGCCGGAGGCCAGCAGGTAGCGGGTCCGGTAGCCGAACACCATCCCTATGAAGCCGGAGCAGTCGACGTCACGGCAGCGGACCGCCTCAGGCTGCTTGGTGGTGCCGTCGCGGAAGGTGTAAGGGATGCCCAAGTGGTCGAAGAAGTCGGACTGTTCGAGGACGACCCGGGTCGCGGTGTGCGCGGCCTCGTTGAAGATGCGGGCCGGTGAGCGGACGGACGGATCTATATCTGCCGTCCGTTGCGGTGGGCGAACCCGCGTCCCACACGAACGTGCCGGCCACGTCCTTCGAAGGCCCCGCGGTCGCGGCCGAGTTGCGCCGCCACGCGTCGTGATGCTGCCGGACTACATGATGCCCGCGGCCTATGTGCCCTGGACGCACTTCCGGGCCGTGTCGGAGCGGCCCCGGGGCGCAAGGAACAACTGGCCGTCCACCGACGGCCCTGGAAAGACGACCATGGACAAGGGGTGGCTCAATGAGATCCGTAACCGGGATTGATCGGCGGGTTCTGCGGTGAGGTGGAGGGGTTTTCCCGCCGCGTACTGGTGGGTCTGGGTCGGCAGCCTGATCAACCATGCCGGCTCGTTCGTCATTCCGTTCTTCGCGTACTACCTCACCGGTCAGCATCACTTCAGCCCCTTGCAGGTCGGCTTCGTCGCCACGCTCTACGGGGCCGGCGGAGTGGTGTCGACGGTGGTCGCGGGGGTGGCCGCGGACCGGTTGGGACGACGGCCGACCCTGCTGGTGTCCCAGCTGGTCGCCGCCGCCGCGATGCTCGGCCTGGGTTTCGCGGAAGAGACGTCGCTCATCTCCGTTCTCGCGTTCGTGCTGGGCTTCGCCTCCTACGCGGCCGGCCCGGTCTTCTCCGCGATCATCGCCGACGTGGTGCCGACACAGGACCGCAAGAGGGCGTACGCCATCCACTACTGGGCGGTCAACCTGGGCTTCGCCATCGCCCCCGTCCTGGCCGGCGTCATGGCGGAACACGGATACGTGTGGCTCTTCACCGGCGACGCGATCACCACGCTGGTCTGCGCCGTGCTGATCGCCTGGCGTGTGCCGGAGCACCGGCGGGTTCAGGAGTCCGGCGAGTCGGCCGACGAGACCTCCGCGGACCAGGGGCTGGGCAGCGTGCTGAAGGACCGGGTCTTCGTGGGACTGCTGTTCATCGTGGTCGGGGTCGTCGCGGTCTTTGCGCAGTTCCAGGTGACCCAGCCCATCGCCATGCGCGACATCGGCCTCTCTCCCCTGGTGTACGGACTGGTCAGCGCGGTCAACGGAGCACTCGTCGTGGTGATCCAGCCTCCGGTCACCCGGGTGATCGAGCGCTATGACGACAGCCGCCTGCTCGCCGCCGGAGCGCTCCTCCTGGGCGTGGGCATGGGACTGTCCGCCTTCGCCCACAGCGCCGCACTGTTCGCCGTCTCCATCGCGGTCTGGACGGTCGGTGAGGCGATAGCCATGCCCACCGGCAACGCCATCGCCTCCAAGCTGGCGCCCGATCACCTCCAGGGCCGGTACCAGGGCCTGTACGGGATGGCCTACGCGCTCGCGGTGGTGGTCGGCCCCCTGGGCGGCGGCTGGATGTTCGGCCACTACGGAGGCGTGCCCGTGTGGACGGGCTGCGTGCTGGTGGGCACCGCGTGCGCCATCGGTGCGCTGGCGATCGGCCGCGGAGTGCGTCGACGTGACGTGCCGGGCCACCAGGAACCCATGGCCGCCATCCGGTGATCATGCGACTCATCCCAGGAAGGACGGAACGGTGAGCAGCCCTTTCGAAGACGACAGCGCTCAGTACCGCGTGCTGGTCAATGACGAAGGCCAGCACTCGTTGTGGCCGGTGTTCGCAAAGACACCGGCCGGATGGACCGTGGTACACGGTCCCGCCACGAGGCAGGACTGCCTCGACCACGTCGAGCGGGTCTGGACCGACATGCGACCGGCGAGCCTCGTCCAGGCGATGAACGCGTAACTCCGGGACGGCTTCGCGCCCTCCGGGAAAGCCGTGAACGGGGCGTGTGCGGTGAAGGGCACGCCCCGTTCACGGATATCCGCCGCTCAGCGGCACGGAGGGCCAAGGGCCGCCGGCGGGGATGTTCCGCGGCGGTGTACCGCAGCCCCGTCGGAGCCGATGACATGTGCCGTGCCGTGGGGCCCGTGGCTCAGCCCGCCGTCAACTCCTCCTTGATCGCCACGGCGAAGGCATCCACGTCGGCCTCTGTGGTGTCGAACGACGTCATCCAGCGCACCTCGCCGACGCGCTCGTTCCAGGTGTAGAAGCGGAAGCGCTTCTGGAGGCGCTCGGTCGCGTCCGCGGGGAGGATCGCGAAGACCTGATTGGCCTGCACCGGGCGCGGGATCTCCAGACTCGGCAACTCGCGCACGGCCTCGTACAGGCGCTGTGCCATCGCGTTGGCATGGGCCGCGGAGCGCAGCCACAGGTCACCGCCGAGCAGGGCCTCGAACTGCACGGAGAGGAAGCGCATCTTCGACCCGAGCTGCATGGCGGACTTGCGGATGTGCGGGATCCCGTGCACCGCGGCCTCGTTGAGGACGGTGACCAACTCGCCGAAGAGCAGGCCGTTCTTGGTGCCGCCGTACGACAGCACGTCGACGCCCGCTTCCGTGGTCATCTCCCGCAGCGACACCCCCAGGGTGGCCGCCGCGTTGGCGAGGCGAGCGCCGTCCAGGTGCACCAGCATGCCCAGGCCGTGGGCGTGGTCGCAGATGGCGCGGATCTCGTCCGGGGTGTAGCAGGTCCCCACCTCTGTGGACTGGGCGATCGAGACGACCTTGGGGGTGGCCCGGTGCTCGTCGTCGAAGCCCCATGCCTGATGGTCTATCAGTTCGGGGCTGAGCTTGCCGTCCCGGGTGGGCACGGTCAGTAGCTTGATACCGGCGACCTTCTCGGGCGCGCCGCACTCGTCCACGTGGATGTGCGCGGTGTCGGCGCAGACCACGGCCTCCCAGCGGCCCAGCATGGCTTGGAGGGCGACCACGTTCGCACCCGTGCCGTTGAAGACCGGGAAGGTCCGGGCGGCCGGGCCGAAGTGACCGTGTATCACCTTCTGCAGACGCTCGGTGTAGACATCGGCGCCGTAGCTGATCTGGTGGCCACCGTTGGCCAGGGCGATCGCCTCCAGCACCTCGGGGTGGACGCCCGCGTAGTTGTCGCTGGCGAAGCCGCGTGCGTCCGGGTCGTGTCGTCGCTCTACCGTCATCGTGCTGTGCTCGTCCTTTCGGTCCGACGTTTCCACAGTGTCAGGAGTGGGCCCGGGCCCGGGACTTCTCCAGGCCCCGCACCAGCGGCGGTCCGGCCAGACCCAGCAGTGCGAACAGCACCGCGAGGACCACCCAGCCGGTCGGGGCGGCGCCGACGACGAGCGACGTCATCAGCCAGGGCCCGGCGAACTGCTGGAGACCGCGCCCGAGTGAGAACACCGCCTGGTACTCCCCGTGCCGGCCCTGCGGGGCCAGGCCGAACGACAGCCCCCACGCCGCCGATGCCTGGGACAGCTCGCCCAGGACCAGGATCAGTGCACCGCCGATCAGCACCGCGCTGTCCACGAGCCCGCCGTTCCCCGCGCTCAGCGCGAAGACCAGGCAGGACGCCCCCAGCGCCCAGGGTAATGGAGGGCCATCGTGAAGCTGGGGGTGTAGTCCCGCGTCAGGAAGGCGTCCCGGCGGCCTCTCCGCCGACCGTGATCGACAGTGTGCCGTCGACGGGGCACGCTTCGCCGCCCGCGACCGGAGCGTCCAGGACATGGATTCCCCGCTCGGCGGCCTGGCCGGCCGGCGCGATCGAGGTCTGTGGGGCGATGGTGGACATGTCGATCAACAGGGTTCCCGGCCGGGCATGGGCCAGAATTCCGTCCGGGCCGTAGGCGACCTCCTCGACCTGGGGGAATGCGGAAGCATGGTGATGACGACACAGCACTCCTTCGCAGTGGTGTACGCCCCGCAGCCGTCGGTGCGGGGGGGCTTGTCGTCTTCCTGCCGATGAATGTGTCTGCCCTACTGCGCCTTGTGGGTGGGTGCCGCTTCGGCCAGTGGCGGGGATTGCGGGTCGGGCGCGCTCGGGGTGCGGTCGGGGAGCCGGACGGCCATGACCACGGGCACGACGAAGACGGCGAGCAGTGCGTAGAAGACAGCGGGCAGGCCACTGGAATCGGCCAGCCATCCGAACGCGGGAGAGCACAGGCCGCCGGCTGCCATCGCCAGCCCCAGGGTCAGTCCGCTCGCCGTACCCGGACGATGGGGCAAATAGTCCTGGGCGAGGGTGACTTGCGCGGCGAACGGCAGGAACATCGCCACGCCGAACACCGCCGCACTCAGCACCAGGACCGGGTACGCCGGGGCCCAGGCGATACCCAGCAGGGCGGGCAGCGCCACGAGGTAGCCGACCCGCACCGAGGTCATGCGGCCGTGGCGGTCACCCACCCAGCCGCCCAGCAACGTACCGACCGCACCCGCCGCGGTGTAGGTGCTGAGCACGGCGGCGCCCGCGGCCGTGGACTGGCCCAGATCGCGCTGCGCGTGCAGCGACACCATCGACGTGACCGTGACGTACGGGATGGACCATCCGACGATGACGGCTACCAGGCGGGCGAAGGATCGCCAGTCGTCCGCCCGTCCCGTACCGCCGGTCCCTGTCCTGGCCGATGCGCCGGTGACCAGCGGAGCCGCCGCCATGTGGCCCCGCGCACGCATCCAGGGCCCCTTGAGGCCCCACAGGACGGCCATGACCAGGGCGGGGATCACCAGCAGATAGCTTCCGGCGAACCCCGCCGCCCCGATGACGAGGGTGATCAGCGTCGGAGCGAGAGCGCCGCCGACCGTTCCGCCGACGGAGAAGACGCTCATGGCCTTCTGCGAGGAACCGCCGGCGGCCCGGGCCTGACTGGTCGCGGGCGGGTGGTACGCCGCGATGCCGATCCCCGCCAGCGCCACACATAGCCAGGTGACCAGGTAGTTCCCGGACAGCCCCGCCGCGGCCACGCCGAAGGCCGCGGTGCAGAACCCGGTCGGCACCAGCCAGGACCGTGGCTTGCGGTCGGAGAGCGCACCGAACAGCGGCTGGAACAGGCTGGATATGCCGCTCGCCGCGAACGCCAGGCCGGAGACCGCCGCGTAGCTGTAGTGACGCTCGGACATCAGGAACGGCAGCATCGCGGGGATCGCGCCCTGATAGAGGTCGTTGACCATGTGTGTACCGGCCAGGAAGCCGAGTTGTCCTTTTTTCATGCGGAAACGTCCGCTCACTTTCTCCGTGGGGCTTCGCGGTTCTACGGGGTGGTGCCGGGTGGTTCGGGGTTCTTCGGGTTCGCGGGATCTACGGTCCGGTCGGGCGGTGTGTGCGCACGCTCCACCGCCCGTCGGTGCGCGTGAGGCGAATCGGGTGGTCGAAGCACTTGCTGATCTGGTCGCTGGTCAGGACCTCATCGGCCGGCCCGGAGGCCAGGCAGCGCCCGTCGCGCAGCAGCAGCACATGCGTCGTACCGGGAGGAAGCTCCTCCAAGTGATGGGTGACCAGGACCGATGCCAGCTCCGGGTAGGTGTGCTGGAGCGTGTCGATCCGTTCGATCAGCTGCTCCCGGCCCGCGACATCCAGTCCCGTTGCCGGTTCGTCGAGCAGCAGCAGCCGCGGACTGGGCATCAGCGCCCGCGCGATCAGCGTCCGACCCCGTTCGCCCTGGGACAGGGTCGGCCACCGTGCCGCGCGGCGGTCGCTGAGTCCGAGCAGACCGATGAGGCGGTCCGCCATCGCCACGTGCTCGTCCGTCGGGCTCCAGCGGGGAACGCGTTCGATGGTGTTGGTCAGCCCGGTCAGCACGACGTCCTGGACCTTCAGGGGCGAGCGCAGCGGATGCCGCGGGTCCACGTGGCCGACGTAGGAGCGGAGCTGGCGCATGTCCACCCGGCCCAGCTCGTGGCCCAAGACCTGGACGGTACCCCGGGTGGGATGCGCGAGTGCTCCCAAGAGGCTGAGCAGGCTGCTCTTGCCCGCGCCGTTGGCACCGAGCAGCGCCCAGTGCTCTCCGGGCCGTACGGTCAGCGAGATCTCCTGCAGGAGAGGATCACCGTCGCGGACGAGGTCCACGTTGTTCGCGTGGAGGACGGCAGTCGTGTTCACGGTCAGCTCCGTTCGGGGCGGTTGACGGCGGCCATGACGGCGTGAACCGAGGCGGCCGGAAGATCCCGCCTCGGCGCATCCGCCGGAACATCACCGGACGGGGTGCGCGATGTGGGGAACGTCGGGGTTTCACAGCACGCCACGTGGGAGAACTTCTCTCGGTCGGCCGTTGGACGACCAGCACAGCCTGATACCCCGCTGCGGGGTGCCGGTCGTGTCAGACCCCACAGCGGCAGCCGAGAAGGAGCGGCACGCGCAGCAACACGCCGCGTACGCTAGCCGCAATCAACTCCTCAGACAACCTGAGGGGCTGAGGAACGGGAGTCCGAGTGCCGGCAGGTGTCGTACCGTCAATCGCCTGGTGCGACTGCCTTTGCTCCACAGGCCGTTGGGGGTCCGAGCGAAAGGCTTCCACAGGGCTCGCGCGGCCGGCTCCCGCTTCACCTCGCCTCGGCTCACGCCGAGTACACTCACCAGAAATCATCAGACAACCTGAGAGGTGATTGCGGATGCCGCTCGATGCCCTCCGCCCCAGCCCTCTGATCGAGCAGGCCACCCAGCACCTTCGCGACCAGATCTCCCAGGGGCAGTGGCCGGTCGGGACCAAGCTCCCGGCCGAGACCGCCCTGGCCAAGGCCCTCGGTGTGGGCCGCTCCACCGTGCGCGAAGCCTTGCGCGCCCTGGCCGGCGCCGGTCTGCTGAAGGCCCGTCAGGGTGCCGGCGTCTTCGTCATCGCCACGGAGCCCGAGGAGGACTGGGCCACCCGGCTGCGGCATGCCGCGGTCACCGATGTCTACGAGGTCCGCATGCTGATCGAGGTGCAGGCCGCGCGCCTGTCCGCACAGCGGCGCACCAAAGTCGATCTCGCCGCCATGCGGGCGGCCTTGGAGGCCCGCCGCGCCGCGGCCGACGGCGACGACGCGGCCTTCGTCGATGCGGACATCGCGCTGCACGGGGCGGTGGTCGCCGGAGCGCACAACCCCGTCCTGACCGACCTGTTCGTCGAGTTCACCCCCGCGCTGCGACAGGGGCTGATCGATCTGCTGGACATTCTCGCCCTGCGGGTCCACGAGCCGAATCACGGGGACGAAGCCCATGACGCCCTGGTGCGGGCCATCGAGCGCGGTGACGCCGACACCGCCAGCAGCGTTCTCCAGACCGAGCTGGAACAGACCCTCACCCGCCTCCACCGCCTGTGAATCGCGGCGGAGGCGGGACGGCGCGTCAACCTCCCCGTGGCACGGCCGACTTCACCTCCCAGCGCGCTCACAGCAGGAAGGAGAACCACGGCGATCCCGGCGCGATCCGTTCGATCGTCAAGGGACTTTCCTGCATGCGCCGCAGCAGGCTGTCGAGGTCCTGGGGGCACTCCAACTCGATGCCCACGAGGGCCGGACCGGTCTCCCGGTTGTTCTTCTTGACGTACTCGAAGGCGACGATGTCCTCCCCCTTGCCGAGGACTCCATCGAGGAAGTGTCGCAGGGCACCCGGCTGTTGGGGGAACGTCACGAGGAAGTAGTGGCGCAGGCCCACATGCACCAGGGAGCGCTCCACCACCTCGGCATGGCGGCTCACGTCGTTGTTGCCGCCGGAGACGATGCACACCACCGTGCCCGGCCCCGTCCCCGGCAGGACCTTCCTGGCCGCCACGCTCGCCAGCGCTCCGGCGGGTTCGGCGATGATTCCGTCGCTCTGGCAGAGGTCGAGCACCTCGGTGCACAGCGCGCCCTCGTCGACCGTGACGATCTCGTCCACCAACTCCTTGACCAGCCAAAACGCAGGAGCGCCCACCTTGCCCACCGCCGCCCCGTCGGCAAACGAGTCGAGCGCGGGCAGGGCCACCGGGCCGCCGTGCTCCCAAGCGGCCCGCATGCCGGCGGCGCCGGCCGGTTCGGCGCCGACGATCCGGGTGTGCGGCGAGTGCGCGCGCAGCCAGACGGCGACGCCGCTGATCAGGCCACCACCCCCGACCGGCACCACCGCGGTGTCCAGAGCGCCGTCGGACTGCCGCGTGATCTCCCGGGCGACCGTGCCCTGACCCTCCATGGTCGGCGAACGCCGCCGTCAGGTCATCGAGGCCACCTTCGGGGTGCACATGCTCAGCGGATTCCCAGCTCCGCGAGTACCCGGCGCTGAGTTGGTGCTGGCTCAGCCGGGAAGTAGAGGTAGCAGACACCCCCGGAACCGCTCTTGACCTGGCCTTTCGCGTCGTGGCGCTTCGTCCTGAGCCAGATGGTTTCAAACTGCCGGCGTGGGTAGACGCGGCGGACGGCCGGGTCGTTCGGGGACGCCGGGTCGTTGGCGATGACGTCGCCGGCCTTGGTGAAGCCGATGACGGTCATCAGGTGGCCGGCGGTGCCGTAGCCCGCGCCGTCGAGTTCGGTCTTCAGGAAGGACTGCGAGGTGATGACCGGGATGCCCGCGTGGACCAGGCGCTCGATGTCGTTGAGGGAGGCGAGGCGGGTGACGACGGACTGCATGTCGCGGTAGGTGGCGGCGTAGGCGGCGTTGAAGGGCCAGTTGCCGCAGCCCTTGTACTGGTAGTCGAAGGTGTGGCGGGCGGCGTTGCAGACCTGGGGGTCGGCGTAGGCGGGGTCGACCCAGGCGAGCTGCTCGCGGGTGGGCCGGCGGCCCCAGTACTCGATGATCATCTCGGAGGAGGTGGGGCTGCACCACGCCTCTCCCCCGTTGTCGTACTCGGGGTACTGGCCCTTGTGGATCTCCTGCGAGTAGCGGGGGACGTGCAGCTCGCGGCCGACGGTGCCGGGCCGGGACGCCGGTACGTCGAAGCGGTCGGGGATGTCCGAGCCCATCGCGCCCATCCGCCAGACGGTGGGGGTGAGCAGGGTGGCGGGCCGGCGGTAGAGGGTGAGCCGGAGCTGGTACGCGGCCAGGCGCAGACCGCTCGACGGGGTGTCGATGGCGAGGGTGTCGGTGGAGATGCTGCTCTTGCCGTCCTTCTGGCCGTCGACGGAGGTGCGCCGGATGTCGGCCTCCCCGTCGCCGGCAGTCCAGCGGCCCATCACGTACCAGGGCGTGTGACCGCCGTCGCTGTAGGTGCCGCGCAGCTCCACGGCGATCCAGGTCCCGGCCGGGGTGTGCGCGTTCCAGGAGGCGACGACCTCGGTGGCGGGGACCGCGAGGCGGTGCACCGGCCCGGTCCAGGTGGCGTACTCCCAGGGGGCGGCCCTGCCGGTGTGCGGGTCGTGGTAGACGGCGATGCCGGCGGCACGGCCGATCCCGACGCCGGGGCGGGGCCCGCGCAGGACGGTGGCGCCCTCGCTCCGGCCGTGGTTCCAGTCGGCTGCGGTGGTCCAGGCGTGATAGTCCACGAGGCTCTTCGGTCGGTGCGGGGCGGCGGCTTCGGGCGTGGTGGCGGCGGTCGGGGCCGCCGGGCCGGGCTCGAAGGCGGCCAGCGCCAGGGGGGTGGCGGCGCCCGCCGCGGCGGCGAGCGCGGCGGCCAGGACGGTGCGCCGGGGCGCGGAGCTGGTCATGTGTGGTCCCCCAGTCGGATGCGTACGAGCGGATGGCGGCGTTCGGTACAGAGCGGCATTCGGGCACGTGCATGTCAGCAGGGGTCAACTATCTCCGTTCCACCCGGCCTTCGGAAGCCGGTCCGGCGCGCGTCGCGGCACGAATATTGGTGTGGACCATTGACGTACGCTGACGGCATGGACCCCGCGCTGACCTTGCTCGCCGCCCGACTGCACACCCTTCCGCCGTCCTGCGGACCGGTGCGGCTGATCGCGGTGGACGGGCACGCCGGGTCCGGCAAGACCACCTTCGCCGGCCGGCTGGCCGAGGCACTGGGCGGGGCGCCGGTGGTGCACACCGACGACCTGGCGACGCATGACGAGCTGTTCGCCTGGAGCGACCGGTTCCGCGAGCAGCTGCTGGCACCGCTGTCCCGGGGCGAGCCGGCGCACTACGGGGTCTACGACTGGGTGCGCGGGGAGTTCACCACCGTGCGGGAGCTGCCGCCGGCCCCGGTGGTGCTGGTGGAGGGCGTGGGCGCCGGGCGGCGGGCACTGCGGCCGCATCTGGCGTGCCTGCTGTGGATGGAACTGGCGAGCGAGCATTCATGGGAACGGGGTCAACTCCGCGACGGGCCCGGGCTGTCCGCGTTCTGGGATGGCTGGATCCCGGCGGAGCGGGCGCACTTCGCGGCGGACGCTTCGCGCCCGTACGCCGATCTGCTGGTGCACCAGGGGAAGTTGGGGTACGAGGTGCTCGTGGGTCCCGCCACGAGCCCATGACTGGGCCCGGATTTCACTCTGGGTAGCCGACCATGGCGGACACGCCGCGCATCGCCGACCGGGACCCGCCGAGTCCGCCAACTCGGCTTGACCTGGGGGGCGTACAGGACTTACGTTCTCAATGTGCGGTTCAACGGACCGCCCGCAGACGCGAAGCCCCCGGTTGTTCCCCCGTGATCGGGGGCTTCGTTCTGTGCGGAATCCCCTCCGCCGCCGTCGCCGCACGGCGTCTCCCTCACCCAGGGTCACCGCATTCTTCACGCCGATGCGCCCCCTTCCGCGCCCCCACTTCTGCCCCGTGCGGCCCTCTACGACCTGCGCCGACAGCGCAGGTACGATGCGAGTCTGTGCCACCGCAGGATCCGCACCGGGCTGCGCGGTGACGGCAACTCCCGCCCGCCGCAGGCCGGTTCGGCCAGGGCCGGCCAGGCCCTGGGCCCACGGCCCGGCACACGTCCGGTGGTACACCACGGGGGGACGTTTTGTAGGGGGACGGGATGGATGTCGGCACTCAGGGTTCGCCCGCCCCGGCCGAACTCGCCTGGCTGCGCGCGGTCGACGCCTACACCGTGGGCGCCTACCCCCAGGCCGAGGAGGAGTTCCGGGCCGCGGTACGGCTCGATCCGACGATGGCCGACGCCTGGCTGGGGTTACACGCGCTGCGCGCCGACACCTCCATGGCCCTGCTGCGGATGCACCAGCACCGCGACCGCTTCGGCGAGCAGCGCGCCCGCCACCGACGCACCCTCAACTCCTGGTACTGGCTGGGCTGGTGGGTCCAGCCGGTGCTGGAGACCGGCCGCGACCTACTGCTGGCGCACGCCTCCCATTGGCTCGACGGCCGCCATGTCGCCGAGCTGGACCAGGCGTTGGCCGGCTGCCCGCCGGTGGACACCGACCCCCAGGTCCGCTTCCTGCACGCCTGCCGCGCCTACCTCGTCAAGGACTGGGACCGGCTCGTACGGCACACCGAGCCGCTGCTGGGCGATCCGGTGCTGGGCATCGAGGCCGGGCTGTTCGGCGGGATGGCACGGGTGCGGCTGGAGATGTACGGGCAGGCCGAGCCGCTGCTGTCCGCCGCGCTGATGCGCTGCCGCAGCGAGCAGCCGCAGCGCAAGGAGCTGCGCTACTGGCTCGCCCGCGCGCATGAGGGCACCGGCCGCAGTGCCGCCGCGCTCCCCCTCTACCGGGCGGTGCACCGGGTCGACCCCGCGTTCATGGACACCGCGGCCCGGCTGGCCGCCATAGCGGAGGCGGACGGCCTGGACGAGGGCGCCGATCTCGCGGCGGTCTCCGCCGCGGGCCCGGCCCAGGAGGCCGGCGGTGATCTCGATCCGCTGGCCCCGCTCGATCCGGTCGACGGCCGTGAGCTGCTGGTGGCCGGGGAGGCGGACGGGCTGGAGGGCGAGCCGGCCGGCGGGCTGACCGGGGGCGAGACCGCGGCCCGGGTCAAGTCCGCGGTGCCGGGGCGGCGCGGCGCCGAGCGGCTGCCCGCCGGCCCTGCCGACCCGGTGCTGCTGGAGCGGGCGCTGGCCGAACTGGAGCGGATGGTCGGCATGGAGCCGGTCAAGCGACAGGTGCGGGCGCTGTCGGCGCAGTTGCGGATGGCGCGGCTGCGGGCGAGCCAGGGGCTGCCGGTGGCGCCCCCGAAGCGGCACTTCGTCTTCTCCGGCCCCTCGGGCACCGGCAAGACGACCGTGGCCCGGATACTGGGCCGGGTCTTCTACGCGCTGGGGCTGCTCGGCGGCGACCATCTCGTGGAGGCCCAACGGGCCGATCTGGTCGGCGAGTTCCTGGGCCAGACCGCGGTCAAGGCGAACGAGCTGATCGACTCGGCGCTGGGCGGGGTGCTCTTCGTCGACGAGGCGTACAGCCTGTCCAACTCCGGCTACAGCAAGGGCGACGCGTACGGCGACGAGGCCCTACAGGTGCTGCTCAAGCGCGCCGAGGACAACCGCGACCGGCTGGTGGTCATCCTCGCCGGCTATCCCGAGGGCATGGACCGGCTGCTCGCCGCCAACCCCGGCCTGTCGTCCCGTTTCACCAGCCGCGTCGACTTCCCCAGCTACCGGCCGCTGGAACTGACCAGGATCGGCGAGGTGCTGGCCGCCGAGAACGGCGACCGCTGGGACGACGAGGCCCGCGACGAGCTGTCCAGCATCAACGGCCATGTCGTCGAGCAGGGCTGGATCGACGAGCTGGGCAACGGCCGCTTTCTGCGCACCCTTTACGAGAAGAGCTGCGCCTACCGCGACCTGCGGCTGTCGACCTGGCAGGGCACCCCGACCCGCGACGACCTCGCCACCCTCCGGCTGCCCGACCTGATGCAGGCGTACGGCGAGGTGCTGTCCGGCCGCGGCCCGGGACCGCAGGCACCGCCGAAGGGGCTGGACCTGTAGAGCGGCAGGGCGCGCGCCGGGCCGAAACGGCGGCCGGCGCGCGCCCGGTGGCCGGTCAGCCGGCCAGCGCCGGGTCCTCGGCCGGCCGCGGCGAGCCCTCGCGCGGTTCACCGACCCGCTCGTTGCGCGGCGCCGCGCCGACCGCCGGCCCGGCCCGGTGCGCCGGATCGCGCATCTCGCCGACCAGCATCTCCAGGACGTCCTCCAGCGCCACCAGGCCGAGCACCCGCCCGGCCGGATCGGCCACCGCCGCCAGATGGGAGGCGGCTCGGCGCATCGCGGTCAGGGCGTCGTCCAGGGGCAGTTCGGCGCGGAGGGTGGTCATCGGGTGCCAGATGCGCTGCGGCACCGCCCGGTCCCGCTCCTCCAGGTCGAGCACGTCCTTGACGTGCAGATAGCCCATGTACGTGCCGCCGGGCGCGCACACCGGGAAGCGGGAGAAGCCGGTCCTGACGGTCAGCTGCTCCACCTGGCGGGGCGTCACGGTCGGGTCGACGGTGATCAGCCCGGCCCGGTCGAGCAGGACGTCCGTGACGGGGCGGCTGCCGAGTTCCAGGGCGTCGGACAGCCGCTCCTGTTCGACGGGGTCCAGCAGGCCCGCCTGCCCGGAGTCCTCGACGAGATGGGTCAGCTGCTCGCTGGTGAAGACCGCCTCGACCTCGTCCTTCGGCTCGACCCGGAAGAGCCGCAGCACCCCGTGGGCCAGCGCGCCGAGCAGCGCGGTGACCGGGCGGCACAGCCGGGCGAAGGCGACCAGCCCCGGGCTGAACCACAGGGCGGTCTTCTCGGGCGCGGCCATCGCCAGGTTCTTGGGGACCATCTCGCCGATGACCAGGTGGAGGAAGACCACCAGCGCGAGGGCGATGACGTAGCCGAGCGGATGGATCAGTGCCTGGGGCAGCCGGACGGCCGCGAACACCGGCTCCAGCAGGTGCGCGACGGTCGGCTCGGCGACCGCGCCGAGGGTCAGCGAGCAGACGGTGATGCCGAACTGGGCGGCGGCCATCATCTGCGGCAGGTTCTCCAGGCCGTGCAGCACCCGGCGGGCCCGCTTGGAGCCCAGGGTGGCCAGCGGCTCGATCTGGCTGCGGCGTACCGACACCAGGGCGAACTCGGCCCCGACGAAGAAGCCGTTGGCGAGCACGAGCAGCCCCGCGAAGAGGAGCTGGGCCACGGTCATCGGGCCACCTCCGCACCGGCTCCGACGGGCTCCCGGGGCTTCTCGGCGGCGGGCGCCATCCGTACCAGCCTTATCCGCTCGGCGCGGTGGTGCGAGACCAGCCGCACCCGCAGCCGCCAGCCGTCCAGCTCCGCGGTGTCGCCGGGCGCCGGGATCCGGCCGAGTATGTGCGCGACCAGTCCCGCCACCGTCTCGTACGGGCCCTCCGGGGCGTCCAGGCCGATCCGCCGCAGGGTGTCGACCCGGCAGCCGCCGTCGGCGTCCCACGCGGGGCGGCCGTCCTCGGCCGGGGCCTGGCCCAGTTCGGGCAGGTCCACCCGGTCGTGCTCGTCGCGGACCTCGCCGACGAGTTCCTCGATGATGTCCTCCAGGGTCACCACGCCGGCGGTGCCGCCGTACTCGTCGACCACCACGGCGATCGGCTGCTCGCTGCGCAGCCGTTCCAGCAGCGGCTGCACCGGGAGCGTCTCGGGCACCAGCAGCGGCGGTACCGCTATCCGCAGCGCCGGGGTGCGCAGCCGGTCCTCGGCGGGGACGGCGAGCGCGTCCTTGAGGTGGACCATGCCGACGATCTCGTCCAGCCGGGTGCGGTAGACGGGGAAGCGGGAGAGCCCGGTGGCGCGGGTGAGGTTGACGACGTCCTCGGCGGTCGCGGTCGCCTGGAGGGCGCTGACCCGTACGCGGGGGGTCATCACGTTCTCCGCGGTGAGGTCGCCGAGTGAGAGGGTGCGGACGAACAGATCCGCGGTGTCCTGCTCGATGGCGCCGGCCCGGGCGGAGTGCCGGGCCAGCGAGACCAGCTCGCCGGGGGTGCGGGCGGAGGCCAGCTCGTCGGTGGGCTCCACGCCCAGCGCGCGGACCAGGCGGTTGGCGACGGTGTTCAACAGGCTGATCACCGGCCGGAAGAAGCGGGAGAAGGCGCCCTGCGGGCCGGCGACGAAGCGGGCCACCTGGAGCGGTTTGGAGACCGCCCAGTTCTTGGGCACCAGCTCGCCGACGACCATCTGGACGGCGGAGGCCAGCAGCATGCCGATGACGACGGCGATGCCGGGGACCGCTCCCGTGGGCAGGCCGGTGGCGCGCAGCGGTGCCGACAGGAGCCGGGCCAGCGCGGGCTCGGCGAGCATACCGACCACCAACGAGGTGATGGTGATGCCCAGTTGGGTTCCGGAGAGCTGGAAGGAGAGTTCACGGAGTGCGGAGACGACGGTGCCGGCGCGGCGGTCGCCGCCGGCCGCGGCCCGTTCGGCGTCCGCCTTCTCGACGGTGACGAGGCCGAACTCCGCGGCCACGAAGAAGCCGTTGGCCAGGATCAGCGCGAGTGCCGCCGCGAGCAGGAGCAAGGGGCCGGTCATGCCGCCGCCTCCGTCGTATGCGGGGGATGGGGAGGGGCGGCGCAGGTACTACAGGACGATCCGTCCATTGCCGGAGGGAGTCACTCCTCGGGTTGTCGTGGTCCCACTGAGGGGCGGGGTGCGGGGCGCATCCCGGAGAACAGAGTAAACAGCGGGGCCCGCGTTAGGGCAGGCTCACCCGGCCGTGTGGTCGACGGCACCATGGTTCTCGGCGAGGTCGCGCAGCGCGCGGGCGTCCCGGATGGCCTGGTCCTTCGCGATACCGGGCTGGATTCCCATCGCGGGCAGGCTGGTGCCGTCGGCGAGGTCCAGATGGACCCAGGGGTCGCCGGCCCGGAGGTTGACGCGTACGACCTGGGCCCAGGCCAGTTCGCGCTTGGTGGTGAGGTTGACGACGGTGATGCCCTCCTGCCGCGCGACCACCTTGGGGCGGGCGAGCAGCAGGAGGACGGCGGCCACCACGACGCCGACCACGACGAAGCTCATCCGCTCGCCGCCGCTCAACTTCGGCAGCAGCAGCGCGATCACCACGAGGGCGGCGAGCTGGGCGATGCCGACGGCGTACAGGACGGCCCTGGTACGGGCCGGCCGGAACGTCACCGGGAGGCCGGGCAGCGAGGCGGCGGGAGAGGCGGGCGCGGACACGTGTCGTCTTCCGTCAGGGGGTGTGCGAGTGGCGGCCGGGGGTGCGGGTGCGGTGTCTCAGAGCCGGCAGGCGTGGATGCCGGTGGTCAGGATCGCGCGGGCGCCGAGGTCGTAGAGCTCGTCCATGATGCGCTGGGCGTCCTTGGACGGAACCATCGAGCGGACCGCGACCCAGCCCTCGTGGTGCAGCGGGGAGACGGTCGGCGACTCCAGTCCGGGGGTGAGCGCGACGGCCTTTTCGACCTGTTCGACCCGGATGTCGTAATCCATCATCACGTACCGGCGGGCCACCAGAACGCCCTGCATGCGGCGCAGGAACTGGCGCACCTTCGGGTCGTCGTCCGGTGCGCCGGTGCCGCGGATGACCACGGCCTCGGACTTGAGGATCGGCTCACCGATGATCTCCAGACCGGCGTTGCGCAGGGTGGTGCCGGTCTCGACGACATCCGCGATGATCTCGGCGACGCCGAGCTGGATGGCGGTCTCGACGGCGCCGTCGAGGTGGACGACGGAGGCGTCCACGCCGTTGTCGGCGAGGTGCCGGGTGACCAGGCCGGAGAAGGACGTGGCGATGGTCATGCCGCCGAACTCGCTGACGTCCTGGGCGGTGCCGGGGCGGGTGGCGTAGCGGAACGTCGAGCCGGCGAAGCCGAGCTGGAGGATCTCCTCGGCCGGCGAACCGGAGTCGAGCAGCAGGTCGCGGCCGGTGATGCCGATGTCGAGCTTGCCGGAACCGACGTAGACGGCGATGTCGCGGGGGCGCAGGAAGAAGAACTCGACCTCATTCTCCGCGTCGACCAGGACCAGTTCCCTGCGGTCCTTGCGCTGGCGGTAGCCGGCCTCATGCAGCATCGCCGACGCAGGCTCGGACAGTGAACCCTTGTTGGGGACAGCGATGCGCAGCATGAGAGCGGATTCCTTTGCAGCTAAAGGGAGTTGGTGGCGGAACCGGGGGCGGGATCAGAGGTGGGCGTAGACGTCGTCGAGGGAGATGCCCTTGGCGATCATCATCACCTGGAGGTGGTAGAGGAGCTGGGAGATCTCCTCGGCGGCGGCCTCGTCGGATTCGTACTCCGCGGCCATCCACACCTCCGCGGCCTCTTCGACGACCTTCTTGCCGATCGTATGGACACCCGCCTGCACCAGCTCGGCGGTGCGGGAGGTGGCCGGGTCGCCGGTGGCGGCCTTCTTCTGGAGCTCGGCGAAGAGCTCCTCGAACGTCTTCTTGGACATGATGCCGCCTACCCTACGCGGTGAGGTCACAGCGGCGCGCAGCGCCTCATACGAAGGGTGGTGGTGGGAGACGGGCGGGCGGCGCGCAGCGCCTCATATGAAGGGTGGTGGCGGGCGGCGCGCAGCGCCTCAGCGCCAGGGCTCCGAGACGGTGCGCAGGGTGGCCGCGGTGGCGACCGCGGCGGTGACCGCTTCGTGGCCCTTGTCCTCGGCGGATCCGGGCAGGCCCGCGCGGTCCAGCGCCTGCTGCTCGGTGTCGCAGGTGAGCACGCCGAAGCCGACCGGTACGCCGGTGTCCACCGCGACCTGGGTCAGGCCCTGGGTGACGCCCTGGCAGACATAGTCGAAGTGCGGGGTGCCGCCCTTGATGACCACGCCGAGGGCGACCACCGCGTCGTAGCCGCGGCCGGCCAGCACCTTGGCCACCACCGGCAGCTCGAAGGCGCCGGGCACCCTCAGCAGCGTCGGCTCGTCGATGCCCAGCTCGGCGAGGGCGCGCAGCGCGCCGTCCACGAGGCCGTCCATGATCTGCTCGTGCCACTGCGCGGCGATCACGGCCACCCGCAGGTCGCCACAGTTCTTCACGGTCAGTTCGGGTGCGCCCTTGCCGCTCACGTTTCTCCTCGTACGGGTGATGGTGCTGAATCTGGCTGACGGTGGTTACTGGTTGCCGCAGGTGCCCGCGCCAGCAGCGGGCGCGGCGCCGGCCGCTCCGGTGGAGCCGGTGCTTGCACCGGGCAACCAGGGCAGGTCGTGCCCCATCCGGTCGCGCTTGGTGCGCAGGTACCGCAGGTTGTGCTCGCCGGCCTGGACGGGCATCGGCTCGCGGCCGGTGACCTTGAGGCCGTGCCGCACCAGGGCGGCGGTCTTCTCGGGGTTGTTGGTCATCAGGCGCAGCGAGCGCACGCCGAGGTCCCGGAGCATCTGCGCGCCAGCGCCGTAGTCCCGCGAGTCGGCGGGCAGCCCCAGTTCCAGGTTGGCGTCGAGGGTGTCCCGGCCGCGCTCCTGGAGTTCGTAGGCGCGCAGCTTGGACAGCAGCCCGATGCCGCGCCCTTCGTGGCCGCGTAGGTAGATGACCACGCCGCGGCCGGCCTCGGTGATCCGCTGCAGCGAGGCGTCCAGCTGGGGGCCGCAGTCGCAGCGGAGCGAGTGGAAGACATCGCCGGTCAGGCACTCGGAGTGGACCCGGACCAGGACGTCCTCGCCGTCGCCGAGGTCGCCGGCGACCAGCGCGATGTGCTCGACGCCGTCGACCGCGGAGCGGTAGCCGTACGCGGTGAACTCGCCGTGCGCCGTGGGCAGCCGGGTCTCGGCCTCGCGGCGGACGGTGGGTTCGGACGACCGGCGGTAGGCGATCAGGTCCTCGATGGAGATGATCGCCAGGCCGTGCTTGCGGGCGAACGGGACCAGCTCGGGCAGCCGCAGCATGGTGCCGTCCTCGCCGGCGATCTCCACGATGGCCGCGGCCGGGCGCAGTCCGGCCAGCCGGGCGAGGTCGACCCCGGCCTCGGTGTGGCCGTTGCGGACCAGGACGCCGCCGGTCCGGGACCGCAGCGGGAAGATGTGGCCGGGCCGGACGAAGTCGGCGGGGGCCGCCGCACCGGAGGCGAGCAGCCGCAGGGTGGTGGCGCGGTCGGCGGCGGAGATGCCGGTGCTGACGCCGTGCGCGGCGGACGCGTCGACGGAGACGGTGAACGCGGTGCGCATCGACTCGGTGTTCTGGTCGACCATCTGCGGGAGTTCCAGCCGGTCCAGCTCGGCGCCCTCCATGGGGGCGCAGATCAGTCCGCGGCACTCGCTCATCATGAACGCGACGATCTCCGGGGTGGCCATCTCGGCCGCGACGATCAGGTCGCCCTCGTTCTCCCGGTCCTCGTCGTCCACCACAACGACCGGCCGGCCGGCGGCGATGTCCGCGATCGCGCGCTCCACGGGATCCAGCACCAGTGCGTCCTCGGTCTCGTCGTACCAGCTCTGCAACGCGGTCATGCCGCAACTCCTTCCAGGACGGGACCGGCGTCCGCGCTCCGCGAGCGCAGCCACCAGTCGCGCATGCCCCACACGACGAGGGCGAGATAGACGACGTAGACGAGGCCGGAGAAGGCTAGCCCGCTGCTGAAGGCGAGCGGGACGCCGACGACGTCGACCAGCAGCCAGGCGAACCAGAACTCGACCAGACCGCGGGCCTGCGCGACCATCGCGGCGAGCGTGCCGACGAAGATGTAGGCGTCCGGCCAGGGGTTCCAGGACAGTTGGGGGACCAGGGTGAACAGTCCGCCGACGGCCGCGGTGCCCAGGGCCGTCCCGCCGATCAGCAGCCCGCGCTCGCGCCAGCCGGCGAACCGTACGGCGATGGAGCCGTCCTGCGCCTGCTGCCGGCCGCGCTGCCACTGGCGCCAGCCCCACAACGCCACACCGATGACGAGCAGTTGCTTGCCGACGCCGCCGCTGAGATGGGCGGAGGCGTACGCGGCGACGAGGATGACGCCGGAGAGGAACTGGGCCGGCCAGGTCCATATGGAGCGCCGCCAGCCGAGCGCGAGGGCGGCCAGCCCGACGGTGTTGCCGAGCATGTCCGACCAGATGACGTGCTGTCCGAAGGCCGTGAAGGCGGTGCCGTTCAGCCAGTCCAGGACGCTCACCGGTCCATCTCCTTGAGTTCCGCGAGGTCGTCGGTGTCCCGGGAGCCCCGGCCGAGCAGCCGCTCCACGTACTTGGCGAGCACGTCGACCTCCAGGTTCACGGGGTCGCCGGACTGCTTGATGCCCAGGGTGGTCAGCGCGAGGGTGGTGGGGATGAGGCTGATGGTGAAGGAGTCGTCGGCGGCCTCGACGACGGTGAGGCTGACGCCGTCGACCGTGATGGAGCCCTTCTCGACGACGTAGCGGGCGAGTTGGCCCGGCAGCGAGATCCGCACCAGCTCCCAGTGCTCCCCCGGGGTGCGCTCGACGATCGTGCCGGTGCCGTCCACATGGCCCTGCACGAGGTGCCCGCCGAGCCGCCCGCCGAGCGCCATCGGGCGCTCCAGGTTGACCCGCGAACCGGTCGTCAGCGCGCCGAGGCTGGAGCGCTTGAGGGTCTCGGCCATCACGTCGGCGGTGAACTCCCCGCCTGCGGTGTCCACGACGGTCAGACAGACGCCGTTGACGGCGATCGAGTCGCCGTGCTTGGCGCCTTCGGTGACGAGGGGGCCGCGGAGCCGGAAGCGGGCGGCGTCACCGAGGTCCTCGATGGCGGCGACCTCACCCAGTTCTTCGACGATTCCGGTGAACACTTCAGTTCTCCTCGGGACGGGAGTGGCGAATGGGAGTGGCGGTGATGCGCAGATCGGGGCCGAGCCGGGCGGTGTCGGTCACATCGAGGCGCAACGCCTCGGCGATCGTGGTGATTCCGGCGTCGCCGACGGCGGCCGGGCCGGCGCCCAGCAGTACCGGCGCGAGATAGCCAACGACCTTGTCGACGGCCCGGGCGGCCAGGAAGGCCCCGGCGAGCGTGGGCCCGCCTTCGAGCAGTACGGAGCGCACATCGCGTGCGTACAGGGCCTGGAGCAGTGCGGGGAGGTGCAGCCCGCGCCCCTCGGCGGCGCGCGGCAGCCGCAGGATGGGGGCGAGCCCTTCGAGGTGGGCCGCGTCGGCGTCCTCGGCGACCGCGATCAGGGTGGGCGCGGTGCCGTCCAGGACGCGGGCGCCCGCCTTGACGGCGCTGGCGCCGGAGTCCACCACCACTCGCAGCGGCCGGCTGACCTCGTCGTCGGACAGCCCGGCGATCCGCACGCCGAGCTGCGGATCGTCGGCGCGGGCGGTGCCGGAGCCGACGATCACCGCGTCGGCGGCGGCCCGCAGCCGGTGCACGTCGGCCCGCGACTCGGGCGAGGAGATCCAGCGGCTGGTGCCGTCGGCGGCGGCGACCCGGCCGTCCAGGGTGGCGGCGTACTTCCACAGCACGAAGGGGCGCCCGCGCAGCACCGACGTCAGCCACGCCTCGTTGCCGGCCGCGGCCTCGTCGGCGAGCAGGCCGCCCTCGACGTCGATCCCGGCCTCGGCCAGGGTCAGGGCGCCGCCGGTGGCGGTCGGGTTGGGGTCGGCGACGGCGTAGACGACCCGGGCGACACCGGCGTCGATCAGCGCCTGGGCGCACGGCCCCGTACGCCCGGTGTGGTTGCAGGGCTCCAGGGTGACCAGCGCGGTGCCGCCCCGGGCCCGCTCGCCCGCGGCGCGCAGCGCGTGGACCTCGGCGTGCGGCCCGCCGGCCCGCTGGTGCCAGCCCTCGCCCGCCGTACGGCCCGCGGAGTCCAGGACGACACAGCCGACGACCGGGTTGGGGCTGGTGTGCCCGAGGCCGCGGGCGGCGAGCTCGATGGCTCGGCGCATCGCCGCGATCTCTACGGGGGCTGCGGTGGCCACCGGGTCCTCCTGCCTCTCAGGGCACGGACTCCGGGGCTGTCTGGACGACAGAAGCGGAAACAGAGCCACGGGGACACCGAGGCCGGAAAAGAGGGCCCGTCCGGAACACGACCGGACGCGCCGCCGACGGCGGTGTACCGAAGCTCGCCCGCCGCGCACTGCCTCCCATCCGGACTTTCACCGTCGGTGCAGGAATTCCACCTGCTCAACCGGCCGCTGGCTGCGGACGGGTCGCGGACTGTTACCGCCGGTTCGGAATTACACCGACCCCGGAGTGCGCTGCTGCTGTTATGTCAGTACAGGGTCAGTGTGCCACGGCTGATCGTGACCCATGCGGGCGAAGCCCTGTGGGCTGGCTCACAGACCCCGGCGCGCCGCCTGTCACAGCCGCCACCGGTGTTCCGTCATGGGGGCCGTATCCCTCTGGTTTCCCCCTCAGTTTTCCCGTCCCCCACCTCAAGGACTGATCCGCGATGACGACAACGGCGACAATTCTCGTCACCGGCGGCACGGGCACACTCGGACGCGCCCTGGTCGACCGGCTGCTCCGCGACGGGCACGACGTACGGTCGCTCAGTCGGCGCCCCCATACGGGCACCGCGCGGCCCCGGCTGCGGTCCTACGCCGTCGATCTGCGCGACGGCACCGGACTGGCGGACGCACTGGCGGGCGTGGACGCCGTGGTGCACTGCGCCACCGCCGCCACGGGCGGCGACCTGGAGTCCGCGGAGCTGCTGGTCGAGGCGGTGCGGCGGGCGGGCGTCCGGCACCTGGTGTACATCTCGATCGTCGGCGTGGACCGGATCCCGCTCGGCTACTACCGCACCAAGCTCGCGGTGGAGCGCCTGATCGAGGAGTCCGGCGTCGGCTGGACGGTGCTGCGGACGACGCAGTTCCACAACCTGGTGCTGGGGATCGTCAAGGCGCTCGCCAAGTCACCGGTGCTGCCGGTGCCGGCGGGCGTCCGCGTCCAGCCCGTCGAGGTGGGCGAAGTGGCGGACCGGCTGGCCGAGTTGGCGCTCGGCCCGCCGGCCGGCCGGGTGCCGGACATGGGCGGGCCCGAGGCGCTGGAATTCCGGGAGCTGGCCCGCCTGACCCTTGAGGCGGGCGGACGGCACCGGCTGCTGCTCCCGCTGCCGCTGCCCGGCGCGAGCATGGCGGCGCTGCGGCGGGGCGCGAACCTCGCACCGGACCACGCGGACGGGCGGCGGACCTACGCGGAATTCCTGGCGGAGCGGGTGGCCCGCTGAGCGGCCGGGGAGGCGGTGCCGCCGGCGGCCGCCGCGCGCCGTCCCGCATGGCGCGATCACGCCTCCGCACGCCCAAATCCCCTTAGTTCCAGGCGGAGTTCCCGATAATTTACCGCCCATGTCTGACCACGGCGGTCCCGACGCCACCCCGCTCCCCCGCCCCGTTCTGCGCCGCGCACGCCGGTCCGTCGCCGCGGTGTTCCTCGTACACGGCGCGGTCACCGGGAGCTTCGCCACCCGCATCCCCTGGATCCAGGACCACACCGGCATCTCCCCCGGCCAACTCGGCCTGGCCCTGGCCTTTCCCGCGATCGGCGCCTCGCTGGCGATGCCCCTCGCGGGCCGGATCAGCCATCGCTTCGGCGCCCGCACCGCGCTCCGCGGCCTGCTCGCCCTCTGGACGCTGTCCCTGCTCCTGCCCGCCCTCGCCCCCGACGTCTTCATACTGTGCCTGGCGCTCCTCGCGTACGGCGCGAGCTCGGGCATGGCGGACGTCGCGATGAACGCGCTGGGCGTGGAGACCGAGGACCGGCTCGGCCGGCCGATCATGTCCGGGCTGCACGGCATGTGGAGCACGGGGGCGCTGCTGGGCTCGGCGGCCGGCACCGCCGCCGCACACGCCGGAACCGACGCCCGGCTGCATCTCGCCGGTGCGGCCCTGATCCTCACCCTGCTCGGCGCGCTCGCCTGCCGGGGCGTACTGGACCTGCGCAGCGCCCCCGAGGAGCACCCCCCGCCCCGCTTCGCGCCACCGCCCAGGTCGGCCCTGATCATCGGCGCCATCGGGTTCTGCGCGGTCTTCGCGGAGGGCTCCGCCCTGGACTGGTCGGCGGTCTACCTCCGGGACCGACTGGGCACCGACGCGGGCCTGGCGGCCGCCTCCACCACCGCCTTCGCCTGCACGATGGCCGCCGCCCGGCTGGCCGGCGACAAGGTGGTGGCCCGGTTCGGGCCGGTGCGCACGGTCCGTGCGGGCGGCGCGCTGGCCACGGCCGGCGGCCTGCTGATCGTCGCGGCGCGGCACCCGGTCCTGGCGATGGCCGGGTTCGGCCTGGTCGGGCTGGGCGTCGCGGTCGTGGTCCCACTTGCCTTCGCCGCCGCCGGGCACAGCGGCCCCAGCCCGAGCCAGGCCATAGCGGGCGTCGCCACGATCACCTACACCTCCGGTCTGATCGCCCCCTCGGCCATCGGCGGCATCGCCCAGGCGACCTCGCTGACCGTCTCCTTCATGCTGGTCACGGCGCTCGCCTTCGGCCTGGTGGTGGGCGCACGGGTGCTGCGGGTCCCGTCCCGTACCGCGTCCGGGGGCGCGGCGGCCGTGACCGGCGATCTGGAGCGGTCCTGACCGCGGCCCGTCAGGCGGCGTCCGCCTCCGTGCCCGCCGCTCCGTCCGCCCGCTCCGGCCTGAGCAGTTCCGCGGCGATCGCGCGGGCCCGCTCCGACCAGGGGGTGGGGCGCAGCGTCCGCGCATCGACGCGGACGAGCACCCGGTGGCCGTGGGCGTAGCTGCCGGCGCCGTCGGCGTCGCATATCCGGAAGCCGTACGTGAGCCCCGTACGGCCCAGGCGCTCGACCCACAGGTGCGCGGCGTAGCGGCCGGCGCTGGTGACCGGCCGCTCGTAGGAGACCCTCATCTCCTTGATCACGTTGCACATGTCGCCGGCGGCGGCCCAGTCGCCGTCGAACCCGAACCCGAAGCCGTGCCAGTACTCGGCCCAGGCGCGCTCGACCAGCAGCGGGTAGCGGGAGTTGTGGAGCATGCCGAGCGCGTCGAGGTCGTCGAAGTGGACGGTGACGGGGACCAGCCGCCCGTAGGGGGCGGGGGTCGCGGCCTGCAGGGGTTCGACGCTCACTGCTGATGCTCCTGGATCTCTGCGCACGGTGACCGGTGCTCGTGGCACCGGCGGGGCTGCTGTGATCAGCCCGAGCCATCGTAAGCGACCGCTTAGGATGCTTTGTGCGGCGAGCCACCGGCGGCAACCGCGACCCGAGTCGGCCGACCGCCCACCGCCCGCGCCTCGCCGAAGCCCGGCACGCGCGATCGGGCACTGTAGCGAAGTCAGGACATCCGCCGTGGTGCACGCCGGGTCGGGGCGGGAATGACCCGATGTGACAGTCAACAGCGAGCTCACAAACCTCAGTTGGAGGCGAACAGATGGCTGACAGGGTCAGTGGCGTGGTCCGGTGGTACAACCAGGTCCGGGGCGTCGGGTACATCGACGGGGACGACGGCCGCGAGGTGAGGGTGGACAGCCGGTCCATCGAGGACGGAACCTTCGTCGTCGAGGGCTTGCGGGTGACCTACGTACCGGTGGAGGACGAAAGCGGCTGGCACGCGGAACACCTGAGCATCGTCAGGCACTCCCCGGGCGCCGCCCACCACGAGTAACCCGCACATCCGGCAACATCCGGGGGTGAGCGGACACGCCCGTTCACCCCGCAAGGGCGCAAGCCCGTCCGGCTGGAGTCCAGGGGTCGGAGGCGATGCCGAGCAGCCGCTACTCGGCATCGACACCCGACGGCAGGCGACCCGGTCCGCCATGGACCCGTGTGCCGACCGCGGCAGCCCGGTGGACTGCGCACCCGACCCTCACCGGAGCACCCGCCGGCCCCTCACGGCCGACGTCGTGACCGCCCCGCGGCTCCGGACAGGGCCTGCCTTCTGCCGGCTACCTGCCGCACAGCGCGTAGACGGTGCCCACCACATGCGGAACCGAAGCCCGGTTGCCCATTCCGGGATCGGTGATCGTCACCTTCCAGGAGGTGGGCGTGTCCGGATACGACTCGGTGATGCTGCCGTTGGCGTCCTGGCCCCGAGAGGCGAAGCCGCCGCCGGTCACCGTCTTCCCGCGCGGGCATTTCGCCGTAGCGGTGAACGTACCCTTCGCATTGCCCATCAGCGGCACGGTCGCCGTCACCCGGTCCGACCGCTCCTGCGCGGATGCCGCCATCGGGACCGCCGTCACCAACGCCGCCACCGCGAGACCCAGCATCATCCGGCTCACTGCTGCACGCATCAGTCCAACCCCCACCTTCCGTCGGGAAACGGGCCCCGCCTCTCGCGGATGCCCCACCCATCTCTGCGCAGCACGAGCGCCCCTTATGCGAATGCCCCCGAAATGCGGATAACCGTGATTATCCGATCGACCAACGTCGCCTGTTCCTCGCGGTGCTGGACGCAACGCCCGCCCTACCCTCGGGCGTCACACACCGGGGAAACCCCTGACGCACACCACAACAGCCAACCGCCGCACTGCACTTCACCCCCCACATCGCCGGACACCCCACCGCACACGCATGTGGTCACCACGACGCGCGTCGGCAGGTGGCAGGTGGCAGGTGGCAGGTGGCAGGTGGCAGGTGGCAGGTGGCAGGTGGCACGAGCCGGGATGTACGTCGGCGTGCAGCTCAAACCGGCGGGCATGGAGACCAGACCGGCGCGCGCTCCCCGCCGAACGCGCCCTATGCCCCCGCACGCCGGAACGGTCCCGTCACTCACTGCACTAGATTCGCTGCTCACCGTCATGCCGCCCGGTCCCGTACCCGGCGGTGGGACCTGAAGGGATCGCCATGAGCAGTCCGCGGACCACCCCCGGAACCACCCCTTCCGCCCCTTCCAACCCAGCTGCCTCTTCTGCCCGCTCCACCCCCGCACCGACGACCGCCCCCACCCCCGGGCAGCCGCGGGCCCGCGGGCGCCGCGCGCTGCGGTCGGCCGCCGCACTGTCCGTGCTCGCCGCCACCACCCTCTTCGCCACCGGCGCCGCCCCGACCCCTGCCACACGGGCCGGCCTCACCTGCACCTCGATCGGCCGCACCAGTCAGGACGGCACCACCGTCTCCGGCTCCGGCGCCATCACCGCGCCGTGCAGCGGAGGGGCGACGCTCGTGGTCCAGCGCTCACGCTGGTACGGCTGGGAGGACATGGCCACCCAGAACTTCACCGGGCAGCACGCACAGACCATCACCTACGACTGCGCGCACACCGGCATCCACGACTTCCGCGTGTACATCAACTCCCAGCACGCCGACGGAAGTTACGAGTTCCACGAGTCCAACCACATCAACGCCAACTGCGGTTGACCCCACCGGGCCCCAGGGCCGCCGGAGAGGAGCCCCCGTGTACGTCCCATCCCAGACCGCCCGCCGCTGCGCCACGCTCACGGCCACCGCACTGCTCGCCCTGACCGCCACCACCGCCACCGCCGCCCCGGCGCGCGCCCCTTCCGCCGCCGCCGTGCGGGACGTCGCCGTCTGCACCGCCCAGGTCGACAACCCGCACTTCTCCAACGGCGCGGGCAGCGTCATCTTCAAGGCCCGGATGAGCTGCACGACCAACGGAAACGTCCCCGAGGTCAACCTCCGGGTGTGGGGCACCCTGGGCGCCGTCTCCGGCGGCTCGCCCGGCCACCCCGCACAGGGCCCGCCCGTCCCCGCCGCGGCCTCCGACCAGACCCAGACGGTGCCGACCAACGGCCAGCAGGTGACGTACTACACCCCGGCACCGGACGCCCCCAAGAAGATCACCGGGTCCGGGACGTACGTCGGCTCGGTCACCTTCCAGATCGTCGCCCCCGCCCCGGGCACCGTGGGCCGCCAACAGGGCACCTACGTCTACGTACAGCGGTGACCGGCCTCCCGCGCCCCGCGACCGGCGACCGCTACGGTGGCTGCCATGGCCGACGCCGAGCACTGGGTCCCCGACGGCAGAACTCTCCTGTGGTGCTTCGGCCGCGCCGACGAGCACCGGGTGATGCCGGCGATCCGGGACGATGTGCGGCTCCGGTCGCAGGGCGTGGAGCCGGGTTCGGAGGCGTACTGGCTGCTGGTCTCCGAGGCCGCGATCGAGGCGGTGCTGTACGACCTGCTGGAGCGTGCCAGGGCGGAGGGCACCGTGTTCGACGACCGGCCGTCGCCCCCCGCGTGACGTTGCTTCCGGCGGTCGGCCGAAAGCCCCTCAGCCTCGGTCCTTGCGGTCGGCGGGCCCGTCGTCACCGCTGGTTCCGACGTCGAGGAGCGGCATGCCGCGCTGTCCGGCCGACCGGGAGAGCCAGCGCAGGGAGTGGTAGCCGGTCAGCACGATGAGCGTCCCCAGTGCGATGCCGCTGAGTTCGAAGTGGTTCGTGAACTTCAGCGAGACGCCGCCGATGGCGATGATGATGCCGGCCGCGGCGGGGATGAGGTTCAGCGGCACGGTGAAGTCCACCTTGTTCCGGATCCAGATCTGGGCACCCAGCAGGCCGATCATGCCGTAGAGGATGACGGTGATGCCGCCCAGCACCCCGCCGGGAATCGCGGCCACGACGGCGCCGAACTTCGGGCACAGTCCGAACAGCACCGCAAAGGCCGCTGCCGCGGAATAGGCGGCGGTGGAATAGACCCGGGTCGCCGCCATCACGCCGATGTTCTCGGCGTACGTCGTCGTGGCCGGGCCGCCGACCGCGGTCGAGAGAACCGTCGCCGTGCCGTCGGCGACGATGGCCATGCCCATCTTGTCTTCGAGCGGGTCACCGGTCATCTCGCCGACCGCTTTGACATGGCCGGCGTTCTCCGCGACCAGTGCCACCAGGACGGGAAGCGCCACGAGGATCGCCGAGGCCGAGAAGTTCGGTGCGTGGAACGTCGGCAGGCCGATCCAGTCGGCCTTCTCGACAGCGGTGAAGTCGATACGCCAATGGTCGGTCACCTTCCCCGCACCGTTGGCCGAGTGAATCATTCCCGTGGCGCGGTCGAGAACCCAGGACAGTGCGTACCCGAATACCAGACCCAGGAAGATGGCGATGCGCGACCAGAATCCTCGCAGGACCACGAGAGCGAGGCCGGTGAACAGCATGGTGGCCAGAGCCGTCCACTGGTCCTGCGGCCAGTAGGTGGACGCCGTCACCGGGGCGAGGTTGAAGCCGATGAGCATCACGACCGCCCCGGTCACCACCGGTGGAAGAACCGCGTGGATCACGCGAGCCCCGAGAACGTGGATGGCGATCCCGCATCCCGCCAGGCAGGCACCCACGACGAGCATCGCTCCCGTCAGCGTGCCGGCGTCACCCCCCTGACCCGCGATCACGGCGGACACTCCGACGAAGGAGAGCGACGAGCCCAGGTAGCTGGGGATGCGGCCACGCGTCATCACCAGGAAAAGGACCGTGGCAACGCCGGATGCCATGAGGGCCAGGCTGGGGTCCAACCCCATGAGTACCGGGGCGACAAAACACGCGCCGATCATCGAAACCACGTGCTGGGCTCCGAGCGCGACGGTGCGGCCCCACGTCAGGCGTTCCCCGGGCTTGACCACTTCCCCCGGCCTCAGGTGCCGCCCGTCGCCATGAAGCTTCCACCCGAAGCCAGCCATGATCACTCTCCACTTTCCGCGACGCCCTGCACGTCACAGAGCCGAAGAGATTCATAGTCGCACCACCGCCGCAAGCCAAACTCCTCCCGAGAGCGCTGGGACCGCCACCGAACTGAGGCGATACGCCCCCCATTTACCCCATCGTTCTGCCACTGGTTCACGATCGCCGGCCACGCTCATGGATCGCGGTGAGTCTCGCGCTGCCGGCGACAACCGGCGGGCCGGTCCGCTTCCGGCCCGCCGGCGCCTGCGCCTCGTCCGCGGGCGCGGTGCGGACCGTGGCGGCGGCCACCACCGGCGCGGTCACCGCCATGAGCGGGGCGCCGGGTACGGCGGACAGTCTCGGGGCATGGGTCAACTTCCGGAATTCCGCACCGCGTTCATTGCGGCGTTTCCCAGGACGCCGAACGGACAGGGAATTCGCACAGCGCATTGCCGTGCGGCGCGGCCTTCCGGAAGCACGCGACAAAGGCCGTCGCACATTCCGGAATCCCGGAAGAAACACTCCGGCACGGCGCGCCGACTATTACTCCGATCCGGTCAACGGACCACGGCCAAAGGCATATTCGGGGGTTTCCCGGTGCCACGCTGAGCGGATGACGACAATTCAGCAGCAGGCCGGAAAGGGCACACGGCGCACCGTGGAGAGCCCCGCCGCACGACCCCCCGACGGTGCCGGACCCGCGACCACGGCAGGTGTGGCCGACGTCCTGGCGCGGATGCGCGCCCTGGACGCATCGCTGCCCCCGCAGGACGGGGTGGCGGTGTTCAACCGGGTCTATCTGACCGTCACCGAGGCCGTCGCCCAGCGCGTAGGGGGTGGTGCCTTCGCGGACCCGGAAGCCGCCGGTGAACTGGACATCCGGTTCGCCCGCCGCTACTTCACCGCCGTGGACGCCGACGCCGCTGGAGTGCGGCCCCCGGCCTGCTGGCGCCCCCTCTTCCAGTTGCGGCGGCATCCCGGGGTCCGCCCCCTGCAGTTCGCGCTGGCCGGCATCAACGCGCACATCGGCCACGACCTGGCGCTCGCCGTACTGGACACCTGCCAGGCACTCGACTGCGAACCATCCGCCCTGGAGGGCGACTTCGACCGGATCGGGACCGTCCTGACCAGCCTGGAGGAGGGCATCCGGGAGACCCTGATGCCCGGTCCCGACCTGCTCGACATCGCCGATCCGCTCCTGCATCTGGCCGGCTCCTGGAGCCTGGAGATGGCCCGGGACGGCGCCTGGGCCGCCGCCCGGATGCTGTGGGGCGTGCGCCGACTGCCGGAGGTGGCCGAGGAGTGCGCCGAGCGTCTGGACGCGAGCGTCGGCCTGATCGGCCGGTGCCTGCTGACACCGCTGAACTGACCCCGCCGCCAGGCACGGGACACCCCGGGGCGGCGTCGTTCCACCGCACCGGCCGCCGCCGTTCGGCCGGGCGGGGCCGACCGCGCCGCCGATCCGCACGCCCGGAGCCGCGTGGCCGGCCTCCAGCCACCGGCCGATCAGTCCTCGGGGAGTTCGACCGGGGCGATCTCGTCGTAGACGTCGCCCGGGCCCGGGTTGGCCGCGTCCGTGGCGCCGCCGAACTGGTGCATCACGCCCCACACCGCGTTCAACGCGGTCTGCACGGCGCCCTCGGCCCAGCCCGCGGTCCAGGAGATGTCGTCGCCGGCCAGGAAGATGCCGCGCTTGTCCTCGGGGAGCCGGTCCTGCATGAAGTGGGTGAACAGGCGCCGCTGGTAACGGTAGTGGCCGGGGAGGTTGGCCTTGAACGCGCCCATGAAGTAGGGCTCGTTCTCCCAGGAGACGGTGACCGGGTTGCCGATGATGTGCTGGCGGATGTCGACGTTCGGATAGATCTCCGACAGCGACTTGAGCATGACCTCCATGCGCTCGTTGGCGTTCAGCGGCAGCCACTTGAGGCTGTCGTCGCACCATGTGTACGAGAGGCAGATGACGGCCGGCCGGTCCGGCCCGTCGTCCAGGAGGTAGGTGCCGCGCGTCATCCGGTCGGTGAGCGTCATGCTCATCACGTCCCGGTCGGTGGGCTCGCCGTTCTCGTCGACGGCCTTGTCCAGCCAGAAGGGCCGGTCGACGGGCACGAAGAGCTTGCTGGACTCCATGTAGTGGGTCCGCTCCATCGCCGTCCAGTGGTCGATGGGGAACAGCTCGTCGTCACAGGCGATCTTGCTCAGCAGCATCCAGGACTGCGCGGTGAAGACCGCGGCCTCGTAGGTACGGATGTCGCCGGCGGCGTCGGTGACGGTGACCCGGTTGCCCGCGGTGCGGTGGAGCCGGGTCACGGCCGGGCGCGGCGCGCCGTCGTGCAGCGTGGCGAGGGAGGTGCCCGGCGCCCAGTACACGATCTTCTCGGGCTCGCGCTCCCACAGGCGCAGCGGGAGCTGCTGGCTGCCGCCCACGATGCCCCGGTGATGGTCGTCGGCCTCGGTGTAGACGACGCGCAGGATCTCCAGGATGGAGTTGGGGAAGTCGGTGTCCCAGCCGCCGGTGCCGAAGCCGACCTGGCCGAAGATCTCCCGGTGCCGGAAGGAGCGGAAGGCGGTGGAGTCGCAGAGGAAGCCGTAGAAGGTCTGGTTGTCGAGCTTCTCGACGAGCCGGGACCAGATCTCCCGGATCCGCGGGATGTCGCGCTCGCGCAGCGCCCGGTTCATGTCGGAGAAGTCCGCGTCCTCCTCCAGGCAGGCGTTCCAGGCGTCCATGACCTGGGTGTAGACCTCGGGCAGGTCCTCGACGGTGCGCGCGTAGTGCGACTCGCCCTTGAGGTCCACGACCGTCGACGGGGTGTCGGGGGCCAGCGGGTTGGGGAACGGCTTGGTCTCCAGACCCACCAGGTCGATGTAGTACTGGAGCGCGGTGGAGCTCGGCGGGAAGCGCATCGCGCCCATCTCGGCGGTCAGGCCCGGGTCGCAGCCCTCGAAGCCGACGGTGCGCAGCCGGCCGCCTATCTGGTCCGCCTCGTAGACGACGGGCTTGAGGCCCATCTTCATCAGCTCGTAGGCGGTGATGATGCCGGAGAGGCCGCCGCCGATGACCGCGACCTCCTTGCCGTGCTCGGTGGCGGGGACCTGGCCGAGGCCCGCGGGGTGCGCCAGGAAGTCGTCGTAGGCGTACGGGAAGTCCGGGCCGAACATGGTGATCGGCGGCTGGGCATCCGCGTGGTGGGCGGCGGTGGGCACCGTGGACGTCATCGGGGCGGACTCCTTGCGGGCGGGGGCGGTGTATCGGGGCAGGCCGGAGTGGGGTTCGGCGGGGTACGGGGCCGGGTGGCGGCGCGGCGCGGCGGGCCGGGGCGGAGCCGGCCGCCCGCGGCCCGTCGTGCGGCGGGGCGGTTCAGGTCAGGTCAGGGGTGGGTCACATCGGGGCAGGTCGTATCAGGTCGGCGGCCGGGGCGCGGCAGCCCTCCGGTCACGTCGGCGACCGGGGAGCATCCGGGGGCCGGTCGCGTCGGTGCGGGTCACGCCGGGTGGCCGTACAGCTCGGGCCGCCGGTCGTGCAGATAGGGGTTGTTCTCCCGCGACTCCTTGAGGAAGTCCGGGTCGACCGCGGCCTGCACCAGCTGTTCGGAGCGCCCGGCGCGGGTCCGTACGACACCGTCGGGACCGGCCAGGCAGCTGAGCCCCACGAACTCGAACTCGCCCTCCTCGCCGACCCGGTTGACGTACCCGACGTACATCTGGTTCTCGAAGGCGCGCACCGGGATCACGGACTCGGCGACGAACTGGAAGGGGTGCATCTGCGCGGTCGGCACCAGCAGCAGGTCCGTACCGGCCAGCGCGTGCGCCCGGACGTTCTCCGGGAACTCCACGTCGTAGCAGATCAGCAGGCCGATCCGGACGCCGGCGAGGTCGGCCTGTACGACGGACCGGTCGCCCGGCGTGAACCATTCGCGCTCGAAGCAGCCGAAGAGATGGGTCTTGCGGTAGTTGGCGAGCCGCGCGCCGTCTGGGCCGATGAGCTGTGCCGAGTTGTACACCACGGCCCGGCCGTCGCCCGCGCGGTCGCGCTCGCCTTCCGGGGCGCGCTCGGGGTAGCCGTAGAGGATCGCGATGCCGTGGGCGGCCGCGATACCGGCGACGGCCCGGGCTCCGGCGCCGTCCGCGCTCTCGGCGAGGCGGTGGACGTCGCCGCCGATGGCATAGCCGGTGAGGAACAGCTCGGGGCAGGCGAGCAGCCCGGCGCCGGTGGCGGCCGCCTCACGGGCCGCGTCGTCCAGCAGCCGCAGGTTGTGCGCGACGTCGCCGGGCCGTCCCGAACTCTGGAGCAGGGCGGTGTGCAGCGGCGGCATGGGACCCCTCGGCGGGACGGTTCGGGCGGGACGCATTGACGGTACGGGCCGCCGCCGATCCCGGACAAGGCGCCACCGTTGCGTGCCGACGGAGGATTCGTTGCGCGTTCAAGGGCTTGTCCGGCGATTCGTTGCGCCGGACGTCGGCGCAGGTGGGGCCGGGGGCGGGACAGCCCCGGCGGTGGAGACGTCGCCCCCTGGCAGGACGGCGTGATCAACCTGTGGTGCGAGCGGAGCGGGTTCCTGGTCCCACGGGTCGGCGCGCACCATCACGCCACGGTGCGATGTGCGGGTGGGGGGTGCGGCGGGAGCCTGTGAGCATCCGGCGGCCGACCGGCGGCCGCCACATCACCCCTCGTGAACCGCCGCATCGCCCCTCCTGAAAGGACGGCCGCAGTCATGACCCGCCCGCGCCTCTCCCCCGCCCCCGGCCCACTGCACCCCCGTTCCCGGGGCGGCTCCCCACTCCGGGGCAGCCGTCTGCGGCCTCCACAGTCGCGATGCACCGCGCGCACCGCCTCAGCCGACCACCGCGGCCACCGTCCTCCGGACGAGTCCGCGCAGCCACACATGCCCGGCGTCGGCGTCCTGGCGCGGGTGCCAGGCCATCGACATCGAGATCGGCGGCAGCGAGAACGGGATCGGCACGGTGTGCAGCCCCAGCCCGCGGACCGTCGTCGCCGCCATCCGCTCCATGGACAGGCCCACCGCATCGCTGTCGCGCACCATCAGCAGCGAGGCCGCGAAGGTGGGGACGGTGGCGATCACCCGCCGGCGCAGGCCGAGTTCGGCCAGCGCGGCGTCGATCGGGCCGGTCAGCCGCCCGCGGCGGGAGAAGTTGATGTGCGCGGCATCGGCGAAGCGGCGGGCGGTGACGTTCACCGTCGTGAGGGGATGCCCCTCGCGTACGACCGCGACACCGCGATCGGCGAACACCTCCTCCGTACGGATCTCCGGTTCACGCCCCTCGATGACCCCGAACTCCAGATCCGCCGCGCCGTCCCTCAGCACCGGCAGATCGATATGGCTCTCACCGAGGAAGCGCAGCACGACCCGCGGAGCCTCCTCCGCGACCCGGGCGACCAGTGCCGGGCCGACGGCGGTGACGAAGTTGTCGCTGGCGGCGATGGTGAACACCCGGGCCAGCTCCGCCGGATCGGCGGGCGCGGACGGCGTCAGCACCCCGTGCGCCTCCTCCACCAGCCGCCGCACGTCAGCCTTGATCTCCAGGGCGCGCGGGGTCGGCACCATGTGGCGGCCGGCGCGTACGAGGACGGGATCGCCGATCGTCCGCCGGATCCGGCCGAGCGCCCGGCTCATGGCGGGCCCGGAGAGGCCCAGCCGGTCGGCGGCCGCGGTCACGCTCTCCTCTTCGAGCAGCGCGTCCAGTGCGATCAGCAGGTTGAGGTCGATGTTTGCGTTTCGCGCAATCATGCAGTGCACACCTTGCAGTTGAGATCAACTCACTGGGACTCTAGCGTCCCCGCCATGACCTCGTCAGCACCCCCGCCGCCCACCGACCGCACCCGGTCCGCCGGACCCTCGACCGCCGCTCCGCAGACCGCAGATGGCCGGGCTGCCGGCGGCCGGGCCGCCGGCACACCGGCTTCCGGATCGGCCGCCGCAGGCTCCTCTGCCGGACGGCGCCCGGTGACCATCGCCATGTGCGCCTGTGTCCTCGTCGCGCAGTCGCTCGTGGCCGCGATGAACCTCGCCATTCCCAAGATCACCGCAAGCGGTCTCCATCCGACCCCGTCCCAGCTCCTCTGGATCGTCGACACCTACGTCCTGGTCTTCGCTGGCCTGCTGATCCCGGCCGGCGCCCTCGGCGACCGGTACGGCCGCAAGGGCATCCTGCTGACCGGACTGGGCGTCTTCGGCGCGGGTGCGCTGCTGAGCGCGCTGGCCCCCGGCCTCCCGGTCCTGCTGGCGGGCCGCGCCGTCTCTGGCGCCGGCGCCGCACTGCTCGTCCCGGCCACGATGTCCGTCCTGCTGTACGCCACCCCACCCGACCGGAGGGCGTCGGCAGTGGCAGCATGGAGCGCGGCGCTCGGTGTCGGCGGAATGGCGGGCAACGCCGGCGGCGCGCTGATACTCCAATACCTGCCCTGGCAGGGGCTGTTCTGGGCATATGTGCCACTGGCGCTCGTCCTGTTCGCATGGGTGGCGCGGTCCGCGCCCCGGGTGCCCCGCCAGACGGCAACGCTCGACCTGCCGGGGTCGGCGCTTCTGGCGCTCGCTTCGGTGGCGCTGCTCTTCGGCATCATCGAGGGCCCGGGACTCGGCTGGGCCTCACCCCGGGTCATCGGCGCCTTCGCGCTGACGCTCGCGCTGCTCGCGGGGTTCGTCCGCCATGGCCTGCGGGCCGCGCACCCGGTGCTGGATCCGCGGCTGTTCCGGCTGCCGCGGCTCCGGGGCGGCAGTATCGGTATCACCGTCGCCTTCTTCGGCATGTTCGCGCTGTTCTACGTCAACGCGCAGTTCCTGCAGTACGTGAAGGGCTATTCACCGCTCCAGACCGGCTTCGCCAACGTGCCGATGGCCTTCGGGATGATGGCTGTGACGAAGTACGGCATGAGCCTGGCGCGGCGGATCGGCGAGCCCGGAACGGCCGGCACGGGGCTGGCCCTGATAGCGGGCGGCCTGCTCCTGCTCTCCACCGCCGACGCCACCACCCCCTACCTCCTCTATCTGGCGTTTCTCCTGGTGCTGTCGACGGGCGCGGGCCTGGCGATGCCGACCCTCGCCCACGCGATCGTCACGTCCGTGCCGGCCCACCGATCCGGTATGGGCTCCGGACTCCAGGGCGCGGCACGGGAGTTGGGCGCGGCGCTGGGCATTGCCGTGGTGGGGACCGTCCTGTCCGTCCGCATCGGCTCGGGGGCGGGCCACGGCGCGGCCACGGCCGGCGCGTTCACCGACGCCGCGGCGCTCGGCTACCGCATAGCGGCGGGCGTGGTGCTGGTGGCGAGCGTCGTGGTGATGTCCGCCCTCCGCACCCGAACGCACCCCACCGGAACAGACCCGACCGCACCGCGCCGGCACCGGTCCGGCACCCGGTCCGAGGTCCGGTCCGCACCCTGATCCGAAGCCCGGACCCACCGCACTTGACCTCAAGTCCGCTTGAGATCGCAAGATCGCCACATGAGCACAGACGAGAACACGCCGCCGAAAACGACCCTCACCACCCACCAGACCGCCACCACCCACCAGACCGCCACCACCGACCAGGCCGTCGCCACCCACCAAACCCCCACCGGAGATCAGACCGACGCCGCGGACAGGCCCATGACCACCACCGAAGCCGCATCCTCATCCCCCGCACCGGCACAGTTCCTTGCTCAGCAGCGGCCCGAGGCCGAACCCCGGTTCCCGCCGCAGCACCAGCGCCTCATCGACCGGGCTGAGATCACCGACCTCCTGGACCGCTACCTGCGCTCCCTGGACGAGGGGATCTTCGACGAAGCCTGGGCACGCGCCTTCCACACCGAGGAGGTGACCGCCGTGATGCCCGTCGGCACCGTCCATGGTCGGGACGCCCTGCTGGCGAGCGTCAGCCAGGCGATGGCCCTGTTCGACCGGACGGTGCACCTGGGCACCAACGCCGTCATCGAGATCGACGGCGACCGGGCCACCGCCCGAGGTGCCCAGCTCAGCACCCATGTCCTGGCGGGCGGCTCCGGAGCCCTCTTCATCTCCGCGGGTCACGCGGACAGCGAGTTGGTGCGGACCCCGGACGGCTGGCGGATATCCGCGTCGTCCCTCCGGATCGCCTGGACGCAGGGAACCCCGCCGCGGATGGCGACAGGGCCGGGGACCGAGCGGCGGGACACGGCCTGAACCCGCCCGATGATCGGTCCTGGAAGGGAAGTTGCACGCACCGGGTCACAGGCCCGGACCAGGCCGGTGCCCTACCGGCCCCGTCCCCAGGGCCCGCCCTATGAGCCGTGCCCTAGCGGGGCGCCCCCGACCCGTAGCGGCGCAGCAGTGGCGAGAGGACGAGGACGGACTTGGTGCGCTCGACGAACGGTTCGCCGGCGATCCGTTCCAGGACGCGTTCGAAGTGCCGCATGTCCGAGGCGAAGACCTGGACGATGGCGTCCGCCTCTCCGGTGACGGTGGAGGCGGACGCCACCTCCGGGTAGCGCGACAGGCCGCGGTGGATCGCCTCGGGCGAGGTGTTGCGGCGGCAGTAGATCTCGATGAACCCCTCGGTCTCCCAGCCGAGGGCGGCCGGGTCGACCCGGACGGTGAATCCGGTGATCGCGCCGTCCGCCCGCAGCCGGTCCACCCGGCGTTTGACGGCCGGTGCGGACAGGCCGACCTCCTGGCCGATGTCCGCGTAGCTGCGGCGGGCATCCTCGGCGAGGGCGTGCACGATGCGTTCGTCGAGATCGTTCAGTCGCACTGCGGGCGGGTCACTTCTCTGCGGTGGCCAATCGGGAGCGGCGCAAGCCGTATCCGAAGTAGATCACAAGGCCGACGACCATCCAGACTCCGAAGACCACCCAGGTCACGGCGCCGAGACTGGACATCACGAAGACGCAGAGGAGGAAGCCGATCGCCGGGAAGAGCGGCCAGAGCCGCGTACGCGAGAGCGGCGTGCGGAAGGACCGCGGCATGGTGGGCCGGGTGCGACGCAGCACGATCACCGCGATGTTGACCAGCGCGAAGGCGAACAGCGTGCCGATGCTGGTGGCGTCGGCCAGCTGGCCCAGCGGGACCGCCGCGGCGAGCACCCCGCAGAAGAGGGAGACGATGACGGTGTTGACCCGCGGTGCGCCGCTCTTGGGGTGCACCCTGGAGAACACCTTCGGCACCAGCCCGTCGCGGGACATCGCGAAGAGGATGCGGGTCTGGCCGTAGAGGACGGTCAGTACGACGCTGGCGATGGCGACGACGGCGCCGAGGGCGAGCAGGACGGCCCAGAAGTCCTGGCCGGTGACCGACTTGAGGATCCCGGCGAGCGCGGCCTCCGAGCCCTGGAACTTCTGCCACGGCATCGCGCCCACCGCGATGGCGGCGACCAGGCAGTAGAGCGCGGTGACGATGACCAGCGACAGCATGATCGCGCGCGGCAGGTCGCGCTGCGGGTTCTTGGCCTCCTCACCCGCCGTGGAGGCCGCGTCGAAGCCGATGTAGGAGAAGAACAGCGTGGCGCCGGCGGCGCTGACGCCGGCCATGCCCATCGGCATGAAGTTGGCGTAGTTGCCGGACTTGACGCCCTGGAGCGCGACGCCGCAGAAGAGCAGCAGCGCGACGATCTTGACGGCCACCATGATCGTGTTGGCGCGGGCGCTCTCCTTGGCACCGCCCAGCAGGAAGACCATCGCGAGCATCACGACCAGCAGCGCCGGAAGGTTGAAGTAGCCGCCCTGGCCCGGCGGGGCGGAGAGCGCGGTGGGGATGGTGATGCCGAGGGTGCCGTCGAGCAGCTCGTTCAGGTACTGGCCCCAGCCGACGGCGACGGCCGCGACCGAGACGCCGTACTCCAGGATCAGACACCAGCCGCAGACCCAGGCGACCAACTCGCCGAGGGTGGCGTAGGCGTAGGAGTACGACGAGCCGGAGACGGGGATGGTGCCGGCCAGCTCGGCGTAGGAGAGCGCGGAGAACAGCGCGGTGATGCCGGCGATGACGAAGGAGATCACGACCGCGGGACCGGCGGCCGGGACCGCCTGGCCGAGCACCACGAAGATGCCGGTGCCGAGCGTGGCGCCAATGCTGATCATGGTCAGCTGCCAGACGCCCATCGAGCGGCGGAGCGTGCCTCCCTCGCCCTTGCCGCCCTCGGCCACCAGGCGCTCGACCGGCTTGCGGCGCATCAGTCGGGTGCCGAGTCCTCCGGCGGGGGGCGACGGGGCGTCGGTGTTCCCCGGGGGCGGGGCTGCGCCGTTCTCCAACACTGGGTGGCTCCTTTATCGCTGCCGGTCAGACTGACAGATTCCGACACATTTCCGTGACGGCGACCGCAGCGGCCGTGTGCGGGCAGCACGAACCACCCCAGCAGGAGACCGCCGAGCAGGCGGTCTCCGCCACTCCACGTACAGCGCATGACCTTACGGCCCCGCGTTGACCTGCCGTAATGCAGGTTCCTTGCGCAACCGCAGCTGATCATTGCGCACCGGGCCCGGCGGCGGTGGTTCGTTGCATCCAAGCGCCCGGAATCGCGGTCCGCCGGGGGACGCGAACGGCCCCGCACCGGATCGGTGCGGGGCCGTTGCGCGGCGCCTGCGGGAGCCGTACGCGGCTCCGGGCGGCTAGTTCCAGCTGTCGTGCAGCGGCTTGCCCTCGGCGTAGCCGGCGGCGCTCTGCACGCCGACGACGGCCTTCTGGGCGAACTCCTCCAGGGACGCGGCACCGGCGTAGGTGCAGGAGCTGCGGACGCCCGCGATGATCGAGTCGATCAGGTCCTCGACGCCGGGGCGCGCCGGGTCGACGAACATCCGCGAGGTGGAGATGCCCTCCTCGAACAGCGCCTTGCGGGCGCGGTCGTAGGCCGACTCCTCGCTCGTGCGGTTACGCACCGCACGCGCGGAGGCCATGCCGAAGCTCTCCTTGTACGGCCGGCCCTCGGCGGTGTGCTGGAGGTCGCCGGGCGATTCCAGGGTGCCGGCGAACCACGAGCCGATCATGACGTTGGACGCGCCCGCGGCCAGCGCCATGGCGACATCGCGCGGGTGCCGCACGCCACCGTCGGCCCAGACGTGCTTGCCGTACTTCTTCGCCTCGGCGGCGCACTCCAGCACCGCCGAGAACTGCGGGCGGCCCACACCGGTCATCATCCGGGTCGTGCACATGGCGCCCGGTCCGACACCGACCTTGATGATGTCCGCGCCGGCCTCGATGAGGTCGCGGACGCCCTCGGCCGCGACGATGTTGCCCGCCACGATCGGGACCTGCGGGTCCAGCGCCCGGACGGCCTTGATCGCGCTGATCATCGACTCCTGGTGGCCGTGCGCGGTGTCCACGACGATGGTGTCCGCGCCGGCGTCCAGCAGCGCCTTGGCCTTGCCCGCCACATCGCCGTTGATGCCCACGGCGGCCGCGATGCGCAGCTTGCCGTTGGCGTCCGTGGCGGGGGTGTACAGGGTGGCGCGCAGGGCGCCCTTGCGGGTCAGGATGCCGACCAGCATGCCGTCCGCGTCGACCGCGGGCGCCAGCTTGCGGTTGGCGGCGTCGAGGCGGTTGAACGCCTCGCGCGGGTCGATGTCCGCGTCCAGGACCAGCAGGTCCTTGGACATGACCTCGGCGACCTGGGTGAAGCGGTCCACCCCGGCCAGGTCGTGCTCGGTGACGACACCGACCGGCCGGCCGCCCTCGACCACGATGCCCGCGCCGTGCGCCCGCTTGGGCAGCAGCGACAGGGCGTCCGCGACGGTCGAGATCGGGGACAGCACGATGGGCGTGTCCAGGACCAGGTGGCGGTGCTTGACCCAGGTGATGACGTCGGTGACGACATCGAGCGGGATGTCCTGCGGAATGACGACCAGGCCACCACGGCGGGCGACGGTCTCGGCCATCCGGCGGCCGGCGATCGCCGTCATGTTGGCGACCACCAGCGGGATGGTCGTGCCCGAGCCATCGGGCGAGGCGAGGTCCACGCCCTGGCGGGAGCCCACGGCGGAGCGGCCGGGCACCATGAACACGTCGTCGTAGGTCAGGTCGTAGGGCACCGAAGAACTCTCTTCGAGGGCGCCGTTCTTCGGATTCAGGAATCGCATACCGCCAGGATACGGGCCCTGACCAGGACTCATGCGATTGTCCTACGGGCCAGCGAGCCGCATGGTGCGATCCGCCAAGCCCGTGCCCGGCCACCTGGGCGGCGGCTCACCGGGCGTGCCCGCAACGTCGCGGAACGGCGCGCGGGGCGGACGCCCGGCGGCCGCTACGCCCCCTGCCGGCCGCGCCCCCTGGCCATGATCACCGCGAGCCCGGTGTCACTGTCCCGCCAGTACCCGACCGCGTCCGCCAGCACCGCCTCGACCACGCTCCAGTCCTCCGGCACGGCGGCGGCGTAGCCCTGCCAGCCCGTGACGACCAGCAGCCGGCCGCGGCCGGCGGGGCACCACGAGAGGTCGGTGAGGCAGTCGGCCAGCGCGTCCCAGTTGCGGCCGAAGTGGTCCGGCAGCCGCAGCGAGCGCGCACAGCGGTCCATGAACTCGGCCTTGTCCAGGGCGTCTTCGAGGTCGAGCGCGGCGGCGCGCCAGCCCGCGTCCCGGGCGGCGGCCAGCGCGTCCGCCACCGGGCGGTCCGCCGGCCAGGACAGCACCCCCGCGGGCGTACTGCCGTCCAGCACCGCCGCGAGCGGCCGGGGCACCTCGGCCGTCATCGGAGCACCGCCCGAGGACCGCGTCCCCCGGAGAACGCCCTCCGGGCCCCCGGACGCGGCGCGTGTGGCCTACATCCCCCCGTGTCTCCCTCGTCGAACATCCTGCACGTCATCGGAGCACCGCCTTGAAGGTCCGGTAGTGGTCGTCGGTGTAGAACGTCTCGTGGCTCTTGCCGGTGATCAGACGGCGCGCGCCGCGGTCCCGCGCTCCCGGCGTGGAGACCGTGTACTCGTGGTAGTAACCGCGCGGCTCCTTGGGCAGCTGCCGCTCGTAGTTGCCGAAGACGGTGCCGTCCTTCGGATACGGGAACGGCCCGCCCGCGTCGATGAGCTTCAGGGTGTGCTGCGCCTCCGCGGGCAGCCGGCCGGCCTGGACGGTCGGCATCCCCTTCGCCCAGCCCGGCGCGCCGGAGGTGCCGGTCGCCCCCGTGCCCGCCGTGTTCGTGCCGGCCGGCCGGTGCGAGGCGGACGAACTCCCTTTGCCGCCACCGCCGGTGGAGCAGCCGGTGAGAACGAGAAGCAGGGCGGCGAGCAGTGCGCCGACGACGGCGGCGGCCCGCCGCGGGGCGGAGTGGATCAGCATGCGCCGATGCTGTCACAGCCGCGCCCGGGCTGCTCGCCGGTCCGCGCACCGGAGCGCACGCGGCCGGGAGCGGCGGACCGGTGCCGCGAGCTGCGCCGCTGCCCTGGAGGGCCACACGGCCCTCGCCGTCACCTGCCGTCCGGGTCCGCCCGGTCCAGGGCGGGCCGCGGCCCGGGGCCGGTCTCCAGGAGGAGGTGGTCGGCGGCGGCGGTGTCCGTCACCAGGCTGGTGACCAGCCCGGAGCGCAGCACCGCGCCGATCGCCGCGGCCTTGCGCCGGCCGCCGGCGATCGCCACGACCTCGGGGATGCGGCGCAGCCGGTCCGCCTCGACCGTGATGCACCGCTCGCCCAGATCGCGGCCGATGCGCCGGCCTTCGGCGTCGAAGAGGTGCGCGGACATCTCGGCGGCGGCACCCAGCGAGGCGTAGTGCTCCCGCTCCTCCTCCGACAGCATGTCGTAGACGGTCGAGACGCCCGGCTCCCAGGAGCCGATGGAGACGCAGGCGACGGTGACCTTGTCGAAGTACTCGAAGGCCCGGGCGATACCCGTCTGGCCGCGCAGCGCGGCGGCGGTCGCCGAGTCGGGCAGCAGCATCGGCGCGTAGATCGGGTGCGCCTCGCCGCCGGAGACGTCGGCCGCGCGGCGCACCGCCTCGACCGAGCCGCGGTCGGCGGTGCCGGCGTCGTACACACCGGTCAACTGGACGACCGTGCACGGCGGGAGCCGGTGCAGCGCGGCCGCCATGTGGATGGTCGAGCGCCCCCAGGCGAGCCCCAGGACGTCGCCCTCGGCGACCAGTTCGCCGAGCAGGTCTGCCGCGACCTCGCCGAGGTTCTCGGGGTCGGCGGCGTCCTCCGAGGCGTCCGCGGGCGATTCGACGACGACCGCGTGCCGCAGGCCGTAGCGGGCCCGCAGGGCGTCGGAGCGCTCCGCGTCCAGCTCGGAGGGCACCCGGATCTCGATCCGTACGAGATCGCGCTCCAGGGCCGTCTCCAGTACGCGGGCGACCTTGAACCGGCTGACGCCGAACTCCTCCGCGATCTGGATCTTGGACTTGCCCTCAAGATAGAAGCGGCGAGCCATCGCCGCGGCCTGCACCAGCTCGGCGGGGCCCATTCCGGACTGTGGGCGGCTGGCTACCACGAAAATCTCCCCTTTTGCGCATCTGATCGAGTCTTTGCTCATCCTTTCAGAAACCCGAGGTGTACGGGGACCAAGACCGACCCGACGAGCATGAACGCTCGGTTGCCGAAAGGACAACCGGTGGCGCGCATCACGCCGGAAAAGCCGGCCCCGGCCCGCGTACCGGCCGGGCGCGCTCGATCAGTGCGCGCAGCCCCAGCTCGCGGCCGTCGCCGCCTCGGCCTTCTCCCGCAGGTCGCGGACCGCCTTGGCCGGGTCGTCGGCCCCGTACACCGCCGAGCCCGCCACGAACACGTCGGCGCCCGCCTCCGCGCACCGCTCGATGGTGGACGCGGAGACCCCGCCGTCCACCTGGAGCCACAGCTGGAGGCCGTGCCGGGAGATCAGCTCACGGGTGCGGCGGATCTTCGGCAGCATGATGTCCAGGAACGCCTGGCCCCCGAAGCCGGGCTCCACGGTCATGATCAGCAGCATGTCCAGCTCGGGGAGCAGGTCCTCGTACGGCTCGATCGGGGTGGCCGGCTTGAGCGCCATCGACGCCCGCGCGCCCTTGGCCCGGATCTCCCGCGCCAGACGCACCGGTGCGGCGGCGGCCTCCGCGTGGAAGGTCACGGACCCTGCCCCCGCTTCTACGTAGCGCGGCGCCCAGCGGTCCGGGTCCTCGATCATCAGGTGCAGGTCGAGGGGGGTGTCCGTCGCCCTGCTCAGCGACTCGACGATGGGCACGCCGAGCGTGAGGTTGGGGACGAAGTGGTTGTCCATGACGTCGACGTGGAGCCAGTCGGCGCCCTCGACGGCCTTCGCCTCCTCGGCGAGGCGGGCGAAGTCGGCGGACAGGATGCTGGGGTTGATCAAGGCCATGCCACCAGTATGGCCCGGCGGCCGCGCGCGGCCGGCGGCGGGCCCGGACAGCGCCTCACCCGGCACGCACGGGTCCGCCCCGGCCGGATGCGACACCCGGCCGGGGCGGAACGGCTGCGACCTTGTGCGACTAGCGCTTCAGGGACGCCAGCGCCTGGTTCAGCGTCGCCGACGGACGCATCACCGCGGACGCCTTGGCGGCGTCGGGCTGGTAGTAGCCGCCGATGTCGGCCGGGGAGCCCTGCACCGCGATCAGCTCGTCGACGATGGTCTGCTCCTGCTCGCCCAGCGTCTTGGCCAGCGGGCCGAACGCCTCGGCAAGCTGCGCGTCGTCGGTCTGCTTGGCCAGCTCCTGGGCCCAGTAGAGCGCGAGGTAGAAGTGGCTGCCGCGGTTGTCGATACCGCCCAGCTTGCGACTCGGCGACTTGTTCTCGTTGAGGAACGAGCCGGTCGCGCGGTCGAGGGTGTCGGCCAGGACCTGCGCACGGGCGTTGCCCGTGGTCGTCGCCAGGTGCTCGAAGCTGACCGCGAGGGCCAGGAACTCGCCCAGGCTGTCCCAGCGCAGGTAGTTCTCCTTGACCAACTGCTGGACGTGCTTCGGGGCGGAGCCGCCGGCGCCCGTCTCGAACAGCCCGCCGCCGTTCATCAGCGGGACGACCGAGAGCATCTTGGCGCTGGTGCCCAGCTCCAGGATCGGGAACAGGTCGGTCAGGTAGTCACGCAGGACGTTGCCGGTGACCGAGATGGTGTTCTCGCCGCGGCGGATCCGCTCCAGGGAGAACGTGGTCGCGTCGACCGGCGACTTGATCTCGATCTGCAGGCCGTCGGTGTCGTGCTCCGGCAGGTACGCCTTGACCTTCGCGATGAGCTGGGCGTCGTGCGCACGGCCCTCGTCGAGCCAGAACACGGCCGGGTCGCCGCTCGCGCGGGCGCGGGTCACGGCGAGCTTGACCCAGTCCTTGATCGGGGCGTCCTTGGTCTGGCACATCCGGAAGATGTCGCCGGCGCTCACGACCTGCTCCAGCACCACGGTGCCGGCCGCGTCGAGAACGCGCACCGTGCCGGTGGTCGGGATCTCGAAGGTCTTGTCGTGGCTGCCGTACTCCTCGGCCTTCTGCGCCATCAGGCCGACGTTGGGCACCGAGCCCATCGTGGCCGGGTCGAAGGCGCCGTGCGCCCGGCAGTCCTCGATGACGGCCTGGTAGACGCCGGCGTAGCTGCTGTCCGGGATGACGGCGAGGGTGTCGGCCTCCTGGCCGTCCGGGCCCCACATGTGGCCGGACGTACGGATCATGGCCGGCATGGAGGCGTCCACGATGACGTCGCTGGGGACGTGCAGGTTGGTGATGCCGCGGTCGGAGTCGACCATCGCCAGCTCGGGGCCGTCGGCCAGCTCGGCGTCGAAGGACGCCTTGATCTCGGCGCCGTTCGGCAGCGACTCCAGGCCCTTGTAGATGCCGCCGAGGCCGTCGTTGGGGGTCAGCCCGGCGGTCGCGAAGGTCTCGCCGTACTGGGCGAAGGTCTTCGGGAAGAACGCGCGGACGACATGGCCGAAGACGATCGGGTCGGAGACCTTCATCATCGTGGCCTTCAGGTGCACGGAGAACAGCACGCCGTCGGCCTTGGCGCAGGCCACCTGCGCGGCCAGGAACTCGCGGAGCGCCGCGACGCGCATGACGGACGCGTCGACGACCTCGCCGGCCAGTACCGGTACCGACTCGCGCAGCACGGTGGTGCTGCCGTCGTCGCCCGACAGCTCGATGCGCAGCGTGCCGTCCTCGGCGACGACCGCGGACTTCTCGGTGGAGCGGAAGTCGTCGGCGCCCATGGTGACGACGTTCGTCTTCGACTCGGGCGTCCAGGCGCCCATGCGGTGCGGGTGGGCCTTGGCGTAGTTCTTCACCGAAGCCGGCGCCCGGCGGTCGGAGTTGCCCTCGCGCAGCACCGGGTTGACCGCGCTGCCCTTGACCTTGTCGTAACGGGCGCGGATGTCGCGCTCCTCGTCGGTCTTCGGGTCGTCCGGGTAGTCCGGCAGCGCGTAGCCCTGCTTCTGGAGCTCGGCCACGGCAGCCTTCAGCTGCGGGATCGAGGCCGAGATGTTCGGCAGCTTGATGATGTTCGCGCCCGGGGTCTTGGCCAGTTCGCCGAGCTCGGCGAGCGCGTCGTCGATGCGCTGGCTCTCCTCAAGACGCTCCGGGAAGCTGGCGATGATCCGCCCGGCCAGCGAGATGTCACGGCTCTCCAGCGTCACCCCGGCCGTCGCGGCATACGCCTCGACCACCGGCAGGAACGAATACGTCGCCAGGGCCGGGGCCTCGTCAGTGTGGGTGTAAATGATGGTCGAGTCAGTCACCGGGTGCTCCGCTCCATCCACGTCTCAACATTGCTTGACATCAAGATATCTCGTGCCCGGGGCCCGCTCGACAGGGGTCCGCCTCCACTGCGGCCGAAACCGGCCGCTCGCGTCCGCCGCCTCCCCGGCCGGACACCGTTCACGCCCGGACACACGGCGACGGCCCCGGACAGCCCCTCGCCCGGGGCCCTCCGAGGCCGTCACGTTCCGCCGCCGGCCCGGCGGCGGGCGGAGAACTCAGTCCGTCCGGCGAAGAAGCGCCAGATACATCGCGTCCGTCCCGTGCAGATGCGGCCACAGCTGCACGTCCGGCCCGTCACCGAGCGCCGGCACCCCGGGCATCAGCGGCCGGGCGTCCACCCACTCGACCTCCACCGCGGCACCCCCGCGCCCCTTGATCACGTCCTCCACCACGGCCCGGGTCTCCGCCGGATGCGGCGAGCAGGTCGCATAGCCCACCACCCCACCTACCCGCACGGCCGCCAGCGCCTGGCGCAGCAGCTCCCGCTGGAGCGGCGCGAAACCCTCCAGATCCTCGGGGCGGCGCCGCCAGCGGGCCTCGGGACGGCGGCGCAGCGCGCCCAGGCCGGTGCACGGCACGTCCACCAGCACCCGGTCGAAGGCGCCGGGCCGCCAGGCCGGGCGGGTGCCGTCCGCGGCGATGACCGCGTACGGGCCGGGGTTGCCGTCGAGCGCCCGCGCCACCAGGCGGGCGCGGTGCGGCTGCTTCTCCGACGCCAGCAGGGCCGCGCCGCGCTCCGCCGCGAGCGCGCCCAGCAGCGCCGCCTTGCCGCCCGGCCCCGCGCAGCCGTCCAGCCAGACCCGGTCCGGGCCGTCCAGGGGCGCGTTGGCCAGCGCGATCGCGACCAGCTGGCTGCCCTCGTCCTGCACCCCGGCCCGGCCCTCGCGCACCGGGTCCAGCGCACCCGGCTCACCGCCCTCGGCCAGCCGCACGGCATACGGGGACCAGCGCCCCGGCAGCGCGCCGCCCTCGCCGACGGCGTCCAGCAGCTCCTCGGCGGTGGCCCGGCCGGGGCGCGCCACCAGCGTCACCTCGGGGCGCTCGTTGTCCGCCTCCAACAGGTCCTCGATACCGGCGCGGCCACCGCCCAGGGCGTCCCAGAGCGCCGAGACGATCCATCGGGGGTGGGCGTGCACGATCCCGAGATGGTCCTCGGGGTCCTCGTCGTACTCCGGAGCCACCCGCTCCAGCCAGCCGTCGAGATCGTGCGCAGCGACCTTGCGCAGCACCGCGTTGACGAACTTCGCCCGCCCGTCGCCCAGCACCACCCGCGCCAGCTCGACGCTCGCGCTGACCGCGGCGTGGGTCGGAATCCGCGTCCCGAGCAACTGGTGCGCGCCGAGCGTCAGCACGTCCAGCACCGGCGGGTCGACCTCGCGCAGCGGCCGGTCCACGCACTGCGCGACGATCGCGTCGTACGTCCCCTGGCGGCGCAGCGACCCGTACACCAGCTCGGTGGCCAGCGCCGCGTCCCGGGAGTCGAACTCCCCGCCCTCCCGCGCCTTGCGCAGCAGCGGGGGCAGCACCAGGTTCGCGTAGGCGTCCCGCTCGTCGACGGCCCGCAGCGCCTCGAACGCGAGGATCCGCACCGGGTCCTTCTGGGGGCGGCGGTAGGGCTTGCGGGTGCCATGGCGGCGGGGCGGCTGCTGACTCACAGAAAAGGTGCTCCGGATACGGGAAGTGGGTTCCGCCCCAGCCTACGCGGGCGCCCCGGCGCCGGCGCGCCGGGCCGGACCGCCGGCCCCGGGTCAGGCCGGGGGCTGCTCGCCCAGCCGCTCCCCGGCCGCGATCCGTACGCCGCGCGCCCAGTCCGCGCCCTGCATCGGCTTCTTTCCCTGCGGCTGGACCCAGAGCAGCTCGACCGGCCGGCTGCCGGTGCCGACGTAGACGGCCTTCTTCGTGCCGGCCAATTCGCCGGGCGCCAGGGCGAGTTCGGCGGGGTCGGGGGCGATGGCGGTCGCGATCAGCTTGAGGCGCTCACCGCGGAAGACCGTCCAGGCCCCGGGCGCCGGCGCGCAGCCGCGGACCACCCGGTCGACCCGCAGCGCCGGTGCCGTCCAGTCGACCCTGGCGTCCTCGACCTCGATCTTCGGCGCGAGCGAGACGCCCTCCTCCGGCTGCGGCACCGCCTTGAGGGTGCCGTCCTCGATGCCGTCCATCGTGGCGACGAGCAGACCGGAGCCGGCGAACGCCAGCCGGGTGAGCAGATCGCCGCTGGTGTCCGTCGACCGCACCTCCTCGGTCAGCACCCCGTACACCGGACCGGAGTCCAGGCCCTGTTCGATCTGGAACGTCGTGGCACCGGTCACCTCGTCGCCGGCGAGCACCGCGTGCTGCACGGGCGCCGCACCGCGCCACGCCGGCAGCAGGGAGAAGTGCAGGTTGACCCACCCCTTGGGTGGGATGTCCAGCGCGACCTTCGGCAGCAGCGCCCCGTAGGCGACCACCGGGCAGCAGTCCGGCCCGATCTCCCGCAGCCGGGCGAGGAAGTCCTCGTCCCGCGGCTTGACGGGCTTGAGGACCTCGATGCCCGCCTCCTCCGCACGCTCCGCGACCGGGCTGGCGACCAGCCGGCGGCCCCGCCCGGCGGGTGCGTCGGGCCTCGTCACGACGGCCACCACCTCATGCCGGTCCGAGGCGATCAGGGCATCGAGGGCGGGTACGGCGACCTCGGGGGTGCCGGCGAAGACAAGCCTCATGGGTGACGGACTACCTCTCACACGCAGCGGAACGGCGCACCAGTCTATGGCTCTTGGCCCAGGTCATGGGTCCGGACGGCGGGGGCGTGCGAAGTCGCCCGCGCCCCGCGCACAAGCTCGTACGCCCCCATACCGTGACCAGAGCCGCTCCTGTCGCGTTGGTCAAGCAGCATTGACCTGTATGCGGGCCGCTTTGGCGGCCCGACTGCTTTCACCCTTCCTTTCCACGCCGGTTCGAGAGGCTTGCTCATGGCCGACCACGCAACCCACGACGCCCAGGCGCGCGCCAGCCTTCATCTCCTGGTGCGGGACATCGAGCGGGTCCGCCGGCAGGTGGACGCCCTGCGCACGCTCACCGCGCAGCTCGGCAACGTCTACCGACCGCGCCGCACGGGCCCCTCCGCGGGCTTCGTCGTCTACGGACGCGCGCCCGCGCCCACCGTGCGCCTGGCGCAGGAACTCCGGGACAGCGTCGAGACCCTCGTCACCGCCGCGGTCGACTTCGACCGCTCGCTGGGATTCTCCTGGGACGCGGTGGGCTCCGCGCTCGGCGTCACCAAGCAGGCCGTGCACCGCCGTTACGGTGCGCGCCGGGCCGCCGCCCAGCCGCCCGCCGACGGCGGCGACTCCGCGGTGCGCTCCTCCGACGCCTCCGCGGCCCGCACGGTCAGCCTGGCCGGCGGCCTGCCCGGCTCCCCGTCCGTGCCCGCCGCCCGTTCCATGCCCACCCAGCCCTCCGCCGCCACCAGGGACGAGCCGGCGCGCCCCGGCGCCTTCCCCGGCCCCCGCAACGGCTGACACCCCGCCGGCCCAGCACGCTCCGCACGCTCGGCGAACGACGCTTGCCAACGCCCCGGGACCGCCTGCCGACTTCGGTCCCGGGGCGGCACCGTTCGCGGGCGGCCGCCTCACCCGAGATCGGGCGGATCGATCCGCACCCGCACCGGCTCGCCCTCCCGCTTGACCAGTCGCGCCGCGCGGGCGGCCTTCAGTGCCGCGGCCAGCGCCGTCCCCTGGCCCGGCCGGACCCGCACGAGCGCCCGCTCCCACGCCTCGCCGGGCGGCGGATCCCCCGGCCTCCGGGGCCGCCCGGGATCCGGCACCGGGAGCGGCACGGGACCCAACACCTCGGCCCCCGCGGGGAGTTCGGCCGACCGCAGCAGGCCGGCGACGTCCTCGACGCGGCCCGCCACCGACGCCATCCGGGACACCGGCGGGAACCCCAGCTCCGCCCGCTCGGCCAGCTCGCGGACCGCATGGCCGACCGGATCCCAGCGCACCAGTGCCTGAACCGGCCGCAGCGTCGGCTCCGCTATCACCGCGACCGTGCCGCCCTCGGCCTGTCCCCGGACCAGCGCGGCGGCCCCCAGCCAGCGGCGCAACGCCTCTTCCCCCGCCCGGAGATCCGGCCGGCCCAGCAGCGCCCAGCCGTCCAGCAGCAGCGCGGCGGCGTACCCCGAGCCCTCGGCCACCGGCTCGGCCCCCGGCGTGCTCACCACCAGCGCGGGCGCCCCCGGCACCGACGCCAGCACATGGTCCCGCCCCGACGTGCGCACCGGCACCGCGGGGAACGCCCGGCCCAGCTCCTCGGCCGTACGCCGTGCGCCCACGATCTGCGCCCGCAGCCGGACCCCGCCGCACTCGACGCAGTGCCAGTCCGGCTCCTCCCGCCCGCACCAGGCGCAACCCAGCTCGCCGGCCGCACGCGCCTCCAGGGGGCCGGCGCACGCCCGGCAGCGGGCGGGGGTCCGGCACCGCTCGCACGCCAGCCGGGGCGCATAGCCGCGCCGCGGCACCTGCACCAGCACCGGCCCGTGCTTGAGCCCCTCGCGGACCACCTGCCACGCCATCGTCGGCAGCCGGGCGGCCCGCGCCGCGGCGTCCCTGGCCTCGTCGCCGTCGCCGACCGTACGCACCAGCGGCGCCGCGGCCCGCACCTGCTCGCGGTCGGCGGTCAGTGGCCGGGCCCAGCCCGTCTCCACCAGCTGTGCCGCCTCGACCGTGCAGCTCAGCCCGCCCAGCAGAAACCCGGCCCGCTCGCTCACCGACCGCTGGATCAGCACCTCCCGGGCATGCGGCTGGGGAGCGTGCGGATCGCTGTGACTCGCGTCCCCGTCGTCCCACAGGGCGACCAGCCCGGGATCGGCGACCGGCGCGAACATCGCCGCCCGCGTCCCGACCACCGCACGGACCGCCCCCCGGCTGACCGCCAGCCACCGTCGATACCGCTCCTCGGGCCCGGTATCCGCGGTCAGCAGCACATGGCGGCCCGCCCCGATCAGCTCCTCCAGCGCCGCGTCCACCCGGGCCGCGGCCCGCCCGTCCGGCACCACCACCAGCGCCCCGCGCCCGCCGGCCAGCGCCGCGGCGGCGGCCCGCGCCAACTCCTGCGGCCAGGTCGCCCCCGGCAGCGCCGTCCACACCGCCCGCGGCGCGTCCCCCCGCGCGAGCGCCGACAGGAACCCGGCACCGGCCCCGTACCGAATCCAACTCCCGGACTCCGGCGGCGCGTTGGGTGGCAGCGGCGCATCGGACGGCTTCGCCTCGGCCCGTGCCCGGCGGGGCGGCACCGCCAGCTGCACCACATCCGCCAACGACCCGGCATAGCGGTCCGCGACCGACCGGCACAGCGCCAGCAGCTGCGGCGTCAGCACCCGCTCCGGCGACAGCACCTGCGCGATCGGCGCCAGCACCCCCCGGAACTCACTCTCCGCCACCCGCTCCACGATGAACCCGCTGACGAGCTTGCCGCCCTCCCGGCGGCCGCCCTTCTCCCCCGCCCCGAACCGCACCCGCACCCGCACCCCGGGCTGCGCCTCGGCGTCCATCGCGGCCGGCACCGCATAGTCGAAGAACCGGTCGAGATGCACCAGCCCCTTGTCGACCAGCACCCGGGCCACCGGCAGCCCGGCGGCCAGCTCGGCCCCCCGCCACGTCCGCGGCCTGGCCCGCTCCCCCTTCGTCTCCCGCACCGCCTCGCGGATAAGGGCCAGCTGCTCCCCCCCGCCCGGCTCCGTCCGTCCGTTCTCCCTGCTCACAGCATCAGTCTTAGCAGACGGGTCCGACAGCGGGCGGGGGCTGTGGAGCGCCGACGGCCCCGAACCACCGTGTG
>NZ_JBNHIN010000009.1:0-39942 GCF_050054615.1 Streptomyces sp. YGL11-2
CCCAGGGCCGTGGGGGAGGGGCCCAGGGGCGCGGTGAGTTCTGCCGGGAACTCCCAGGTGGCCGCGGCGGTGTGAGGGGCGACGAGCGGGGGTGCCCAGCGGGGAAGTGGGGTGCCCTCGTCTCCGCCGGGCGCCGGGCTGTGGGCGTCGAGGGCGAAGAGGCCGCCGCGGCCCGCCAGCACCCAGCGGTCGCCGTCCGTGGCGCAGCTGCTGGTGATGCTGTAGGGGACACGGAGGGGGGTGCGGTCGTCGAGGTCGAGCGCCGCGTCTGCGGTGCTCTCGAATCGGGTGCGGCCCTCGACGCTTTCGACGTCACCCTCCAGGCCGTAGCAGATGTCGACGACGGCTGAGGGGGCGAGTTCTGTGCCGTCCGCCAGATTCCACACACGCTCGACGGCCTGGTCGTCGCCTTCCGGCAGGACGTAGTCGCCGTCCCGGAAAACCGGTAGCAGGTGTTGGCCGGCTACGGCGCCGGTGCCGGCGAGGGCCCCGGGGAACAGGTGGTCCACCCTCCCGGTTTCCCCGGGGAAGGGCCCGAAGACGCCGTAGGGGCGGTAGTGCGACCAGGCGGTGCGCCAGGGGAGGGTGATGCCGGAGTCAGCGAGGGCCGCCGCCCATGCCGTGTCGCCGCGGTTGGTGGCCGCCCAATGGAGCCAGGAGAGCCATTCGCCCTGATCCTCCGGGGCGATCCCCTCGGTTTCAAGGTAGTGGATGTCGGCGGCGATGCCCCCTTGGGGAACGCCGTCCGGGAAGTGGTGGGCGAGGGCCTGGAGGACGGAATAGCGGGTGCAGTGGGCGAGGGCCGGTGCGCTGGTGAGCAGCGCGGGGAGTTCGGTGCCGGAGAGGGCGGCGTGTAGGGCGAGGGCCTGTGCGGCGTAGGCGTGGACCGGGCCGGACGGCGGGCGGGTGGTGATGTGGGTGAGCAACTCCGCGGCGAGAGCCCGCTGTTGAGCTGGCGTGCTGAGGCGGGCGGTGCGGGCGAGGTGCTTGAGGCCGTCGGTGCGGAAGCTCACCAGGGTGTCGTGGGGGGACGCGGTGGGGTGGGAGGCCACCACGTCGTCGGGGAGGGTGCTCAGGAGCGCCGACAGCTCGTCGGGCGTGGCGTGGGTGCCCAGGGTCCGGGACAGCAGCGCCCAGACCGAGAGCGAGATCTGCCGGGTCTCCGCGGCGGCGAGGGCGGCCAGCGCTGGGTGGGTGTCGAGCAGGCGGCCGATGGCCGCTTCGGGGACTTCGCCGGATGGTGCATCCGATTCGAGGAGAACGTCGTTGTCGCGGTGGGTCGTCACTCGTAGGTGAGCGGTGTCCGACTCGACTACCACGCGTACCCGGTCACCGCCGTCCACGCCCAACATCCAAGCAAGGCGGACCCCCACGCGGAACGGCTCACGGCAACTGAAGAGCGGTCCGGCCCACTGGGCGTTCGTCAGCAGGACCACCGAGTCGCCGCGGTGTTGGGCGAGAGCTTCGGAGAGCCGATCGGGGCGATGCGCCCGCGTCGCATCGATCCCCAGCCCGTCCAGCACCGCCTCGGCCACCTCGTCCGCGGTCCGGCCACGGCAGTCGACCGCGATCGCCGTGGGAAAGCGCTGCTGCACGTCTGCCAGCAGCTGTGACTTCCCGACTCCCGGTGCACCCACGACGTGCAGCACGAGGCCCTTCCGGCGCGGCTCTTCAAGCCATCCGACGACCTTCCCGAGCGCCTCGGCATACCGCATGTGCTGGCTTCTCCGTATCAGGGGCAGTTGGTGGGACGGTTCAGTACGAGGCTACCTTCATCCACACGCGGAGCATCTCCCCGCGTGCGCGGTGCATGTCATTGTCGCGCTGCTCCCTTGCCTCTTGCTTGGCTGCCTTTACTGCCTCATTCACTTGCTGTTCGCTTGGGTTCTCGCCGAGCTGTGCATGGATTTGTGCCATGCGTTCCGGAGAAAGCTCCGCATTGCGGTAACCGGCGGCGTAGTAGATCGTGGTCGAATTCTTGCCTTCTGGAATGTTTCCGCGCTCCTCGTGCGGAATTGAACTGTAGTTTGTGCGCTCCTCGCCCGCTGCGCGTTCGAGCTCGTTCGACAGGTAGTAGGAGCAGTTGGCCGAAGCGGGGTGGGTTTTGTCGCCGCACGGCTCGAATTCCGTGTACATGGCTGGAGCGCGATACATGCCCGGATTGTCCTCGGAGATCTTTCGGTAATGCTCCCCGAGGACCGGTTCGGAGTGGTCGATGACCCCCATGGGGGCGCCCACCGGCACCGACGAGTCAATGACGTAGTGCGTCTCGGTGGTGCCGTCAGGAAGTCTCTTCTCCACTTCCAGTACGGCGTAGTTCTTGCCGGAGAAGTCGGGGCGCAGTCGCTTGGCGGATTCATGGTCCGCCTCGTCGGAGCTCTTGGCGGGGACGCCCACCGTCTTGTTCCACAGCGAGGTGAACTTCCGCTTCTCCTTCCCCAGTTCAGAGGAATTGCCGGGATTGCCGTCGTGGTCGATGAGGTCGCGCGTGGCGGCATACTCGCGCGCCATGGCTGCCGGGTCGACCGGCTTGGAATTCTTCGGGTTGTGCCTGCCGTGGAGTTCGGAACCGCCCGACTCGTCCACGGAGTGCGCATCATGGAACTGATGGCTCATACGCGCGATGGCGCCGACGGCGGCCATCTGCTCAGGCTGCTTCATCGAGTTGAAACCGGGGAGCAGTTCCCCAAGTCGGGCTTTCGTGAGCGGGCCCTTCGCGGATTCGTCGATGACGCGCAGCAAAGGCGGCTTGGGGTCGGCGGCGCCGTGTGCCGGCTCGGCCCACTCGTGCAGATGCCCCAGGACCGGCTCGATGTTGACCTGTCGCACGTCGTTGGTGCGACGCACCCTCGCCTGCGAATCGTCGGTGAGCATCTCGTGGTGCTCGTGGGAGCCGTCGCCGGGCTGCCGCTCCCCGTACGGCGTGTTGCCCTGAGCGTGATCGCCGCTGAAGGGCTCGCTCGCCGCCTCCTGGCGCCGTACTTTCGGCGGCTTTCCGGTTGCCTCTTCCGAGGACTCGTCCAGTTTGTGCTTGCCGCTCTTCTTGTTCCCGTCGTCGCCTTGGGCGTCCTTGTCGTTCTTGTCGTGCCCGGGGGGCTGGTGGCCCGACGGGTCGGGAGGCGGGAGGGCGCCGGGATTGCGGGGTGCCGGCGGCTGGTGGGTGCCCTCCGGGCCGGAGTGCGCCGGGGGCTGGTGCTCGGGGGCGTGGCCTTGGGACTGGTGGTCCGCCGTGTGGTCCGGAGCGTGCTCCGGCTTCGTCGCAGGTGCGTCATGGCGCGGGTGCTCGGTGTTCGGAGCGTGCCCGTCGGCGGGGTCGTGGTGGGCACCCGGTGCGCCCGCAGGGTGGTGCCCGCCGCCGTACTGCTGGTTGGGGGCGTGCTGGGGGTGTTGTTGCTGTGGGTGGGATTGCTGCTGTGGGTGCTGCACCTGCGGCTGCTGAGGGTGTTGCTGTTGCGGCACGTGGGGTTGCGGCTGGTGCTGCGGCGCAGGCTGGTGCTGCGGCTGGCCGTGGTGCGGCTGTTGGTACGGGTTGTGAGGTTGCTGGCCCTGGTGCTGCTGGTAGGGGTTCTGCGGCTGGTGCTGGCCGTGCTGGGGCTGCTGAGCCTGGCCCTGGCCTTGGTGCTGCTGCGGCTGGTGTTGAGGCTGCGGTGCCTGCTGGTGCTGCGGCTGCTGCTGGTGGTTCTGGGGCTGGGCCTGGTGCTGGCTCTGGTCGGGGTGCGGCTGCTGGGGCTGCCCGTGCTGGGGCTGCTGCTGACCGTTCTGCGGCTGGTGCTGCTGCGGCTGCGGTGCCTGCTCGTGCGGCTGCTGCGGCTGGTTGTTCTGGGGGTGCTGCTGGTTCGGGTCGTGCTGCGGCTGCGGCTGTGGCTGCTGTTGGGGCTGGTGGGTCTGGGGTTGCTGCTGCTGGGGCTGGTGCTGGGGTTGCTGCGCCTGGTTCTGCTGGGGGTTCTGGTGCTGGTTCTGCTGGGGGTTTTGGGCCTGGGCCTGCTGTTGGTGTTGGGCCTGGGCCTGGTGCTGGGCCTGGTTGGGCTGCTGGTTCTGGTGGGCCGTGGGGTCGTACGGGTTGCGGTTGCCGTCGAGGGTCAGGTGCCAGACGCCCTCGGCCTGGGCGTGGATGGGCTGGTGGCTGATCTCGCCGGTCTGGCTGTCCACCCATACGACGCGGCCGTTGTGGTTGACCGCGTTGAAGACGTGCGCACCGCCGCCGCTGCCGTCGGGGTTCTTCGGCCAGGTGACGAGGACGGCCGACGCGGAACCATGCCCGGCCTGCTGGAGTTCGTGGGCGATGTTCTGGTACGCCTCGTGCGAATTCTGGCCGGAGTTCCGGAAGTCGGTGCCGGCCCACTTCTGGATGTTGTTGGTGCCGTCACGCTCACCGCTGGCGCGGTCCAGGCCGCCGTGCCCGTCGTTGTCGTACGTACGGACCGCGGAGACCTGAGGATTGCCGTACCAGGACTCGATGAACGAGCGGGTGCAGTCGGCGCAGTTGTTGGAGCGGCCGGGGACGGTCGGACCGCCGTCGTTCTGGTAGCGGGCCCAGGGCTGGAAAGGGTCGGCGTGGACCTGCGGGGTGCCGTCCGGGTTGCGCGGGAAGTGGTGCTCCAGCGCCTGCTGGTCGTGCGGGAACGGCGAATACAGGCCGCTGGGATGGTGGTTGAGGCTCGCCCGGATGTCGTTGAGGCTCGGCCGCGGGGGGTGGTTGGGCTGCTGCTCCTGGTGCTGCTCCTGGTGTTGCGGCTGCTGGTGGTGGTCCTGGGGCTGCTGCTGGTTGTGGTGCTGTTGCTGATTCTGGGCGTGCTGCTGGTTCGGGTTGTGGTGCTGGGGCTGCTGCTGCGGGTGCTGCTGGTTCTGCGGGTGGTGCTGCTGCTGGTTCTGGGGGTGCTGCTGTTGGTTCTGGTGGTGCTGCTGGTTCGTCGGCTGCTGGTGCTGGCTCTGCGGCGTGGGCTGCTGACGGGGGTCCGGACGGTGCGGCTGCTGCTGCGGGTGCTGCTGGCGCGGGTCCGGGTGGTGGGGCTGCGGCTGGTTCTGGTTGGGGTGTGGCTGCTGTTGCGGGTGCTGCTGGTTCTGCGGGTGCTGTTGCGGGTGTTGCTGGTTGGGGTCGTGCGGGCGCTGCTCCTGCGGGCGCGGCTGCTGGGCCTCCGGGCGGGGACGCGGCGTGTCCGGACGAGTGGCGTCGGGGCGTCGCGGGTCCGGTCGGGTGTTCTCGGGGCGCGGCGTGTTGGGGTGTTGGGCGTTGGGGTGGGTTGTTTCCGGGCGCGGCTGGGTGTTCTCGGGCCGGGGAACGTCCGGTCGGGTGTTCTCGGGGCGCGGTGCGTCGGGGCGGGGACGCGGCGTCTCCGGGTGCGGGGTGTTCGGGCGCGCGTTGTCCGGGTGCGTGGTCTCCGGCCGGGCGTTCTGGGGGTGGGTGTTCTCCGGGCGCGGAGTGTCCGGGCGGGTGTTCTCCGGGCGCGGCGTGTTGGGGTGTTGGGCGTTGGGGTGGGTTGTTTCCGGGCGCGGCTGGGTGTTCTCGGGGCGAGGAACGTCCGGCCTGGTGTTCTCGGGCCGAGGAATATCCGGCCGGGTGTTCTCGGGGCGCGGCTGGGTGGTGTCCGGGTGCGGTTGGTTGGTCTCCGGACGCTGGTTGTGCGGGCCCTGCTGCTCCGGGCGTACGGGTTGGGTCTGCTCGGGGTGGGTGTTCTCCGGCCGTGTGGGCTGGGTCTGTTCGGGGCGCGCGGTCTCGGGGCGGACCGGCTGGGTCTGCTCGGGGCGGGTGGCGTTCGGGTGGACCGGCTGGGTCTGGTCCGGGTGTTGGGGGGAGCGGGGTTGCTGGCTCGGCTGGGGCCGGGTGGGCTGCGCGGACTGGCTGGGGGCGGGGGATTCGGGCCGTCGGGTGGGCCCCGGGTTGCTGGGTGCGGTCGTGGGGCGCGGCGTGGACGGCTGGCGGTCCTGGGGGCGCTGCTGGGGGATGTCGCGCGTGGGCGAGGCGGCGTCCGGGCGGCGGTGGGGCTGGGAGGGGGTGTCGCTGGTCGGACGCGGCGCGCTGGTGGAGGGTGCGCTGGTGGTCGGCGTGCTGGGGGCCGAGGTGGTGGGCGCGCCATGGGTGGGCATGGCCGTGGGCATGGCGGTGGGCATGCCCGTCATCGGGGTGCCGCTCTGGGGGGCGCCCTGCTGCGAACCCTGCTGTGGGGTGGGGGAGTTGGGGGTGCTGTCCGCGGTGTGCTGGGTGGGCTGGGGGGCGGTCATGGTGTCGGCGGACTGGGTGCGAACGGTGGTGTCGTTCTCGTCGCCGGCGTGGTGGACCGGGCCGCCCGAGGAGGAGTCCCGCGGCTGGAACGACTGGCCCGAGGAGTGCTGCACGGGGGCGCCCTGGGTGGGCATGCTCACGTGCGGCGTTGCGGGACGCGCGCCCCCGCCCGAGCCGTCGCCCCCGCCGCTGCCGTAGCTGGAGTGGTCGGTGTTGGTGGGCGGGTTGCCGGCGCCGGAGCCGTGGGATGGCGACGACTGCGGGGCGGATGCCTGGTCGGCGTGCGTACTGCCCTCGTAGGGGGTGGAGTTGGACGGCGGGGCGGTGTGCTCGGGCGCGGGCGGGGCCGCGTGCTGCGGGGCGGTGTGCTCCGGGGCCGGCGGGGCGGTGTGTTCCTGGGCGGGAGGAGCGGTGTGCTCCGGGGCCGGCTGGGTGCTGACCGGGTCTGGCGTGTGCTGCTGGGTGGGGTGTGTACTGACGGGCTCGGCGGGGGCCGACTCCGGCGTCGGGTGCGTACTGACCGGGTCGGGGTGGGCCGCCTCGGGAGTGGGGTGCGTACTGACCGAGTCCGGGTGCGGGGAGTTCGGGGTGGAGTCGGCGGTGGGGTGGGTGCTCACCGAGTCCGGGTGGGGCGAGTTCGGGGCGTGGCCCGATTCGGGCGTCGACCCCGATTCCGGGGAGTGGACCCCCTCGTACGGGTTGTTGTGGCCGCCCTGGTAGCCCTCGTCGAAGGGAGAGCGGTGCTCCGGGGGCGGGAGGGGCTGGGCGTTGGGGGTGGGGTGGCCGGTGTCGGAGCCCGAGTTGGTGTGTTCGGGGGTCGTGGACGGGCTGCCGCCGCCGTTCTCGCCGGGGCGCGGGGTGTGCGAGGAGCCGCCCGATCCGGAACCGGAACCGGAGCCCGAACCGCTGCCGGAGTGGCCCTCGGAGCCGCTGCCCGAGCCGGAACCGGAGCCTGAGCCGGACTCCGACCCGCTGTGTTCCCCGGAGCCGGAGCCGGAACCGGAACCGGAACCACTGTGTTCGCCGGATCCACTGCCCGAACCGCTTCCGGACCCGCCGTGCTCGCCGTGCTCGCCGGACCCGCTCCCCGAGCCACCGTGCTCGCCGGAGCTACCGCCTTCGCTTCCGTGGTCGCTGCCGTGCTCGCTTCCGTGTTCACCGCCGCCGTGCTCACCGCCGTGGCCGGCCGCGTGGTCCAGGCCGCCCTTGGCGTGGTGGCCCGCCTTGCCGCCCAGGGAGTCGCGGAAGTTCGTGGCGAGGTTCTGGCCGGTGTTCTTGACCGAGTCCTCGGCCGCCTTGGCGCCGGTCTTGAGGCTGCGGTTGACGTCGAAGCCGTTCTGGGCTCCGAACTCCATGTTGACGCCCTGGGCGATGGCGTCGGAGATCATCTTCTGCAGCGCGTCCATGGCGGGCTGCTTGGCGGTGTTCACGATCGCGTCGACGAGCGACTCGGCCGCCTCCTTGAGGATGCGGCGCACGATGAGGCGGGTGACTTGTGTGGCGCCCGCCGCCCCTATCTCGGACAGCCCGAGTGTGAACGGGGCCGCTGCCTGGGCCGCGATGATCTCCGCCGCGAGGATCGCCAACTGGGCGATCACCGCGACTTTCATGCCGACGATCACCACGGATCCCGCATCCATCGCGAAGGCGATCACCTCGGCGGCCTCACGGGCGTCGTTCATGTAGCCGTTGTTGCCGTTGGCGGAGAACTTCTCCCAGTTCTTCTGGAAGCCGTCGATGCTGTCGCCGCTGTTCGCCGACAGCACGTTGCCGGCGGCCGTGACGCCCTCGGACTGCAACTGCTCGATGGCGTTCGCGAACTCCCGCCAGTGGCTGGCGGACTCGTTCATCTTGTCCTCGTCGCCCGTCGGCCAGTCGTAGCCGAGCATCTGAAGGACCCACTCCAGCCAACCCGGCAGCATGAGTGACATAGCGGTAATCCCCCGTAGGACAGCGAAGCGACGATGGAGAAGCGGGACGAAGGCGGAGGACGCGGGGAGTCGCGGGTGCGGACTCCGGCGGCAGGGGCCGGGAGGGCGGCCCCTTCAGGTACGTGAGGCGGCGGGCGGGCAGGCGCCTGCCGGGTGGCGATCAGGCTGAGGCGTTGGGCTCTTTGAGCTCTCGGATCATCTGGCCCTCGGCCTCTTGGTTGGCGACGTGCTGCTGCATCAAGGAGTGGTTGAAGTCCTCGTTGCTCTCGTGGTTGTCGGCCATCGTGGTCAGCGCGCCGCCGATTTCCTGGAGCTTGGCGGCGAGATGCCCCATCGACTCGTACATACCGTCACGCAGGCCCTCGTAGACGACGCCGAACTTCTGGCCGATGTTGTCGTCGCCCCACGGCGGGGTGCTGTTGCCCTCCAGGTCGGTCAGCCCGTTCTTCAGCTTGTCGACCGCGGACTGGTAGCGCTCCCCGATGTTGGTGAAGGCGCTCCCCCCGGACTTCAGTGACGGTATGTCGGCTTGCAGTCCGTCTCCGGCCATGTTGTCCCCCCGTCCCGGGCTCGTTCGTGCTCGTCACATACTGCACAGCGTTCAACAAAGTTTAGTCGCGCGTACCGACAACTCATCAAGACGCCTGCTGTCACAGGGCTGTCACCGATACGCGCCGACCCGCCGTCCGGAACATCGTCCGAACCACCTGCCACGGACGCCTCACCACTGACACCTCCGATCCACCCGATACATCGGATCCATCCGACGTATCCGACTCATCCGATGGGTCCGATCGGTCCGACCTGCTCGGTCCGTCCGACACGTCCAACCCGTCCGATCGGTCCGGCCTGTTCGGCCCGCCCGATCGGTTACGACGTCGCCGGGCGGCGGGTTCGGCGGTAGAGCGCGATGGCCGGTTCCGGCGGGAAGTTCGGTACGTAGGTCACCTCGCCGTCGCTCTTGGCGATGACGATGTTGGCGCCGCCCGGACTGGACGGCAGGGCGGTCGGGTCCTCGGGAGCCGGCCAGCCGGCCTGGACGAGGTAGCCCTCGTCGAATTCGTGGACGAGGATCGAGACCGGGCCGTCCGGCGAGCCGACCGGCGGGAAGTAGGCGCGGCCGATGTCCCGGGCGTGTTCGGCGGAGGTCGGGATCACCTGCTGCACGGGGCCGCCGGCGGGCTGCTGACCTGGGACGGCGCCGGGCGGGTAGGGCGGCGGCAGCGGCGGCTGGGCGGGTGCGGCCTCCGGCGGATTGCCCGCTGCCGGTTCGCCGGCCGCCGGATTACCGACTGTCGGGTTGCCCGCCGCTTCTCCCGGCGGACCGCCGGCCGTGTTGCCTGCCGTGCCGCTCTCCGTACCGCCGGCCGTGTTGCCCGCGGTGGTGCCCCCCGCGGTTTCCTGCGGGTTCGCGCCGGGGCCTCCGGTGCTCCCCTGCGGGCTTGCCCCGGTGGAGTCGCCCGTGGCGCCGCCGGGGCCGCCGGATGCGGAGTCCGTCATGGAGGTCCCTCCCCTTTTGCTCGGTCCTGTTACGCGCTCTGTCGGCTGTCACGACGCCTGTCATGACGTGTGGTCAAACCGGAGTCAAGACCGTACCGGGTCCGGGGTGCGGCGGAGCCGGCTCGATCCTCGACAAAACCTGACGTCCGGTTTTTGTGGATCCGGGGTCAACCTAACTGACGTTGCGGGGGCGTGGGTGGTTCGCTGCCGCGGCCGGCGCCGGGCTTCACGAGCCTTCAGTCCAGGGTGCGTTGTTTGCGTAGAGTGCGGTGCTTGTGGTGGATATGTCGCTTACTGCTGACGTTCTGCCTGCTGTGGCTGTGGCCGATGCCATGGTGGGTGTGGGTGTGGGTGCGGTGCGGGGGCGATCCTGGTGGGGTGCCTCCCGGGTCGGGGGTGGCGTTCGTATCGAGGCGCGACGCTCACGCCGGTGGTGGGTCGCGGTCCGGCGACCGGAGGGTGAACCACAGTTCCATGCCGATGTCCGGGACGTCCAGGTCGGCGTCCGGGAGGGCCGCGATGCGGGTGAGGCGCCGGCGGACGGTGTTGCGGTGAGTGCCCAGAGAGGTCGGCGTGCGATCCAACTGCCGTGCAGACAAGGCCAGTTGTGTGGCGTGGTGGGGAGGGGCGGCGAGCCGGTGAGCGGGGCGAGCAGGGGCTGGGCACGGGCGTGCTGCCGCGCCAGGGGACGGGCTACGGGCTACGGGCGCCCAGGGGCGGGCCCCTGGGCGGCCGTCGCCAGCCTCCCCTGCACCAGGTGGGAGAGTGCCGCGTGGACCTCCTCCACCGAGCGCTCCGGCTGGAACGACTGCCAGTCCAGGGCCGCGACCAGCACCATGCCGAGCAGCGCGGAGGCGGTCAGCGGGATGTCGAGTTCGTCGCTCAGCTCGCCCGCCTGTACGGCGTCCCGAAGGACCGATTCGACGACCGTCAGGGCGCGGCCCCGTACGGAGGTCAGGGTCGCGCGCCAGGTGCGGTTGGTGCGCCAGAGTTCGGCGACGTAGAGCTGGGTGAGGGCGGGGGCGCCGGCGATGAAGTCCAGGCCGGCGCGGATCATCGCGTCCAGGGCGTCGATCCGGGTGCCGCCCTGGGAGGCGACCTCGTCGGCGGCGGTCCGGAGGGAGGCCGCGAGGAGGTCGACGCCCTCCCGGAGGAGTTCCTCGTAGAGGACGCTCTTGCTGGCGAAGTTGTAGTAGACGGTGCCCTTGGCGACACCGGCCCGTTCGGCGATCTCGTCCACCGTGGTGGCGGAGAAGCCCTGTTCGGCGATGAGCGTGACGGCGGCTTCGAAGAGCCGGCGCCGGGTCGAGGCACGGCGGGGGGCGGCGCCGTAGCCGGCGCCGCCCCCCTTGCCGGAGCGGCTGCTCACAGGCTGAGCTCCGGGTGCAGGTCCTTCATCCGTACGACCTGCCGGCTGCGGGCCGCGAGGGAGGTGAGGGCCAGCGCGCCCAGCGTGAACGCGGCGAGCACCACACTGCCCTGCCAGACGATGGCCAGGTCGCCGCCGGTGATCAGCCGGCGCAGGCCGTCGACGACGTAACTCATCGGCAGGAAGGGGTGGATGGCCGAGAAGAAGCCGGGGCTGGTCTGCACCGGGTAGGTGCCGCCCGCCGAGGTCAGCTGGAGCATCAGGACGACCAGCGTCAGCACCCGGCCGGCTGGCCCGAAGAAGGCGCTCAGCAGCTGGATGACGGCGGTGAAGCAGGCGGTGGCCAGCAGCAGGAACCCGATGGTGGCGCCCGCGCGGGCCATTTCCAGGCCGAGGGCCCAGTGCAGTACGGCCATCAGGGCCAGCACCTGGACGACGCCGATGGCGAAGGCCGGCAGCCACGAGCCGAGCGCGATCCGCCAGCCCGGCGCACCCGCGGCCAGCGCCCGCTTGCCCAGCGGCTGGAGCAGCATGTACGCGACCATCGCGCCGACCCAGAGGGAGAGCGGGATGAAGTACGGGGCAAGTCCGGTGCCGTAGTTGGGCGCCTTGTGCATCGACTTGGCGGCGAGGGCCACCGGGTCGGACATCACGCCGGTGCGGGTGTCGCGGTCCTTCTTGTCGTAGTCGGGGATCTTGGCGACGCCGTTGTGCAGACCGGTGGCCAGCTGGTTGGCGCCGTCCTTGAGCTTGTAGAGACCGCCGCTGATCTTCTCGGCACCGTCGTGGGCGGTACCGAGGCCGTTGTGCAGCTGGCCGGCTCCGTCGGCGACTTTGCCCGCGCCATCGGAGAGCGCGCCGATGCCGTCGGCGAACTGACCGGTGCCCTGCGAGACCTTGTGGGCACCAGCGTTGAGCGCGTTGATCTGGCTGATGGCGGTGTCCGCCCGGTCCGCGATGCCCGGCGCCTGCTGGGCGACCATCACGGCGCCCTGGTGCAGCTCGCGCAGCTTGGTGTGCCACTGACCGAAGTCCGTGTGCGCGATGGTGTCGTTGACCTTCTCCGCCGCGTCGGCGGCGATGGCGGTACCGTCCGCGATCCCCTTCAGCTTGGCGCAGTCGAGGTCGGTGGAGACGAGTCCGCCGCAGCGCTGCTGGTACAGGTCCGAGGCGTTGTCGGCGTTCTTACGGGCCTGCTCGGCGGCCTTCGCGGAGTTGCCCGGGAGCTTGCTCAGGTCGTCGTCGAGCTTCTGGCTGAGGTCGGCGACGATCTGAGCCTTCTCGCCGATGTCCTTGCCGTGCTCCCGCAGGAAGGGGAGGTCCTTCTGGGCGATGCCCTGCACCTTCTCGGCGAGCTGCTGGGTGCCGTCCGCGACCTGGCCGGCGCCCTGGCTCAGCTGCCGGGCCTTCGAGGCGGCCTGAGCCGCGCCCGTGCTGACGTCCCCGGCCCCCTTGCTCAGATCCCCCGCGCCCTTGTTCAACTTCCCGAGGCCGTCGGCCAGTTCGCCGGTCTTCTCCTTGGCGGTGCCGAGGCCGTCGTCGACCTGGCCGGCGCCGTCGGCGGCCTTGGCGGTCTGGTCGTGCAGGTCCGAGAACGACACGAAGATCTTGTCGAGGAAGGCCCGGGAGGACTTCGCCGAGGTCTTGGCGCGGATCTCCGAGAACACCGTCTTGGAGATCGAGCCGACGATGTAGTTGTTGGCGTCGTTGGTGTGGACCTGCAGCGCGCCGGTCTGCGGGTCGTCACCGGCACTGGAGGCGATCCGCCGGCTGAAGTCCTGCGGGACGGTCAGCGAGAGGTAGTACTTGCCCTCCTCCAGGCCCTTGGCGGCGTCCTTGGCGCTGACCTCCTTCCAGTCGAAGGTCTTGCTGTCCTTGACGTTCCTGGCGAGATCGGCGCCGGCGGTCAGCTTCTTGCCGTCGGCGGTGGCGCCCTGGTCCTCGTTGACCAGCGCCACCGGGATCTTGTCCAGGCGGCTGTAGGGGTCCCAGAAGGAGCAGAGGTAGAGGGCTCCGTACAGCAGCGGGATGAGCATCAGGGCGACCAGGCCCAGCCGGGGGAGCTTCCCCCTGCCGAACCGCCGGAGCTCAAGCGCGGCCAGTCTCGGCGAACGCATGCGCCGCTTCCTCCTCGTGGGTGTCGGGTGTGGTGGTGGCCGGGGCGGTGGAGACGATCAGCGCGTCCGCGGGGGCGTCGCTGCCGGCGGCCACCACGGTGGTGCCCTCCAGTGCGAGGTCCCGGAGCAACTGCCAGGCCAGGGCGCGCTCCTCGGGGGACAGCTTGAGGTCGACGTCGTCGACGGCCAGCAGCCGCGGCCGGTGCATGACCGCCAGCGCGATGGACAGCCGCAGCGCTTCGAGCCGTTCGAGATCGCGTACGCAGGTCCGCAGCCCCTTGGGCAGCGTGTCGGGGTCGAGCCGGGCAGCCGCCAGCGCGGCGTCGATCCGGGCCCGGGTGGCTTCCTTGTGGCGGCGGCTCCAGGGGAGCGCGCCGGCCGGGGAACCCTGGAGGCGGTGGCCCAACAAGCCCTGTTCGTGGAGGTGTTCGGCGACCGTGAGGGCCGGTTCGAGGTCGGCGACGCCCGGTACGTGCGCGATGGCGGTACGGCCGCGGACCGTCCCCATCCGCTTGGGCAGCGGGAACCCGGCGACCGTGGCATGGCCTTCGGTGATCCGCATCCGGCCGGTGAGCGCGAGCAGCAGGCAGGTGCGCCCGGAGCCGGACGGGCCCTGGACGGCGATCAGCGCGCCCGGTTCCGCGGTGATGTCGACACCTCTGAAGGCCCATCCCCGTGGGCCCTTCACTCCGATTCCCCTGGCGTTGACGGCCGCCCCCTGACGGGTGGTGTCCACAACCCCTCCTCTTTGGTCTGACTGGTCAGTCTAAAAGTGTGCCGCATGTGTGGCCGTATTGGCCAATCGGGGGGCTTACAGAGCCAGGGTGGCTGAAAACGGTCGGTGCGGAACGGGTGACCTCGGGAGGTCCGGCGCCATAGGGTGCGCAGTTGTTGGCGGGGGTCGACGCTGAGTTTGTGCCGTCATGCGCGGTACCGCGCGTTACGGCGACGACGGAGAAGCATGGAACACACAGACCACGGGGATCAGTGCGGCCGGAACGGTCACACAAGCCACACGGGCCACGCGGGTAACGAGGACCGCACCGGCCAGGAGGGGGAGATAGGCCGCGGGGGGACCGCTCACCGCACGGACAGCACAGGCAGCACAGGCAGCAGGAGCCGCACGGACAGCAGGGGCCGCACGGACGGCAGGGCCGTCCGCCGCTCCCGGGGGACACTCGCCGCGCTGCTCGCGGGCACGCTGGTCGGCGCCCTGGCGCCCGCCGCCTCCGCGGCCACGGCGGCGGAGGCGGCCGGGGACCGCCGGCCGTCCTGCACGGGCGACGGCTGGGCCGACACCGCCACCGCCATCGACCCCAAGGACAGCCACCACGCCTACGTGGGCAACGGCTACCTGGGGCAGCGCGTACCGCCCAACGGCACCGGATACGCCGCCCCCGGCGGGACCACCGGCTGGCCCCTCAAGACCCCCGAATACGACGGGTCCTTCGTCTCCGGGCTCTACGCCAAGGGCCCCCAGGACCTCCAGGGCCGCCAGGCCATCGCCGCGCTCCCCACCTGGACGACACTCGACGTCACCACCGGGGGCGCGCACGGCGAGACCTTCTCCTCCGCCACGCAACCGGGGCGCATCTCCCACTACCGCCAGACGCTGTCGCTGCGCTGCGGATTCGTACGGACGTCGCTGACCTGGACCGCCGCCGACGGCCGGGCCACCGACCTGGTCTACGACGTCCTCGCCGACCGGGCCGACGCGCACACCGGCGCGGTACGGCTGCGGATGACGCCCCACTGGAGCGGCAGGGCGACCGTCACCGACACCCTCGACGGCCGCGGCGCCCGCCGGATGCAGCCCTCCGGCACGCCGGGCACCGGCCCGGGCGGCACCATGGCCGTCGGCTTCCGTACGGACGGCACCGGCACCGAGGGCGCGGTGGCCTCCACGCTGCGCGCCGGCCCCGGCGTCCGCGCCGGACGGCCGCAGCCGCGCACCGGGCAGTCGCAGAACGGTTCCGCCGCGTCGGCCGGAACCTCCGCCTCCGCCGCCGCGAAGCTGAGCAGCAGCCGGCAGCTGTCCTTCCCGGTCCGCAGCGACCGCTCCTACGAGCTGACCAAGTACGTCGGGGTGGACACCGCGCTCACCTCCCGCACCCCGCGCGCCGCCGCCGAGGCCGCCTCGCGCCGCGCCGCGGACGGCGGCTGGAGCGCCCTGTTCGCCCGGCACAGCGCCGCCTGGCAGCAGCTGTGGCGCAGCGACATCGAGGTGGCCGGGCAGCCCCAGCTCCAGTCCTGGGTCCGCTCGGCGGAGTACGGACTGCTGGCCGCCACCCGCGCCGGCAGCGCCAACAGCATCGGCCCCACCGGCCTGACCAGCGACAACTACGCCGGCGAGATCTTCTGGGACGCCGAGACCTGGATGTACCCGGGCCTGCTCGCCGCCCACCCGGATCTCGCCCGGTCCATCGTCGACTACCGCTACCGCACCCGGGACGCCGCCCGCGCCAACGCCCGGCGGCTCGGCTACCAGGGCCTGTTCTACTCCTGGACCAGCGGCGGCAAGGGCGACCTGTGGACCGAGTGCCACAGCTGGGACCCGCCGCACTGCAAGACCCAGAACCACCTCATGGGCGACATCTCCCTCGCCACCTGGCAGTACTACCTCGCCACCAAGGACACCGCCTGGCTGCGCTCCCGCGGCTGGCCGGTCCTCAAGGGCATCGCCGAGTTCTGGGCCTCCCGGGCCACCCACAACGCCGACGGCAGCTACTCGATCAAGAACGTCGCCGGGCCGGACGAGTACAGCAACGGCGTCGACGACGCGGTCTTCACCAACGCCGGCGCCGCCACCGCCCTGCGGAACGCCGCCCGCACCGCCACGCTCCTGGGCGAACGGGCCCCGGCCTCCTGGACGACCATCGCCGACAAGCTGCGGATCCCCTACGACGGCACCAAGAAGGTCTTCGAGCAGTACGCCGGCTACAAGGGGACGACCATCAAGCAGGCCGACACGGTGCTGCTGATGTACCCCCTGGCATGGCCCATGAGCCGGCAGCAGGCGGCCGACACCCTCGACTACTACGCCGCCCGCACCGACCCCGACGGCCCGGCCATGACCGACTCGGTGCACGCCATCGACGCCGCCGCCATCGGCGAGCCCGGCTGCGCCACGTACAGCTATCTCCTGCGCGCCATCAAGCCGTTCGTCCGCGGGCCGTTCGCGGAGTTCTCCGAGGCCCGCGGCGAGAAGGCCGGCGCCGAGGACCCGCACGCCGGCAAGCCCGCCCAGGACTTCCTCACCGGCAAGGGCGGCTTCCTGCAGACCTTCACCAACGGGCTGACCGGCCTGCGGCTGCGGGAGGACCGGGTGCACCTGGACCCGATGCTGCCGCCGCAGCTGTCCGCCGGCGTCACCCTGCGCGGGCTGCGCTGGCAGGGCAGGACGTACGACCTGGTGATCGGCGCGCACCAGACGACGGTCCGGCTGACCTCAGGGGCGCCGATGCGGATCGAGACGCCCGAGGGCGACAAGGTGGTCAGCCGCGGCGTCCCGGCGGTCCTCAAGACCCGCCGCCCCGATCTGGCCCCGACCTCGAACGCCGCCCGGTGCGCCACCGCCACCGCGACCTCCGAGGAGCCGGGCATGTACGCGGGCGCCGCGGTGGACGGCAACGCCACCACCGCCTGGGTCCCGGACGCCGCCGACGGCACCCTCACCGTCGACCTCGGCCGCACCACGGCCATCGGGCGGATCACCCCGCACTGGACCGCCACCCGCCCCAGGTCGTACGCCGTCCAGATCTCCCGAGACGGCAAGCACTGGACCGGGACCGGAGACGCGGGCCGCAGCCAGGCCCGGTACGTCCGGGTCGTGGTGCACGGCGAGCCGGGCACCACGCCCGGCGGCAAGCCGAAGCCGCGCCCGGGGATCACGGAGCTGACGGTGCAGCGGGTGCGGTGACGCCGTAGCCGGGAAGGGGAAGCCCGGGGGCCGCCGCGGATCGCCGCGGTGGCCCCCAGGCCGTTTCCGGGCGGCTGTCCCGCCCGGCGAATTGCTTTGTTACGGCGGGATGAAATCCGCCGTCCGCGGTGTTGGTGCCATGCGGTGGACGACGCATGGGAGGCATCGGGTGGCGGGGACGGACTTGGCACGAGGGGGCTGGGCGCGGCGGTTGACGCGTGACTGCTGGCGGTACCGGAAGGACGTCCTGCTCGCGCTCGGCGCCTCGCTGGCCGGGATGGCCGTGATGGCGCTGGTCCCGCTCATCCCGAAGCTGATCATCGACGACGTGATCGTCCGGCACGAGCGGACCCTCGCCCCCTGGGCCACCCTCCTGGTCGCCGCCGCCGTCGTCGTGTACGCCCTCGCCTACCTCCGCCGCTTCTACGGCGGCCGGCTCGCCCTGGACGTCCAGCACGACCTGCGCACCCGGATGTACGACGCGATAGCCCGGCTCGACGGCCGCCGGCAGGACGAGCTGAGCACCGGCCAGGTCGTCGGCCGCGCCACCAGCGACCTCCAGCTGATCCAGGGCCTGCTGTTCATGCTCCCGATGATGATCGGGAACGTCCTGCTGTTCGCGATCTCACTGGCCGTGATGGCGGTGCTGTCGCCGCTGCTGACCGTCGTCGCGCTGGCCGTCGCCCCGGCCCTCTGGTTCATCGCCCGGCGCAGCCGCGTCCGGCTCTTCCCCGCCACCTGGTACGCCCAGGGCCAGGCCGCCGCGGTGGCGTCCGTCGTCGACGGCGCGGTCTCCGGCGTCCGGGTCGTCAAGGGGTTCGGGCAGGAGGAGCAGGAGACCGGCAAGCTGCGCGAGGTCGGCCACCGGCTGTTCGCCGGCCGGCTGCGCACGGTCCGCCTCAACGCCCGGTACACCCCCGCCCTGCAGGCCGTTCCGGCCCTGGGCCAGGTCGCGATGCTGGCGCTGGGCGGCTGGATGGCCACCCAGGGCCACATCACCCTCGGCACCTTCGTCGCGTTCTCCACGTACCTCGCCCAACTGGTCGGCCCGGTCCGGATGCTGGCGATGATGCTGACCGTCGGCCAGCAGGCGCGCGCCGGCGTGGAGCGCGTCTACGAGCTCATCGACACCGAACCGACCATCGAGGAGCGCGCCGACGCCCACGAACTGCCCGCCGACGCCCCGGCGACCGTGGTCTTCGACAAGGTGACGTTCGGCTACGCACCGCACGGCGCCGCCCCCGAGGAGGACGGCGCCCCCGCCCTCCGCCCCGTCCTGGAGGACTTCTCGCTCCGCATCGCAGCCGGGGAGACCGTCGCCGTCGTCGGCACCTCCGGCAGCGGAAAGTCGACCGTCTCGCTGCTGCTGCCCCGCTTCTACGACGTCTCCGCGGGCCGCGTCCTGGTCGGCGGCCACGACGTCCGCGAGCTGACCCTGGAGTCGCTGCGTGCCGCCATCGGCCTCGTCCCCGAGAGCAGCTTCCTGTTCTCCGACGCGATCCGCGACAACATCGCCTACGGCCACCCCGAGGCCACCGACGAGCAGATCCGGGCCGCCGCCCGCGCCGCCCAGGCCGACGGCTTCATATCCGAGCTCCCCGAGGGCTACGACACCAAGGTCGGCGAACAGGGCCTGACCCTGTCCGGCGGTCAGCGCCAGCGGGTCGCGCTGGCCCGCGCCATCCTCACCGACCCCCGCCTGCTGGTCCTGGACGACGCCACCTCCGCCGTCGACGCCCGGGTCGAGCACGAGATCCACGAGGCGCTGCGCGGTGTGATGGCGGGCCGTACGACGCTGCTGATCGCCCACCGCGCCTCCACCCTGGCGCTCGCCGACCGGGTCGCCGTCCTCGACGGCGGGCGGCTGGTGGACATCGGCACCCAGGAGGAACTGGCGGAGCGCTGCGCCCTGTACCGCAGGCTGCTGACCGACCCGGAGGAACTGGGCGGCATCGAGCACGACCCGGCGGGCGCGGTGGCGGTGGCCGGAGCCTTCGACGGCGAGTTCGCCGCCAACGGGACCGCCGGCGTGCTGGACCGGCCGGCCGACGGCTCCGGGCACGCACGGCCCGGCGGCCTGATCGACGGCGCGCTCGAAGAGACCCGGGACCGCGCCGCCGACCGCGAGGCCGAGGCCGCGGCGGTCGGCGGGATCACCCCCGAACTGTGGGTCCGCCGCGAGCAGGAGGCCGAGGCGGGCGCGGCCGGCCCGGCACCCCGGTCGTCCGGCGCCACCGGCCCCGGCATGGCCGCCGCGCTGGCCGGTATGCCCGCGACCCCCGAACTGCTCGACCGGGTCGCCGCGCTGCCCCCGGCCACCGACACCCCGGACATCGACGAGGCCGCCGCCGTCCGCCCCGAGACCTCCTACGGCCTGCGCCGGCTGCTGCGCGGCTTCGGCGGCCCGCTCGCCGTCGCCCTCGCCCTGGTCGCGGTGGACGCGATCGCCTCCCTGCTGGTGCCGGTCCTCATCCGGCAGGGCATCGACGAGGGCGTACGCCGCGGCGTACTGGCCGGCGTCTGGACCGCCGCGAGCCTCGCCCTCCTCGTCGTACTCGCCCAATGGGCCGCCCAGATCGGCTCCAACCGCATGACCGGCCGCACCGGCGAGCGGGTCCTGTACTCCCTCCGCGTCAAGATCTTCGCCCACCTCCAGCGCCTCGGCCTGGACTACTACGAGCGCGAACTGACCGGCAAGATCATGACCCGGATGACCACGGACGTGGACGCGCTGTCCACCTTCCTCCAGACCGGACTGGTCACCGCCGTCGTCTCGGTGCTGACCTTCTTCGGCATCCTCGTCGCCCTGCTCGCCATCGACGTCCAGCTCGCCCTGGTCGTCTTCGCCACCCTCCCGCCGCTGATCGCCGGCACGTACTTCTTCCGCAAGCAGAGCGTGCGCGCCTACGAACTCGCCCGCGAGCGGATCAGCGTCGTCAACGGCGACCTTCAGGAGAGCGTCGCCGGACTCCGCATCGTCCAGGCGTTCCGCCGCGAGGGCCACGGCTCCGAGCGGTACGCCACCCGGAGCGACGCCTACCGGCAGGCCCGGGTGCGCGGCCAGTTCCTGATATCCGTCTACTTCCCCTTCGTCCAGCTGCTGTCGTCCGTGGCGGCGGCCCTGGTACTGATCGTCGGCGCCGACCGGGTGGGCGCGCACACCCTCACCGCCGGCGCCCTGGTCGCGTATCTGCTGTACATCGACCTGTTCTTCGCGCCCGTGCAGCAGCTCTCCCAGGTCTTCGACGGCTACCAGCAGGCGTCCGTCTCCCTGCGTCGAATAGGCGAGCTGCTCGGCGAGCGGACCTCCACCCCGGCCGCCGAGCAGCCCCGCCCGGTTCCCTCGCTGCGCGGCGACATCGCCTTCGACGCCGTGCACTTCCACTACGGCCGGCACGACGAGCAGGCGCTGTCCGGTGTCGACCTCAGCATCCCCGCGGGCCAGACGGTGGCCTTCGTCGGGGAGACCGGCGCCGGCAAGTCCACCCTCGTCAAGCTGGTCGCCCGCTTCTACGACCCGACCTCGGGTGCCGTCCGCGTCGACGGCACCGACCTGCGCGAGCTGGACCTGACCGGCTACCGCCGCCGGCTCGGCATCGTCCCCCAGGAGTCCTACCTCTTCGCCGGCACGGTCCGTGACGCCATCGCCTACGGCCGTCCGGACGCCACCGACGCCGAGGTGGAGGCCGCCGCGCGAGCCGTCGGCGCCCACGCCATGATCGCCACCCTGGACGGCGGCTACCTCCACGAGGTCGCCGAGCGGGGCCGCAACCTCTCCGCCGGCCAGCGCCAGCTGCTCGCCCTGGCCCGCGCCGAACTCGTCGACCCCGACGTGCTGTTGCTCGACGAGGCGACCGCCGCCCTGGACCTGGCCACCGAAGCCGTCGTCAACCAGGCCACCGACCGCCTCGTCGGCCGCCGCACCACCCTGATCGTCGCCCACCGGTTGACGACCGCCGCCCGCGCCGACCGGGTGGTGGTGCTGGACCACGGCCGGATCATCGAGGACGGCACCCACGCCCAGCTGCTCGCCCGCGACGGCCGCTATGCGGAGCTGTGGCGCACGTTCACCGGCGAGGAGGAGCCGCTGGCCGTGTAGCCCGTCCGGCCGCAGAGCCCTCCCGGTCGCCCGGAGCGGGGAGCGGAACCGCCCCCTGGCACCGACGGGATCAAGCCACCGGGGCGTCACCCTCGCCGCAATGGAGGCTGGTGGCGCCCTTTCCTCGCGGATAGGTTCGGCCCGACCTTTGCTATCCCAAGGGGAGGGTGCATGCGCAAGGCCAAGAGATGGCTGCTGTCGCTCGCCGTGCTCATAGGCACGGCCACAGTCGGCAGCACCTCGGCGGGAGCGGCCACCGCCGCCGAGCCGAACGGCACGGACGTCCGGCACACAGGCGGTGCCACCGCGCGCGGCGACGACGCCGGCCAGGACATCAAGGACCGGATCCTCGCGATCCCCGGTATGAGCCTGATCGAGGAGAAGCCGGTCGACGGCTACCGCTACTTCGTCCTCGACTACACCCAGCCGATCGACCACCGGCACCCGGAGCGGGGCACCTTCCAGCAGCGGCTGACCGTGCTGCACAGGTCGGTGGACCGCCCCACGGTGTTCTTCACCTCCGGCTACAACGTCAGCACCACACCGTCCCGCAGCGAACCGACCAAGATCATCGACGGTAACCAGGTCTCCCTGGAATACCGCTACTTCACACCGTCGCGGCCCACCCCCACCGACTGGAAGAAGCTGGACATCCGGCAGGCGGCCGCCGACCAGCACCGCATCTTCCAGGCGCTGCACGCCCTCTACCCCAAGAACTGGATCGCCACCGGCGGCAGCAAGGGCGGCATGACGGCCACGTACTACCGCCGCTTCTTCCCGCACGACATGAACGGCACCGTCGCCTACGTCGCCCCGAACAACACCGACCGCGCCGACCCCGCGCCCTACGACCGCTTCTTCGCCACCGTCGGCAGCGCGCAGTGCCGCGCCGACGTCGCCAAGGTCGAGCGCGAGGCCCTGCTGCGCCGCGACGAGATCGTCAACCGCTACGAGAAGTGGGCCGGCGAGAACAAGCGCACCTTCACCCTGATCGGCAACGCCGACCGAGCCTACGAAGTCCTCGTCACGGACCTGGTGTTCGGCTTCTGGCAGTACCAGCCCGCCGAGACCGCCTGCGCCACGATCCCCAAGGCGGACGCCTCGACCGACGCGCTGTACCAGTGGATCGACAAGGTCGGCGGTTTCGACTCCTACACCGACCAGGGCCTGGAGAAGTTCCTGCCGTACTACTACCAGGCGGGCACCCAGCTCGGTGAGCCCACGTACCACTACCCCAACATCCAGGACCTGCTGCGCTACCCCGGCCTCAACAACTCCCGCTCGTTCGTGCCGCGCGAGATCCCCATGGCGTTCGACAAGCGCGCCATGCCGGACGTCGACCGGTGGGTGCGCCACCACGCCCGGCACATGATGTTCGTCAACGGGCAGTACGACCCGTGGAGCGCCAAGCACTTCACACTCGGCACGGGCGCCCGGGACTCGTACGTCTTCACCGTTCCCGGCGGCAACCACGGCGCCGACATCGCCAAGCTGAAGGACGCCGACCGCACCAAGGCCACCGCCGAACTCCTCTCCTGGGCCGGGCTCCCGGTCCCCGCGAACGGCCGGCCCACCGACCGGGCCCCGTACGACAGGAACCTGGACCGGCCGGAGCTGCGCCGGATGACGACGCTGCGGCCGTGACGGCCCTGACCGCGCTGTCCGGGCGGTGACGCGCCCCCGCGACCGGCAGGCGGCTCCCCGCGACCGGCAGCCGGCGGTCGCGGGGAGCCGGCCGCAACGGCCCTGCCCGGCTCAGTAGTTCAGTCCGTGGCCGATCCCGTACAGCACGGTCCGCGGGGCGTCCGCGCGCATGATCGCCACCGGCAGCCGGCCCACCGGATCCCGCCGGCCGGCGATCACCCGGGCCGCCGCCCGCAGCTCCACATCCGTCCACGAATAGCTCGCCAGCCCCGCCCTGACCCCGCCCAACTGCGCGATGTCGTACGGGTTGCGGACCGCCAGCTGCACCACCGGCTTCCCGGTGGCCAGCAGCGCGGCCACCAGATCCCGCTGCGGCGACGACGCGGTGACGTCGTACGTGGCCACCACCACCGCGTCCCGCTCCGCCAGCGCCGCCCTCGCCCGGTCGATCTGCGCCCGGGTCGGCGCCATCCCGGTGGGCAGCGCGGTGGCCGTGAACCCGAGCCCGGTCAGCGCCCGTGCCAGGACCCGGGTCGGCGGGCCGCCGGTGCCGGACGGCGCCGCCGCGTCCGCACCCACCACCAGCACCCGGCCCTCCCGCCGCGGGGACAGCGGCAGCACCCCGCCGTCGTTGCGCAGCAGCGTGGTGGTGCGGTCCGCGATCCGGTCCGCGGCGGCCAGATGGCCGCGGGTCCCCACCACCCGGTCGACCGCCCGGTGCGTGGTGTACGGGTCGGCGAACAGCCCGCGCCGCTCCTTGAGCAGCAGGATCCGCAGCACCTTGGCGTCGAGCTCCCGCTCGCTCAGCTCCCCGCCCTCCAGCGCCCTGAGGACGGCCCGGTACGCCAGCGGCAGATCCGGCGGGTTCAGCAGCTGGTCGGCCCCGGCCCGCAGCGCCAGCACCGGCACCCGGGCGTCCCCGTACTTCTCCCGTACGCCCTCCATGCCCAGCGAATCCGTCACCACCACCCCGTCGTAGCCGAGGCGTTCGCGCAGGATGCCGGTGAGGATCGGACGGGAGAGGGTGGCCGGGTCCCCGCTGGGGTCGAAGGCGGGCACGACGATGTGCGCCGTCATGATCGTGTCGATCCCGGCGGCGATCGCGGCCCGGAACGGCGGCGCGTCCAGCCGCTCCCACTCCTGCGCGGAGTGGTGGATGTACGGCAGCCCGACGTGGCTGTCGGTGTCCGTGTCGCCGTGCCCGGGGAAGTGCTTGGCGCAGGCCGCGACCCCCGCGCCCTGATAGCCCCGCACCTGCGCGGCGACCATCCGGGACACCGCCCGCGGGTCGGCGCCGAAGGACCGTACGCCGATCACCGGGTTGGCCGGGTTCACATTGACGTCCGCGTCCGGCGCGTAGTCCTGCCGGATGCCCATCGCGCACAGCTCCCGGCCGGCGATCCGCCCCGCCGCACGGGCGTCCTCCCGGGACCCGGACGCGCCGAGCGCCATCGCCCCGGGGAACAGCGTCGCGGGCGCGCCGATCCGGGCCACTGCGCCGTGCTCCTGGTCCGTGGAGATCAGCACCGGTACGGGGACGCGCAGCGCGGCGGCGGCCTCCTGGATGCCGTTGGAGAGGTCGGCGACCTGGTGCGGGTCACGGATGTTGTGCGCCCAGTTGAAGTAGATGATGCCGCCCACCCGGTACGTGGCGATCAGTTCGGCGGCGTTCGCGACCCCGATCTCCTCGCGGTTGGCCGCCGCGTCGGCCGGGTCCGGGTCGGTCGCGGAGTCCCCGTACACCCGCATCACGAAGAGCTGCCCCACCTTCTCCTCGGGCGTCATACGGGAGACGGTCCGACGCAGCCGGTCCAGGGCGGCGGGGGACACCGGACGGGCGGGGGAGGGGGAGGCGGCGGGCTGGGGTCCGGCGGCGTGTGCGGGCCCTTCGCCGAGGGCGGCCGCGGCGGCCGCGGCGGCGGCGGTGGTCAGGACGGTACGTCTGGAGTGCATCTGCGCTCCTTCCGGCGGGCTTCCTCGAACAGGTGAAGGAAACTTCCAAGGAGACACGGATAGCCGGAAAGCACCGGCCGGTCAACGACCCACGGACCCTGCGCCGCCCAGGGATTGCGGGGCGGGCGGGGGTGTGGTGGGGCTGACCCGGGGCGCTCCGCACGACCGGGCGCGCCCCGGATCAGCCGCCCGCCGGAGCGCCGGCGCCGGGCCGGCCGCCGGCTGCGTCCAGCAGCCGCTCCAGATGCTCGCGGCCCCGGGCCAGCAGCCCGGGGAGCCGGGCCGCCCCCGGATACCAGCGCCGCTCGTACTCCCAGCACAGCCAGCCGCCGGCCTCCCGGCCGAGCGCCGCCACCACGGCGGGCAGCGGCAGCACCCCGTCCCCCAGCGGAAGCGGCGTCAGATCGTCCGCCGAGGCGACGTCCTTGACCTGCACATACCCCAGATACGGCGCCAGCGCGGCATACGTCTCGGCGGGCGCCTCCCCGCCGAGCCAGCAGTGCAGCACGTCCCACAGCGCGCCCGCCTGCCGCCGCCCCACCGCGCCCAGGACCCCCGCGGCCGACGCCCCGGTGCGATGCGAGTCATGGGTCTCCAGCAGCACCCGCACCCCGCGCTCCGCGGCGAGCGGCGCCACCGCCCGCAGCCGCCGCACCGCATCCGCCCGGGCCGCCCGGGCCGGACGCGCGCCGCCACCGGGGAAGACCCGCACATACGGCGCCCCCAGATCGCCGGCGAGCAGCACCAGTTCGGACAGCTCCCGCCCCAACCCGGCCTCGCCCGCGGCACCCCGGACCTCCGCCGCGACCCTGACGTACCCGGCGACGGCCAGGACCGCCACCCCCGCGTCCGCGAACTGCCCGCGCACCGCGGCCCGTTCCCGCGCCCCGAGCAGGGGATGCACCGGCTCCTCGGGATGCGCCCGCAGCTCCACCCCCTGATACCCGGCGCCGGCCGCCAGCCGCAGCACCTCGGCCACCGGCATCCCCGGCACCCCCAGCGTCGAGAACGCGAACCGCGCCGCCGCCGAGCCGTCCCCGCCGCCCATCGCGCCTCCCGTACCGCCCGTACCGCCCGCGCCGGCCGCCGCACACGCCGAGCGGACCGCCGCGCCGTCCGCTATGCCGGCGTCAGTCGCCAGTCCTGCCCGACCAGGTCCTTCCCGAAACCGTGGTGCGGCTCCTCGGCCGCCGGCTCGAACCCGGCCCGCTGATAGATCCTCCGGGCCGCGCCCAGCACGGAGTTGGTCCACAGCACCAGCTCCCCGTACCCGGCCTCACGGGCGAACTCCACGCAGGAATCGACCAGTTGACGGCCCTCTTGTTCCCGCCGCGCCGCGCACGCTAGCTTCACCCGCGACGGACAGCGCCCGCCGGCCGCCCACCCCACGCATCCCACCCATGCACCCCACGCGACCGAACGACCTGCCGCGAGCGAGAGGGGCCGGACCGTGACACGCACGACCGTACGCATCGCCATGAACGGCGTGACCGGGCGCATGGGCCACCACCAGCACCTGGTCCGCTCCCTCCTCGCGCTGCGCGAGGAGGGCGGCCTCGACCTGGGCGACGGAACGGTGATCTGGCCGGAGCCGGTGCTCGTCGGCCGCTCCGGGCACAAGGTCCGGGCGCTCGCCGAACGCCACGGCCTGGAGCACTGGAGCGACGACCTCGACGCCGTACTCGCCGACGACAGCATCGCCGTCTACTTCGACGCGCAGATCACCGCCGCCCGCACCGACGCCGTCAAGAAGGCGATCGCCGCCGGCAAGCACCTCTACGTGGAGAAGCCCACCGCCACCGACCTGGCGGGCGCACGGGAGCTGGCCCGGCTGGCCGACACCGCCGGCGTCAAACACGGCGTCGTCCAGGACAAGCTCTTCCTGCCCGGACTGCGCAAGCTCCGCCGCCTGGTGGACGGCGGCTTCTTCGGCCGCGTCCTGTCCGTACGGGGCGAGTTCGGCTACTGGGTCTTCGAGGGCGACTGGCAGCAGGCGCAGCGCCCCTCCTGGAACTACCGCGCCGAGGACGGCGGCGGCATCGCGGCCGACATGTTCCCCCACTGGGAATACGTCCTGCACGAGCTGTTCGGCCCGGTGCGGTCCGTCCAGGCGCGGGTCACCACGCACATCCCGCGCCGCTGGGACGAGTCCGGCACCCCCTACGAGGCGACCGCCGACGACGCCGCCTACGGCATCTTCGAACTGGACGGCGGCATCATCGCCCAGATCAACTCCTCCTGGGCGGTACGGGTCCACCGCGACGAACTGGTGGAGTTCCAGGTGGACGGCACCGAGGGTTCCGCCGTCGCCGGTCTGCGCCGCTGCCGCGTCCAGCACCGCGCCGGCACGCCGAGACCCGTCTGGAACCCCGACATCCCCGACACCGCCGCCGGCACCGCCACCGGTTCCCCCCGCTCCTACCGGGAACAGTGGCAAGAGGTCCCGGACAACGCCGACTTCGGCAACGCCTTCAAGGCCCAATGGGAGCTGTTCCTGCGCCATGTGGTGCGCGACGAGCCCTGGCACTGGGACCTGACGGCGGGCGCCCGCGGCGTCCAGCTCGCCGAACTGGGCCTGCGCTCCTCGAAGGAGGGCCGCCGGCTCCCTGTACCGGAGCTGCCCCGGTGACCGCCCCCGAGGCCGCGGCGACCACCACCGGGCGGCCCCCGCCGCGCTCCCGCACGGTCTTCGCCGCCGCCCACGTGGTCGCCGATCCGCACGCCGACACCACCCCGGACGGACCGGCCGCCCTGGACTGGGACGCCACCCTCGCCTACCGCCGCCACCTCTGGGCACACGGCCTGGGCGTCGCCGAGGCGATGGACACCGCACAGCGCGGCATGGGTCTGGACTGGGGCAGCGCGGCCGAGCTGATCCGCCGCTCCGCCGCCGAGGCCAGGGCCGCCGGCGGCCGGATCGCCTGCGGCGCCGGCACCGACCAACTCCCGCCGCACGGCGCCACATTGGCGGACGTCCGGGCCGCCTACGAGGAACAGCTCACCCTCGCCGAGGACGCCGGCGCCCAGCCCGTCCTGATGGCCTCCCGCCAACTGGCCGCGCTCGCCGGCGGCCCGGACACCTACCGCGACCTCTACGGGCACCTGCTGCGCCAGACCGCCCGCCCGGTGATCCTGCACTGGCTCGGCCCGATGTTCGACCCGGCGCTGACGGGCTACTGGGGCAGCCCGGACCTCGACGCGGCCACCGAGACGCTGCTGCACCTCATCGCCGACCACCCCGCCGAGGTGGACGGCGTCAAGGTCTCCCTCCTGGACGCCCCACGGGAAGTGGCCTTGCGCCGCCGCCTCCCGAAGGGCGTGCGCTGCTACACGGGCGACGACTTCCACTACCCCGAACTGATCGCCGGCGACGCCCACGGCTTCAGCGACGCCCTGCTGGGCGTCTTCGACCCGCTCGCCCCCCTGGCTGCCAGGGCCGTCCGCCTCCTGGACACCGGGGACACCGCCGGATTCCGCGCCACCCTGGACCCGACCGTGACACTCGCCCGCCACCTCTTCCGGGCACCCACCCGCTACTACAAGACCGGCGTGGTGCTGCTCGCCTGGCTGGCCGGCCACCAGTCGCACTTCACCATGGTCGGCGGCCTCCAGTCGGCCCGTTCCCTGCCCCACCTGCGCCGTGCGTACGAACTGGCCGACGGACTCGGCCTGTTCCCCGACCCGGAACTGGCCGCCGCCAGAATGCGCACCCTGCTGACGGTGTACGGCGCGGCGGAGCCGCAGCAGCCGGCGGCCACGGCGCGGTACGGGGCACAGGCACGGCGGACGGAGCGCGGCACGTGACGGGCGGCGCGTCGGCTGCGACGGGCGCGGGGGGCGCGGGCGATACGGACACGGGCGATACGGGTGGCGACGTGGCTGACGGGGGTGGTACGCGCCGTGACGCCGCCCCCGTCCACGTCCCCGACTCCGCCCCCGTCCACGTCCCCGACTCCGCCCCCGTCCACGTCCCCGACTCCGCCCCCGTCCACGTCCCCGACTCCGCCCTCCTCGACCGCCTGAGCATCAATCAGGAGACCGTCCGGCAGTGGTCGCTGCCCGACCTGGTGGACGGCTGCCTACGGGCGGGCGTACGGGGCGTGGGCCTGTGGCGCGCACCGGTGCGGCAATACGGGACCGCGGCGGCTGCCCGGCTCGTACGGGACGCCGGGATCGCGGTCACCAGCCTGTGCCGGGGCGGGTTCTTCACCGCCGAGGATCCCGGGGAGCGCCGTACCGCCCTCGCGGACAACAGGGCCGCCATCGAGGAGGCCGCGGTCCTCGGCACCGCCACCCTGGTTCTGGTATCCGGCGGACTGCCGCCCGGCAGCCGTGATCTGGCCGGCGCCCGGGAGCGGATCGCCGACGCACTCGCCGAGTTGACCCCGTACGCCGCCGAGCGGGGCGTACGGCTGGCCCTGGAACCCCTGCACCCGATGTACGCCGCGGACCGGTGCGTGGTCTCCACGCTCGCCCAGGCCCTCGACCTCGCCGAGGGGTTCCCCGCGGACCGGGTGGGCGTGGTCGTGGACACCTACCACCTGTGGTGGGACGACACGGTGGGCACACAGCTCACCCGCGCGGGAGGTACCGGCGGCGCGGGAGGTGCGAGTGGCACGGGAGGTGCGAGTGGCACGGGCGGTACCCGCGGTACGGGCCGTACTGGCGCTACCGGTGGCGGTGCGTCGCGGATCGCCGCCTTCCAGCTCGCCGACTGGGTCACACCGCTGCCGGCGGGCGTCCTACTAGGGCGTGGGCAGTTGGGCGATGGCTCGGTGGATCTGCGGTGGTTCCGGCAGCAGGTGGACGCGACCGGCTACCGGGGCCCCATCGAGGTCGAGATCTTCAACCCGGCCTTGTGGGCGCGCGACGGGACGGAGGTCCTGGCCGAGGTCGTGCAACGCTTCACCACACACGTCTGCTGAGTGCGCGCGGGGCGCTCTCACCTTGCGGTCGGGCACCCTTGCCGCTGGGGGCTCTTGCTATGGGGGGCATGCCGCTGCGGCTGCGCTTGTCGTCCTTCCCCCCACCCCCGAACCCACCCCCCGCCCCCTCCCCCGAAGGGGGGAGAGGGGGAGGGGGCGGGGGAAAGCCCCCAGCACGGGAAGCACCCGACGCGGGAAGCCCCGACGCGGAGCAACCCCCGGCGGCGCGAAGCCCCGCCCCCTCACCCCCCACCCCGCATACCCCACCCCGCACACCCAATCCCCACCCTCCAACCCCCACCCCCCGCCCGCTGTCACACCCCGGCGGTACCGTCGAGTCATGGTCAACGCAGCCGTGGTGGAAGGGGTCCTGGAGCGGATCACCTACGCCAATGAGGAGAGCGGCTATACGGTCGCGCGCGTCGATACGGGTCGCGGCTCGGGCGATCTGCTGACCGTCGTCGGCGCCCTGCTGGGCGCGCAGCCGGGCGAGTCGCTCCGTATGGAGGGCCGTTGGGGCTCCCACCCCCAGTACGGCAAGCAGTTCACGGTCGAGAACTACACCACGGTCCTGCCCGCCACCGTCCAGGGCATCCGCCGCTATCTGGGATCCGGCCTGATCAAGGGCATCGGCCCGCGGATCGCCGACCGCATCACCGAGCACTTCGGCACGGACACCCTCGACGTGATCGAGTCCGACCCCGGGCGCCTCGTCGAGGTGCCGGGCCTGGGCCCCAAGCGCACGAAGCTGATCGGCGCGGCCTGGGAGGAGCAGAAGGCCATCAAGGAGGTCATGGTCTTCCTCCAGGGCGTCGGGGTGTCCACGTCCATCGCGGTGCGGATCTACAAGAAGTACGGCGACGCCTCCATCTCCGTGGTGCGGAACCACCCCTACCGCCTGGCCGCCGACGTCTGGGGCATCGGCTTCCTCACCGCCGACCGGATCGCCCAGGCGGTCGGCATTCCGCACGACAGCCCGGACCGGGTCAAGGCGGGCCTCCAGTACGCCCTGTCGCAGTCGACGGACCAGGGCCACTGCTTCCTGCCCGAGGAGCAACTGATCGCGGACGCGGTGAAGTTGCTCCAGGTGGACACCGGCCTGGTCATCGACTGCCTCGCCGAGCTGGCCGCGGACCCCGAGGGCGTGGTCCGGGAGAAGGTGCCGGGCGCGGAGGACGGCGACCCGGTCACCGCGGTCTATCTGGTGCCGTTCCACCGCGCCGAGATCTCCCTGGCCGGCCGGCTGACCCGGCTGCTGCGTACGGACGAGGACCGGATGCCCGCGTTCCGGGACGTGGTCTGGGACAAGGCGCTGGCGTGGCTGGCCCGGCGTACGGGCGCGGAGCTGGCGCCCGAGCAGCAGGCCGCGGTCCGGCTGGCGCTGACCTGCAAGGTCGCGGTGCTCACGGGCGGGCCGGGCTGCGGCAAGTCGTTCACGGTCCGCTCGGTGGTCGAGCTGGCCCGCGCCAAGCAGGCCAAGGTGGTGCTGGCGGCGCCCACGGGCCGGGCGGCCAAGCGGCTCGCGGAGCTGACCGGAGCGGACGCTTCCACCGTCCATCGCCTCCTGGAGCTCAGGCCGGGCGGGGACGCCGCCTACGACGCGGACCGCCCGCTGGACGCCGATCTGGTGGTGGTCGACGAGGCGTCGATGCTCGATCTGCTGCTGGCCAACAAGCTCGTCAAGGCGGTGCCACCGGGCGCCCATCTGTTGCTGGTGGGGGACGTCGACCAGCTGCCGTCGGTCGGCGCCGGGGAGGTGCTGCGGGATCTGCTGGCCGAGCCGGGCCCGGTGCCGGCGGTCCGGCTGACCAGGATCTTCCGCCAGGCCCAGCAGTCCGGGGTGGTCACCAACGCGCACCGCATCAACTCCGGGGTGCCGCCGCTGACCACCGGCCTGAAGGACTTCTTCCTGTTCGCCGAGGAGGACGCGGAGGCGGCGGCCCGGCTGACGGTCGACGTGGTGGCGCGCCGGATCCCGGCGAAGTTCGGACTGGACCCGCGCCGGGACGTCCAGGTGCTGGCCCCGATGCACCGCGGCCCGGCCGGTGCGGGGGCGCTCAACGGCCTCCTCCAGCAGGCGGTGACCCCGGCCCGCCCGGATCTTCCCGAGCGCCGCTTCGGCGGCCGGGTCTTCCGCGTCGGGGACAAGGTCACCCAGATCCGGAACAACTACGAGAAGGGCCGCAACGGCGTCTTCAACGGCACGGTGGGGGTGGTCACCGCTCTCGACGCCGACGAGCAGCGGCTGACGGTCCTCACGGACGAGGACGAGGAGGTTCCGTACGACTTCGACGAGCTCGACGAACTCGCCCATGCCTACGCCGTGACGATCCATCGCTCCCAGGGGAGCGAGTATCCGGCGGTGGTGATTCCGGTCACCACCAGTGCCTGGATGATGCTCCAGCGCAATCTGCTCTATACGGCCGTGACACGGGCGAAACGTCTCGTGGTCCTGGTCGGCTCCCGGAGGGCCCTGGGGCAGGCCGTACGGACCGTATCCGCCGGTCGGCGGCATACGGCGCTCGATCACCGGCTCGTCGGAGCGATGTGATGTCGCACCTCTTTCCCAATCGGGGCGAAGGGGAGCAGGATGGACATCAACGCGGCACTGAGTGCCGTAATGAGGCCCTATGGCCGACCCCGAGTGCACATCCAACGTCCAAATGGGGGAAGGTATAGGCAGTCAGGGCACCTCGAAGAAGAGGCACAACGTCGGTGAGGGATGACGTGAGCGACAACTCTGTAGTACTGCGTTACGGGGACGGCGAATACAGCTACCCGGTCGTCGACAGCAGCGTCGGCGACAAGGGCTTCGACATCTCGAAGCTGCGCACCCAGACCGGTCTGGTGACCCTGGATTCCGGTTATGGCAACACCGCGGCGTATAAATCCGCGATCACCTATCTAGACGGTGAACAGGGCATCCTTCGGTACCGCGGTTACCCGATCGAACAGCTCGCGGAGCGCAGCACGTTCGTCGAGACCGCCTACCTCCTCATCAACGGTGAGCTGCCCACCGTCGACGAGCTGGCGAACTTCAAGCAGGACATCACCTACCACACGCTGCTCCACGAGGACGTCAAGCGTTTCTACGACGGCTTCCCGCGGGACGCCCACCCGATGGCCATGCTGTCGTCCGTGGTCAGCGCGCTGTCGACGTTCTACCAGGACAGCCACAACCCGTTCGACGAGCGGCAGCGCACCATCTCCACGATCCGCCTGCTGGCCAAGCTGCCGACCATCGCGGCGTACGCGTACAAGAAGTCGGTCGGCCACCCGGTCGTCTACCCGAGCAACGACCTCGGGTACGTGGAGAACTTCCTGCGGATGACCTTCTCGGTCCCCGCCGCCGAGTACGAGCTGGACCCGGTCGTGGTCAGCGCCCTCGACAAGCTGCTGATCCTGCACGCGGACCACGAGCAGAACTGCTCGACCTCCACCGTGCGCCTGGTGGGCTCCTCGCAGGCGAACCTCTTCGCCTCGATCTCCGCGGGCATCAACGCCCTGTGGGGCCCCCTGCACGGCGGTGCCAACCAGTCGGTGCTGGAGATGCTGGAGGGCATCCAGGCCACCGGCGGCGACGTCGACTCCTTCATCCGCAAGGTGAAGAACAAGGAAGACGGCGTGAAGCTGATGGGCTTCGGGCACCGCGTCTACAAGAACTTCGACCCCCGGGCGAAGATCATCAAGGCGGCGGCGCACGATGTCCTCTCGGCGCTCGGCAAGTCCGACGAACTGCTGGACATCGCCCTCAAGCTGGAGGAGCACGCGCTCTCCGACGACTACTTCGTCGAGCGCAAGCTCTACCCGAACGTCGACTTCTACACCGGTCTGATCTACCGGGCGATGGGCTTCCCGACCGAGATGTTCACGGTGCTCTTCGCGCTCGGCCGGCTGCCCGGCTGGATCGCCCAGTGGCACGAGATGATCAAGGAGCCGGGCTCCCGGATCGGCCGTCCGCGGCAGATCTACACCGGCATCGTCGAGCGCGATTTCGTGCCCGTTCAGGAGCGCTGAGCCGGACCAACGGGTATCGGCCGGCGCGGTCCCGGCCGATACCCGTTGGTGATCGATAATCGCGCAAGCTGGACGTGGCGGCCGGGCGACCGGCCGTCGGCGGGCAAACGAAAGCGCCCCGCCTCCGGATCCCCCCACGGGTCCAGAGTGCGGGGCGCTTCCCATGTCCCGGTGCGGATTCCCCCCACGGGATCCGGCCGGGCGTTCCGGGTTGCACCGCGCTCTGCCGGGACGCGCACATACGGGAGGGCCGCTCAAAGCTCCCCGGGCGCGTCGCCCCGGCTACGCGTAGCCGGGCGCGATCCCCCAAGACCGGCACGGCTGTTGCGGTGCAAGCCCCGCCGGGGTGCCTGCACTGCCCGGTTAGACTCGCGACCCCCCTCAATGGTTACGTTCCGATGAGTGTGATCTGGGTCTCTTGCCATATGGGGGCGAATCTGGTCAAGGGTTGCGATCTGGAGATCAAGGCCCGCAGGTATGGGTGTTGTGCCAGTTGTAAAGGCAATGTGAATGTTCGCGCGTCGCGGGTCGGCGATGGCGTCACGGGTCCGGCGAGTGGAACGAAAGGCCCGATTCGGTCGCCGTGGCCCCGTCGGCCACCCGATCCGGCGACCCGGACCCCGATACGCGCAAGGCGCAGACCGCCCCGCCGGCGGCGGGCTCGATCTGCGCCTGTGGGGCGGAGATGGCCGTCGGGTCAGACCCGGCCGGTGAGCTCGTAGCCCGCCTCGTCGACGGCGGCGCGCACGGCCTCCTCGTCCAGTGGGGCCTTCGAGGTCACGGTCACCAGGCCGGTGGCGGCGACCGCCTGCACCGAGCTGACCCCGGCGAGTTCGCCGATCTCGGCCGACACCGCGCCCTCGCAGTGGCCGCAGGTCATGCCGGTGACCTGGTACGTGGTGGTCACCTCGCCGACCTGGACGGCGGTGCCGCCGGAGTGGCAGGAGCCTTCAGGGGTGCAGCAGGAGCTGTTCTCGGCCATGGGTTTCTCCTCGTGATGCCGATGCGTCGGCGGCGGTGCGTGTGCGTGGACGCGCGGGCGCCGCTGTGGGGCGAGATGTCCAGTGTGGGGCCCGTGTGCCGCAAGGGGCGCCGGTGACGCCCGGTGTCCCTCCCGACGGCTGTAACTTTATACCCCTAGGGGGTATCAGTCCAACCTCTGGGCGCCCGCGTTGCCGCACGCCCGACCACGCGTCAGCCTTGGGGTACGGAACTCGGGGAGCGGAACCGAGGAGGCGGCCGGATGGACGTACCCGCCCTCTACGGCCTGCTGGCGCTCACCACCCTGCCGCCACTGGTCCCCAACTCCGCGCTGCTCGTCTCCGCCGGAGTCCTCGCCTCCGAAGGCCACGCGTTCCTGCCCCTGATCCTCGCGATCGTCGCCGGCAGCGCGCTCCTCGGCGACGTCCTGATGTACCTCGCCGCCCGCCGGTTCGGCGGCCCCGTACGCTCCTGGATACTGCGCAGCCCCCGCCGCCGGGTCGCGCTGGACTGGACCTCGCGGCGCATCCGACGCTACGGACTGCCCTTCGTGATCGCCGTACGGTTCCTGCCCAGTGGCCGGATCGCCGGCGCCCTGGCCGCCGGAGTGCTGCGCTATCCGCGGCGCAAATACGTCATCGGTGCCGCCGTCGCCGAAACGCTGTGGGCGACCTACTCCGTCGGCCTCGGCTACCTGGGCAGCGCCGCCGCCGGCAACCCCCTCTACGCCGCCGGCATCAGCCTCGGTGTCTCCTGCATCGTCGCCGCCGCCGGCACCGCCGTCCAATGGGCCTCCCGCCGCCGCGCACTGCGCGCCGAACCCGGCACGGGCGGCGACGGCGACACCCGGCACGGCGATGGCGACACCCGGCGTGGCGACGGCGAAGAGGGCAGTGGCCAGGCGTCCTCCACCGCCGCGGCGTGATTGTCAGTGGCGGCACCTACCGTGGGGTCATGGCGGATGAGACTGCGGGACCTGACGTACGGATCGAGCCGTGGACGGCGGCCGACCTCGCCCTGCTGTGCGAGGTCAACACCCCCGCGATGACACGGCACTTGGGCGGCCCGGAGACCGACGAGCAGATAGCCCGACGCCACCGCAGATACCTCGACGGCGAGGGAGCGGCGCAGATGTTCCGGGTGGTGCTGCTGCCCGAAGGAGCGGCGGTCGGCACGACCGGCTTCTGGGAGACCACCTGGCGCGGCGAACCGGTCCACGAAGCGGGCTGGGGCGTGCTCCCCGCCTACCAGGGCCGCGGCATCGCGACAGCCGCGGTGCGCGCGGTCATCGCGGCCGCCCGCGCCGAAGGCCGGCACCATGCGCTCCACGCCTTCCCCGCCGTGGCCAACGCCGCCTCCAACGCGGTCTGCCGCAAGGCCGGGTTCACCCTCGTCGGGGAGTGCGAGGTCGAGTATCCGAAGGGGCATCTGATACGGGCTCATGAGTGGCGGGTCGAGCCGGCGCCGGCCCCGCCCGGCACCGACCCGCTCAGCGCAGCAGACCGAGGCTGGCGAGCGCCGTGAAGACCAGCACCAGTCGCTCGAAGACCGCCTGATCGACCCGGCGCACGAGCGCGCGCCCCAGCAGCGCACCGGCGACCACGGCCGGCGCCAGCAGCCCGTCCAGGGCGAGCGCACCGGGTGTGACCAGCCCCAGCCCGATGCTGAACGGCAGTTTGACGAGATTGACGATCAGGAAGAACCACGCCCCGGTGCCCAGGAAACCGAGCACCCCGAAACCGGCCGAGAGGAGGTACAACGACATCGCCGGACCACCGGCATTGGCAACCATCGTGGCGAAACCGGCGATCAACCCGAAGAGCAGCGCCCGCACCTGGCGAGGACGGGCCGCCCGCACCTGGCGTTGACGGACCGTGCGGACGGTCAGGGCCGCCCGGAGCGTCCGGGCCGCCCTGGCGGTGCGGACCGCCGGCGCCGGGCCCGCGCCGGCCCCGGCGCCCGGCTCCTCGGCGCCCGGCTCCCGGTCGGCGGCCCGCGCCTGCGCTACCCGCCCGCCGCCGGACGCCGGTCCGGCGCGGCGCCGGCGCCCCCGCCGCCACAGATGGTGCAGCACGATCGTCAACAGCAGCGTGCCGATCGTGCGCCGCATGACGGCGTCATCGGTCCAGGCGACGAAGCCGACACCGAGCAGGATGCCGACCATGACGGACGGCAACAGCCGCAGCAGCGCGGACCAGTCGGTGTGCCTGCGATAGGCGCGGACGGCCAGCACATCACCCACGAGCAGCAGCGGAAGGAGGGCGCCGGTGGATTCCCGGGCGGGGACCACGGCCGCGAACAGCGCGACGCTCAGCGCGCCGACGCCGCTGACGGCGGTCTTGGAGACCCCCACCAGCAGCGCGGCGAGCACCAGCGCAGCCAGCGGCAGCACGCCGAGGTGCGCTGTCGCGCCGGGAACGGTCACGCGCCGGGCACCGAACCGCCGTTGCCCGCGCCGGCTCGGACGTCCGCGACCGCGACCGGCTGCCCGGTCCGGCGGGAACGCTCGCATGCCTCCGCGACGTACAGTGCCTCCAGCGCCTCGGCCGGCGAACAGGGGCTGGACGTACGGCCCGCGGCCACCTCGACGAAGACCCCCAGCTCGGTGACGTACGCGTCGTGGAACCGCTCCATGAAGGTGGCGTACGGGGCATCCGCCCGCTGCCAGGACAGCTTCGGCTCGGCGGACGGCAGCGGCGCACGGTCGTCCAGCCCGACGAACCGGGCGCCCTGTGAACCGCACACCTCCAGCCGCACGTCGTGGCCCGCCCCGTTGTAACGGGTCGCGGTGACCGTGGCCAGCGCGTCGTCGTCGAAGCGCAGCAGCGCCGCGCAGGTGTCGACGTCACCCCCCTCGGCGAAGAAGTCCGCGCCGCGGTTGGCGCCCTGGGCGTAGACCGAGACCACCTCGCGGCCGGTCAGCCAGCGCAGGATGTCGAAGTCATGGATGCTGCAGTCCCGGAACAGCCCGCCGGAGGTGGGGATGAACGCCGCCGGCGGGGGCGTTCGGTCGCTGGTGCAGGCGCGCAGGGTGTGCACCCATCCCAACTCACCGGAGCGCAGCGCCTCCTGCGCGGCGCGGTACCCGGCGTCGAACCGCCGCTGGAATCCGATCTGCACGGGGACGCCGCCCGCCTCGGCCCGCTCCACGACCTCAATGGTGCCCGGCACGTCCAGTGCCACCGGCTTCTCGCAGAACACCGGCACGCCGGCGTCCAGCGCCTGATGGATCAGCGCGGCATGCGCACTGGTCGCGGCGGTGATCACCACCGCGTCCAGACCCTCCGCGTACATCTCCTCGATACTGCCGGCGGCCCGTACGCCGAGGCTGTCCGCCAGCGCGGCGGCGCGTGCGGCGTCCGCGTCGGCGACCACGAGGCCGGTGACGCCCGGGACGTTCTGCAGGGTCGCGGCGTGGAACGCGCCGATGCGCCCGGTGCCGATCAGGCCGATCTTCATGCGGTGTTCCCTTCCGGGGAGGGGCGGGTGGTGGTGGGTGGTGGCTGCCGAGCGGACCGCCGGGTCGCATGGGCCGAGGCCGGTACGCCCGAGCCGCGGACGCGATGATCGCGGACGCGACAGTCGGAGATTCGATAGCCGGGGACTCAATTTTGGAACGGTCCAAAACTGTCCGTCCCGGGAACCCTGCATGTCCGTATGTCGGCATGTCAAGGCTTGCGCAGGGGTGTTGAGCGCTGCGGCGTGGTGGGGCGTGCTGCGACTCGGTGGGGCATGGGGGTGTGATGGGGAGTGGGGGCGGCGTGGGGAGCAGTGGGGAGTAGTGGGGGGAGGGGCGGCGTGGTCCTGGGAGGTGTGGAAGTCCGGGGGTGCAGGGGGTGCGTTGACGCGGACCTGGCCCGATGGAAGGATTTCCACCCATGGAACGGTCCAACAAGCGATCGGCTCGGAGAACGACGGGGAGGGCGACGGAGACGACGGCCAAGGCGAGGGATGAGGCGACGGCTGAGAGGGCGGCCCAGCACGAGCCCGGGTCCCGGGAGTGGACCGGCCCGGACCGGCCCCCGACCATCCGCGGCGTCGCCGAGCGCGCCGGCGTGTCCAAATCCCTGGTCTCGCTCGTCCTCCAGGGCTCACCGCGCGTCAGCGACGCCAAGCGGCAGGCCGTACTGGACGCCATCGAGGAACTCGGGTACCGGCCCAACGCCGCCGCCCGCAGCCTGGTCGCCCGCCGTACGCACACCGTCGGCGTGCTGCTGAACGACATGCGCAACCCCTGGTTCGCCGACGTCCTCGACGGCCTCAACTCCCTTCTGCACGCGCACGGTCTGCGGATGCTGATGGCCGACGGCCGACTGGACCGGCGGACCGGCCAGGAGTTCGCCCGCACCTTCCAGGAACTGCGGGTCGACGGCCTGGTCGTCGTCGGCACCCTCCCGGACACCGCCGGACTCGCCGAGGTCGCCGAGCGGCTGCCGACCGTCATCGCGGGAAACCACGAACCCCGGCTGCCGCGGGTCGACATCGTCGCCAACGACGACGAGCGCGGCGCCCGCCTCGCGACCGAACACCTCATCCGCCTCGGCCACCGGCGGATCGCCCACATCGCAGGACAGGGCCTGGTGGCCGAACTGCGCCGGCGCGGATTCGAGGCCGCGATGGCCGACCACGGGCTGACCGGGAGCGCCGTGGTCGAGAGCGGCGACGGCACCGAGGAGGGCGGCTACCGCGCCGCTGTACGGCTCCTGAGCCCCGCACGCGGCCGGATCCGCCCCACCGCCGTCTTCGCCTACAACGACATCTCCGGCGTCGGCGCGCTGTCCGCCGCCGGGGAACTGGGCCTGGCCGTCCCCGCCGACCTCTCCCTCGTCGGCTACGACAACACCTACCTCGCCCGCATCCGGCACCTCTGGCTCAACTCGGTCAACAACTCCAGCCACGAGGTCGGCCGCCGGGCCGCCCGCTGCCTCCTGGACCGGATGGCACACCCCGACGCACCCGCCGACCGGCAACTGGTCGCCCCGGAACTGGAGGTCAGGGGCTCCACGGCACCACCGGCGCAGGTACCGGACGACGCGCCCGCAAGCGAACCCGCGAGGAAACCCCGGAGCGGACCGCGGAGCAAACCCGCGAGTGGGTCCGGGAGTGAATCCGTGAGCGCACCCGGGGGTGCCTCGTAGGACCCCGGCGGTGGCAACCACCGGCCGGGGCGCCATCAGTGCGGCGGACGGCAAGGTAACTTCAGGCCGGGGCCAGCACGTTGGCCCGGCCCGGGGGGGGGGGGGGGGGGGGGGGGGGGGGGGGGGGGG
>NZ_JBNHIN010000009.1:40033-52645 GCF_050054615.1 Streptomyces sp. YGL11-2
CCCGGCCCGGCGCCGTACGGACGCCGGGCCCAGGCCCCGAGCCCTCGGTCGGTGGCGAGCCCGCCCGCTCAGCGCCGTCCGCGCTGTCCGGGCCGCTGCGCCACCCACGCTCTGACAGTGTCCGCGTACCAGTAGGGTCTACCGCCCTCCACCAGGTCCGGGTCGGGGAGCAAACCGTGCTTGCGGTACGAGCGCACGGTGTCCGGCTGCACCTGGATATGGGCGGCGATTTCCTTGTACGACCAGAGCCTGCGTTCGGTCATCTCTGCGCACCTCCTAGGCGCCGCGCGCAGGGTCGGCCCGGGGAGCCGGCGGGGGGCTGCGCACGGCGGGGTGATGACTCACCCTGTGCCCGGACAACGACTGTGCGTGAGCACCGGCGAGGGCCTGTCGTGCGGCTGTGACGGAAGGCCCGCGCAACGGTGACAGCCGTGACGAGCGCAGGACGGCTGTGACGAGGGTGGGACAGACGACACAGGGGCCGGACGGGAGCGACGACGGAGGCCGGACGGATGCTGCGGAGGCTGGACGGGAGCGACGACGGAAGCGGGACGGGCGTAACGCGCGCGGGCATCACGGGTGCGGGTACGGCATAACGGAGGCGGGACGGCCACAGGTTGGGCGGGGCACCGCCCGGCCTCAGCCCTCTCCGGCCCGCTCCGGCGCGCCGGCTCCCCGGTCCTGGGCCGCCTTCCGCAGCTCCTGCTCCAGGTCCTCCAGGGCCAGTCCTTTCGTCTCCGGTGCGTACCGCTTGCAGAAGACCAGCGAGACGATGCACATCAGGCCGAAGAGCCAGAAGGTGACGCCCGCGCCGACGGCGTCGAGCAGTACGGGGAAGGCCAGCGCCACAACGAAGTTGACCATCCACATCACGAACACCGCCGCGCCCATGGCCAGTCCGCGGACCTTCAGCGGGAACATCTCGGCGAGCAGCAGCCAGACACCGGTGTTCAGCGTGGCCTGCATGAACCCCATGTAGAGGACCATCAGCCCGAGGACGAGACAGCTGACCGCGGTGGAGTGCGGAAGGTGGAAGGCCGCGCCGAGCAGCCCCAGGGAGAGCGCCATGCCGGACAGGCCGGTCAGCAGCATGGGGCGCCGCCCGACCCGGTCGATCAGCGACATGCCGATCGCGGTGGCGATGACCGAGATGGCGCCGACCGCGATGGTGGCGGTGATCGCGGCGTTGGTGCCCAGACCGGTCGTCGCGAGGATCTTGGGGGCGAAGTAGATCACCGCGTTGACGCCGGTGATCTGCTGGACGATCGCCAGCCCGACGCCGACCAGCAGCAGCCGCCGCACCCACGGCGTACGCAGTTCCCGCCAGGCGCCGCGCTGCGCGTCGGCCTCCAGGTTGCGGGCGCGGTCGATACGTCCCAGCTCGGCGGGGACGTCGTCGGCGGGCAGCGTACGGTGCAGCACCGCGGCGGCCTCGTCCGGCCGTCCCCGGCTGATGTACCAGCGCGGTGTGTCGGGCAGGAAGAGGACACCGAGGAACAGCGCCACGGCCGGCAGCACGGCCAGTCCCAGCATCCAGCGCCACGCCTCCCAGTGGGCCAGTACGGCGTTGATGAGGTACGCGAGCAGCTGGCCGCTGACGATCATCAGGGAGTTGAAGGAGACCAGCCGGCCGCGGATGTTCGGGGGCGCGATCTCGGAGAGGTAGAGCGGCGTGATGACGGAGGCGCTGCCCACGGCGAGACCCAGCACGAACCGGGCCACGGCCATGAACGGCACGGTCGGCGCCAGCGCGACGGCCAGCGCCCCGCCGATGAACACCGCGCCCGCCCACAGCAGGGAGTTGCGCCGTCCCAGCGCGTCGGACATCCGGCCGCCGGCCAGCGAGCCGAAGGCCGCGCCGATCAGCAGCGCGCTGGTGATGATGCCCTCGCCCAGGGAGGTGAGGCCGAAGTGGCGCTCCATGAAGGGGAGGGCACCGGAGACCACGCCGGTGTCGTAGCCGAACAGGGCGCCGCCGAGGGCGGCGATGGCAGCGATGCCGACGATGAAGCGCTGGGCACTGCGGGCCCCGGGGGCGTCGGGGGAGCCGCCCTCCGTACCGCCGGGGGAGTCGGCGCCGGGCCCGGTGGGCGCCGTCTTGCTGGTCGGAGCCGCCATGGTCAGCTCCAGTAGGGCGTACGGGCTGGTGGTGGGGCTATGCGGGACGTGTGGGGGAGTGGGGCGCTACGCATGTGCGGCCTTTCACCGGTCGGGTGGGGAGGGGGCGGACGAGGAGGGGAGGGGAGGGGAGGGGAGGCGGGGGAGACGGGTAAGGGGAGACAGGCAGTGGGGGAACGGGCAATGGGGAACGGGAAATCGGGGGCGGGATTTCGCGGGCGGGAATTCGGGGGCGCAGCCTCAGCGGTAGAGCGCCGGGCGCTCGATCAGCTCGACGGCGACCCGCTCGCCGGTGGCCTGCGCGAGCACCCCCGCCTCGCACACCGCAGCCGCCGCATAGCCGTCCCAGCAACTGGGGCCCTCGACCTCGCCGCGCCGGGTGGCGTCCACCCAGCGCTGCACCTGCCGGTCGTACGCGTCCTCGAAGCGCTCCACGAAACCGGGGGTGATGGTGCCGCCCCACCGGCCCGAGGTGTTGACGAAGACGCCGTGGTCGTCGCCGATCCGGGCGGTGCCGCTCTCGCAGACCGCCTCGCAGCTGACCTGGTAGCCGAAGCCGCAGTTGACGAAGAGTTCGGTGTCCACCACCCGCCCGCCGGCCGTCTCGAAGAGGATCAGCTGCGGGTCGCTGAGCCCGTCGGGAGCGTTGCCGCTGGGGGCCGGACGCAGGACGCGTACGGCGGTGATCTCGTCGTCCAGCAGCCAGCGCGTCACATCGATCTCGTGCACCACCGAGTCGTTGATCATCATCGCGTTGGTGAAGCCGGGCGGGGTGTCGGCGTTCCGGTGCTTGTTGTGGAGCATCAGCGGACGGCCGTAAGTCCCCTGGTCCAGAAGGGCCTTGAGGGTGCGGTAACCGGCGTCGTAACGCCGCATGAAGCCCACCTGGACGCGCCGGTGGCCCAGCTTCCGCTCCGCCTCCAGGACCCGCAGCGCGGAGGCCGCGTCGGGGGTGAGCGGCTTCTCGCACAGGACCGGCAGATCCCGCGCGAACGCATCGAGCAGCGCCGCCTCGTGGGCCGGCCCCGGTGAGGCGATCAGCACGGCGTCCACCGCGGGGTCGTCCATCGCGGAGGCCGGGTCGGTGTACGCGGTGGCCCCGTCGATGCCGTCGGCGAGGTGCTTGGCCCGATCGGCATCGATATCGGCCACCGCCGCCACCCGGGCACCACTGATCACCTCATCGATCCGGCGCACATGGTCGGCCCCCATCCGCCCCGTCCCCACAACCGCCACACCCAACATCCCGTACGAACTCATCTCGTCCAACCCTTCGTCTCATCTCGGTCTGCGTCTGCGTCTTCGTCTGCGCTTGCGTCTGCACTTGCACTTGCGCTGGCAGCCCCTGCGTTCGGCCTGTGTGGCCTGCCGGGCTTCTCGCGCCTATCCGGCTATCTGGTCCGCCTGGGCTGCCCGACCCCGTCCCGTCGCACCCCCTCGCAGCCTGCCTGCTCGTCCTCTCCGTTCCTCAGCTCACCTCCTCCACCCCTGCCCTCGCCTCTCCCTGTTGCTTCTCTGCTGCCTCTCCACCCCTTCATTTCTTACGGACTGTGACATACCCTAGGAACTGATTACTCTCTGTAATCGTTGCCGGAGTATGAGGAGGCGGCACAAGGCGCTCACGCGAGCCATACGCACGAGAAAGGGGGCATGCGACATGCGCGCGAGGAACGACGCGAGGAGCGACGCGAGGAACGAGCCATGCACGCGAGTCGAGCAAGGGAGCGCGGGTCGCGCACGAGGCGGCCGGGCGGAACGCGAAGGGGGCGCGCCGCTCGCGGTGGTGTCGCCCCAGCCGCAGCCGCAACTGTGGTCGCAGTCGCAGTCGCAGTCGTAACTGTGGCTGTGGCCGCTCGCGTGCCGAGTTGGCCCGCGCCGAGCCGCTCGCGTACTGGGCCGGTGCTGGCGGTGCACCGCATCGCCCCATCTGCGTACGCGCTCGCGCCGCTTAGACGCTCGGGCCCCGCGGGCTCAGGCGCGCGCGCTCCCTCCATGCCCTCCGCGTCCTGCGCGCCCTCCGTGTCCTCGGCGTCCTGCGTGCCGTCCACGCCCTCCGCGTCCTGTGCGTTCGGCGCTCACGCGCCGCAGGAGCGCAGGAATCGCCGCGTCCGCTCGGCGATCGGGAAGGGTTGGTCGGGCGGGCAGGGGTACATGTCCTGCTCGACGATGGCGAAGAGGTCGACGTTCAACTCCTGGGCGGCTTCCAGGACCGGCGGTAGCGCCGGTACGCCCAGCGGCGGCTCGCACATCACGCCCTGCTGGACGGCCGGGCCGAAGGGTGTGCCCTTCGCGACGACGTCGCTGAGGATGTCCGGGTCGACCTGCTTGAGGTGGAGGTAGCCGATCCGCTCGCCGTAGGTGCGGATCAGTTTGACGCTGTCACCGCCGCAGTAGGCGTAGTGGCCGGTGTCCAGGCAGAGGTTGACGAGGTCGGAGTCGGTGACGTCGAGGAAGCGCTCGACGTGCTCCTCAGTGTCGATGTGGGTGTCGGCGTGCGGGTGGACGACGATGTCCAGGCCGAACTCGTCGCGTACCCGCTTGCCGAGTCGTTCCATGCCGGTGGTCAGGTGCTTCCACTGCTCGACGGTCAGCTCGCGGGGTTCGAGTTCCTCGGCGGTCTTGTCGTCCCGCCAGAAGGAGGGGATGACGACGAGGTGCTTGGCGCCCATCGCCTGGGTGAGGGTGGCGACTTCGGAGACATGGGCCCAGGTCTTGTCCCAGACGGACGGGCCGTGGTGGAGCGAGGTGAAGATGGTGCCGGCCGAGACCTTGAGGCTGCGGCGGGCGATCTCCTCGTGGAGTACGGCCGGGTCGGTGGGTAGATAGCCGTAGGGGCCGAGTTCGATCCACTCGTAGCCGGCCTCGGCGACCTCGTCCAGGAAGCGCTGCCAGGGGACCTGCTGGTCGTCGTCGGGGAACCAGACGCCCCACGAATCGGGGGCGGAACCGACGCGGATGCGGTCCAGAACGGGCGCGGCGGCACGGGGTGCGGACATGCTGCGGCTCTCCTCTCGCCGGTCGGCGGTGACCGGGAGGCGCTGGTGCGGGTTGTGGGGCACAGCCTCTCTGCCGCCTTGGGGAGTGTCAAGACTTCGTCCTGACATAAGGACTTAAGGACTTGGTGGGTTGGTGGCAGTTCGGGGGTGGGTTGGATGCGAGGGTGGATGGGTGGGGTGGATGAGTGGGGTGGTTGGGCTGGGCGGGGGCGGATGGGTTGGGTTGGTCGGTCCGGCGGAGGGGTGGGCGGGCTGAGTGGTCGGGCTGGGTGCTCGGGCGTAGGGCGGGAGTCGGGTGGAGGTGGGGGGAGTGTGTGGGTCCGGTCGGGGTGGGCGTCGGAATATCGAGGATGGACGTCAGAATGTAAGGACAAAGTGTTGACAGGGGTTGAGTATGGCGGTTAGACCTTTGGGCGGAGCTGAAGCCGGCTGAGAGGGCCGGTGCCGATCGACCCGCCGCGCCGGGCGACCCGAAGGGGCGTATATGACCGAGCCGTACGACCTGATCACCATGGGGCGCATCGGGGTGGACATCTACCCGTTGCAGACCGGTGTGCCGCTCGCCCAGGTGGAGACGTTCGGGAAGTTCCTCGGCGGGTCCGCCACCAACGTGGCGGTGGCGGCCGCCCGGCTCGGGCGGCGGAGCGCCGTCGTCAGCCGTACCGGGCGGGACCCGTTCGGGGACTACATCCATCAGGCGCTGCGCGACTTCGGCGTGGACGACCGCTGGGTGAGTGCGGTGGGCGACCACCCGACGCCGGTGACCTTCTGCGAGATCTTTCCGCCGGATGACTTCCCGCTCTACTTCTACCGCCGGCCCAAGGCCCCCGACCTGGTGATTCACCCGGGCGAGCTGGACATGGAGGCCATCGCGGCCGCCCGGATCTTCTGGATCACGGGTACCGGGCTCTGTGAAGAGCCGAGCCGCGGCGCGACGTTGGCCGCGCTGGAGGCGCGGGACCGGCGCGGTACCACCGTCTTCGACCTCGACTGGCGCCCGATGTTCTGGGGTGGGGAGGGCGGCGCATCCGGGGACGGCGGGGCGTCCGGCGCCGCGGCGATGGCGGCCGCCCGGCCGTACTACGAGGCCGCGCTCAAGTATGCGACGGTCGCGGTCGGCAATGTCGACGAGGCCGAGGTCGCCACCGGGCTGCGGGACCCGAAAGCGTGCGCCCAGGCGCTGCTCGACATGGGCGTGGAGCTGGCCGTCGTCAAGCAGGGGCCGAAGGGGGTGCTGGCCGTCCATCGTGACGGGCGTACCGCCGAGGTCCCGCCGACCCCCGTCGAGGTCGTCAACGGGCTCGGTGCCGGGGACGCGTTCGGCGGGTCGCTGTGCCACGGGCTGCTCTCCGGCTGGGAGTTGGAGCCGATGATGCGCTACGCCAATGCCGCCGGGGCCATTGTCGCCTCGCGGCTGGCCTGTTCTTCCGCGATGCCGACGGCCGACGAGGTCGAGGCGTTTCTCGCGGATCGGTGACGGGGGCGGAGGGCCCTACCCGGGCCCGGACCGGCCGGGTACGCGTCCCGTTCCTGGCGCTGGTGCTGGCGCTGCCCCGCTGTGGCGCCGTCCCGCTGCCCCGTCGTCCGGCCGTCCGCCGTCCCGCCCCGGGGCGAGGGTCCGCCCCGTCCGTCGCCCCGGTCCGAGGCTCCGGGTCCACGTCGCCTCACCCCTCACCCCTCACCCCTCGCGCCTCCCCTCGCCGCCTCTGTGCGGCCTCCCGCCCCGCTCCGCCCCGGCCCGGTCCGTCCCGCCGCCCCACCCCCACCCTCAAGAAGGTGAGTTGAGCCTTGACCCCTCGGATCAGTGACCTCGCGACGCTGCGGGCCCGGCATCCCGAAGCCGTCGCGGAGGCCGCCGCCCGCCGTACGCGCCGTCCGTTGCTGGGCGACAGCGGCCGGCTGATGATCGTCGCCGCCGACCACCCGGCCCGGGGCGCGCTCGCCGTCGGCGACCGCCAACTGGCCATGGCCAACCGCCTCGACCTGCTCGAACGGCTGGTCCTGGCGCTGTCCCGGCCCGGGGTGGACGGGGTGCTGGCGACCGCCGACATCCTGGAGGACCTGCTGCTGCTCGGCGCTCTCGAAGGCAAGGTCGTCATGGGTTCCATGAACCGCGGCGGTATCGCGGGCGCCGCCTTCGAGATGGACGACCGGTTCACCGGGCACCGTCCCCAGGACATCGCGCGGCTGCGCTTCGACGCCGGCAAGCTGCTGCTGCGCATCGACTACGACGATCCCGGATCGCTGACCACTTTGGAGAGCACCGCTCGCGCCATCGACGCGATGGCCGAACGCGAACTGCCCGTATTCGTCGAGCCGTTCCTCTCCCGCCGGATAGACGGCCGGGTCCGCAACGATCTGAGCCCCGAGGCCGTCACCCGCTCCGTGGCCATCGCCTCCGGCCTCGGCGGCACCTCCGCCTACACCTGGCTGAAGCTCCCGGTCACCGACGACCCCGACGCGATGGCCCGGGTCTGCGAGACCTCCACCCTGCCCACCGTCCTCCTGGGCGGCGACATCGGCGGGACCGTCCGGGACCAGGAAGCCGCGTACGAGAAGTGGCGCAAGGCGCTGCGGCTGCCGACCGTGCACGGGCTGGTCGTCGGCCGTTCGCTCCTCTATCCGGCGGACGGTGACGTGGCGGCGGCGGTCGACACGGCGGTGGGGCTGCTCTAGGGCCGAGCCGGGCTCAGCCGGACCGAGCCGGGCCCGCGTCCGGCGCCGCGGCACCGCGCCACGACCGCCTGGCGCCGCCCCCGGGCTATCCGGCGCGCCGGTCCTCGCGCGGTGTGGCGACCGCTCAGCAAAGACCCGCGCGGCGCCGAAATCTTCACTGTCAGTGGCGAGTAGGAGACTTGTTGTCATGAGTGCTGAGATCACAGATTCCCGTACCGCGGGCGGTTCCGGTGGGTCCGGCGGTTCCGGTGGGTCCGGCGAGCCTCGCGAGCCCGGTGTGCCCTCCGGGCTCCCGGCGTCCGGGGTCGCCCCCGCCTCCCGGGCCGTCCCCCCGGCCGCCTCCGGCTTCCACATCCCGGCGGGCCGCGGCGCCGACGGTCCGTACGTCCTCGACATCAGCCCCGAGAAGGCCGGTTGGGGGTATTCCTCGCTGCGGATCCTCGACCTGCCGCCGGGTGGGCACCACTCCTTCGCCACCGGTGACAGCGAGTGGATCGTGCTGCCGCTCTCCGGTGGCTGCACGGTCGTGACGGACGGCCCCGGCGGGGGGAATCGCGAAGACGCGGCACGTTCTGCAGACGGAGACGCGGCACGTTCGGCTTCCGCAGACGCGGAGAGCTTCGAACTGGCCGGGCGGGAGAGCGTGTTCAGCGGGGTGACGGACTTCGCCTACGTACCGCGGGATGCGCGGGTGCGGATCACCAGCGGCGCCGGCGGGCGGTTCGCGCTCACGGGGGCGCGCTGCGAGCGCCGGCTGCCGGCCCGCTACGGTGCCGCGTCCGACGTCCCGGTGGAGCTGCGGGGCACCGGCAGCTGCTCGCGGCAGGTCAACAACTTCGGCGCGGCGGACGTGTTCGCGTGCGACCGGCTGATCGCCGTGGAGGTGCTCACCCCCGGGGGCAACTGGTCGTCGTATCCGCCGCACAAGCACGACGAGTGCCGTCCGGGGGAGGAGGCCGAGCTGGAGGAGATCTACTACTTCGAGATCGCCGCGGCCCACGGGACGCAGGGGCTCGGCTATCAGCGCGTGACGCCGTCCGGGCGGGGTCGCGGCACGGACGTTCTCGCCGAGGTCCGCGGCGGCGACGCGGTGCTGATTCCCGACGGGTGGCACGGCCCGTCCATCGCCGCCCCCGGGCACGACATGTACTACCTCAACGTCATGGCGGGGCCCGGGGAGACCCGTGAGTGGCTGATCTGCGACCACCCCGACCACGGCTGGATCCGCGGTACGTGGCCGGACCAGCCCGTCGACCCCCGCCTCCCCCTCTACCAAGCACCCGCAGGAGACCCCCGATGAGCGACCGGACGACGACCGACCCGGACACCGCCCCGGCGGGCACCCGTCATCTGACGGTCGCCCAGGCCCTGGTCGAGTTCCTGGCCCACCAGTACACCGAGCGGGACGGCCGCCGGCACCGCCTGATCAGCGCCTGCTGGGGCATCTTCGGGCACGGCAACGTCGCCGGTATCGGGCAGGCGCTGCTGGAGTCCGGCAGCGCGGCGCCCGAGGGGGCGGGCGGCGGGGCCCCGAAACTGCCGTATCTCCAGGGGCGGAACGAACAGGCCATGGTGCACGCGGCCGTCGGCTACGCCCGGCAGTGCGACCGGCTCTCCGCGCAGGCCGTGACCACCTCCATCGGGCCCGGGGCCACCAACCTCGTCACGGGCGCCGCGCTGGCCAGCGTGAACCGCCTCCCGGTGCTGCTGCTGCCCGGTGACGTGTTCGCCACCCGGCCCGCCGATCCGGTCCTCCAGCAGCTCGAAGTGCCGTCCGCGGGCGATGTGTCGGTCAATGACGCGCTGCGCCCCGTCTCCCGCTATTTCGACCGGGTCACCCGGCCCGAGGCGCTGATCCCGGCCGCCCTCCAGGCGATGCGGGTGCTCGCCGACCCCGTGGAGACCGGGGCGGTCACCCTGGCCCTGCCGCAGGACGTGCAGGCCGAGGCGTACGACTGGCCGGAGGAGTTCTTCGCCGACCGGGTGTGGCGGGTCCCGCGGCCCGCCCCGGACGCCGCCGCGCTCGACGCCGCGGTGCGCGCCGTCCGGGAGGCCCGCCGGCCGCTGGTCGTCGTGGGCGGCGGGGTGCACCACAGCGAGGCGGAGGACGCGCTCCGGGCGTTCGTCGAAGCGACCGGCATCCCGGTGGCGTCCACCCAGGCGGGCAAGGGGTCGCTGCGCCACGACCACCCGGCCGATGTCGGCGGGATCGGGCACACGGGCACCGCGACCGCCGACGCGCTGGCCCGCCGGGCCGACCTGGTCATCGGCGTCGGCACGCGCTACACGGACTTCACCACCGCCTCGGCGACGCTCTTCGCCGAGCCCGGCGTCCGCTTCGTCAACCTCAACATCGCCGCCTTCGACTCCCACAAGCTCGGTGCCCTCGCCCTGGTCGCCGACGCCCGCGCCGGGCTCGAAGCGCTCACCGGCGCGCTGTCCGGCCACCGCGTCGACGCGGCGTACGCGGCGGAGTACGGGGCGGCGAAGGCGGACTGGGAGCGCCGGGTCGATGCCGCGTACGGGGCCGGGGACCCGTCCGCGCGACCGTCCCAGACGCAGGTCCTGGGGGCGCTGGACGCGCTCGTCGACGACTCCGACATCGTGATCAACGCGGCCGGTTCGCTCCCCGGTGACCTGCACAAACTCTGGCGCGCCCGGTCCCGCCGGCAGTACCACCTCGAATACGGCTACTCCTGCATGGGCTATGAGATCCCGGCCGCGATCGGGGTGCGGATGGCCGCTCCCGACCGCCCGGTGTGGGCGCTCGTCGGCGACGGTACATACCTGATGAACCCCACCGAAATCGTCACCGCGGTGCAGGAGGGCATCAACATCACCATCGTCCTCATCCAGAACCACGGCTACGCCTCCATCGGCGGCCTCTCCCAGGAGACCGGCGGTGAGCGCTTCGGCACCGACTACCGCTTCCGCGCCCCGGACGGCACGTATACGGGCGAGCCGCTGCCCGTCGACCTCGCCGCCAACGCCGCCTCTCTGGGCATGCGGGTGCTGCGCGCCGCCACGGTCGCCGAGCTGCGTGCCGCGCTCGCCGAGGCGCGTGGCGCGAAAGCACCCACATGTGTCTATGTCGAGACCGGAACGACTGACACTGTGCCGGGCGCGCCGCCTGCCCAAGCCTGGTGGGATGTACCCGTTGCCGAGACCGCGACCCGTCCGGCGGCGGTCGCCGCCCGGAAGGCGTACGACCGGCAGGCCGCCGCCCGCCGTCGCCACCTCTGACATCCGCTCGCTGCCGCACCGTACGAAAGGCCCCTCGCATGAAGACCATCAACCACTGGATCGGCGGGAAGCCCGTCGAGGGCGTCTCCGGCAACTACGGCCCGGTCTACAACCCGGCCACCGGCGCCCAGGAGAAGCAGGTCGCCTTCGCGACCGCCGACGAGGTCGACGCCGCGGTCCGCGTCGCCCGGGAGGCGTTCCGGACCTGGGGCGTCAGCTCCCTGGCCAGCCGGACCGCCGTGCTGTTCAAGTACCGCGAGCTGATCGACGCGCACCGCGACGAGATCGCCCGGCTGATCACCGCCGAGCACGGCAAGGTGCACTCGGACGCGCTCGGCGAGGTCGCCCGCGGCCTGGAGATCGTCGAGCTGGCCTGCGGTATCGCGGAGAAGCTCAAGGGCGAGCTGTCCACCCAGGTCTCCACCCGCGTGGACGTGGCCGCGATCCGGCAGCCCCTCGGCGTCGTGGCCGGCATCACGCCGTTCAACTTCCCGGCCATGGTGCCGATGTGGATGTTCCCGATCGCCGTCGCCTGCGGCAACACCTTCGTCCTCAAGCCGAGCGAGAAGGTGCCCAGCGCCGCGTTCAAGCTCGCCGAGCTGGCCGCCGAGGCGGGCCTGCCCGACGGCGTGCTGAACGTCGTCAACGGCGACAAGGTGGCCGTCGACGCCCTGCTGGAGCACCCGGACGTCGCCGCGGTCTCCTTCGTCGGCTCCACCCCCATCGCCCGCTACATCCACACCACCGGCACCGCCAACGGCAAGCGCGTCCAGGCGCTGGGCGGCGCCAAGAACCACATGCTGGTCCTCCCGGACGCCGACCTCGACCTGGCCGCCGACTCCGCGATCAACGCCGCGTACGGTTCGGCCGGCGAGCGCTGCATGGCGGTCTCCGTCGTGGTCGCCGTCGGCGACACCGCCGACCCGCTGATCGGCAAGATCAAGGAGCGCGCCGGCAAGCTGCGCATCGGCCCCGGCGACGACCCGGCCTCGGAGATGGGCCCGCTGATCACCAAGGCGCACCGCGACAAGGTCGCCTCGTACGTCACCGGTGCCGCGGCCCAGGGCGCCGACGTCGTCATCGACGGCACCGGCCACACCGTCAAGGGCTACGAGGACGGCCACTGGCTCGGCATCTCGCTGCTCGACCACGTCACCCCGGAGATGGACGCCTACCGCGACGAGATCTTCGGCCCGGTCCTCTCGGTGGTCCGCGTGGAGACGTACGAGGAGGCCATCGCGCTGATGAACTCCTCGCCGTGGGGCAACGGCACCGCGATCTTCACCCGGGACGGCGGCGCGGCCCGCCGCTTCCAGCTGGAGGTCGAGGCCGGCATGGTCGGGGTGAACGTGCCGATCCCGGTCCCGGTGGGCTACCACTCCTTCGGCGGCTGGAAGGACTCGCTCTTCGGCGACCACCACATCTACGGCAACGACGGCGTGCACTTCTACACCCGCGGCAAGGTCGTCACCACCCGCTGGCCCGACCCGTCCGACGGCGGTATCAACCTGGGCTTCCCGCGCAACCACTGACGGTCCGCCGGACCGGTCCCGCGCCGGCCGCCCCCCCCGGGGGCGGC
>NZ_JBNHIN010000009.1:52791-69121 GCF_050054615.1 Streptomyces sp. YGL11-2
GGACCGCGGGTCAGGGGAGACTCCCCTAGGGTGCGTTGTTACGGTGCTCTCCGCGTCACGGCACCAACACCACCGGGGGATGACATGCCACGCAGTACCGCGCTCGCCAAGGGCGCACGGATCACGGGCGGGCTCTTGTGCCTGCTGTTCTTCCTGTTCAGCGCGTACTGGCTGGCGGTCGACATCGGCCAGTTCGGCATCGTGGGAGTCTGGGACAGCTGGACCGGGTCCGGTGCGCCCGGTACCAACGAGGTCAGCAACCCCGTCCAACTGGGCGTCCTGCTGCTTCAGTTGACGGCCGCCATCGCGGCCTTCGCGGGCCGCCGGGCGGCCGGCGGGCTGCTGGCCGTCGCCACCACCCTCACCTTCGCCACCGCCCTCCAGGCCCTGGTGAGCGTCGGCAGCCACACCTCCGACGACCGCTGGTTCGTGCACGCCGATGCCGGCACCTCGACCTTCAAGGGCGTCTTCGTGAGCAGCCTGGCGCTGTTCCTGCTGTCCGTGGTCGCCGGCATCGTGCTGCTGGCCGGGATGCGTTCCTGGCCGCGGGCGACGCCGAGCGAACCGCCGGCGCGGCCGGCCGCGCCGGCGGGGGTGATCGGCGGACTGCTGCTCGGCGCGATGGCGCTGGGCTATGTGGTGTGGCAGGTCTACATGCTGGTGCAGGGCGGCGGCCGCACCTCGTTCGCCGTGCTCTACCTGGGCAGGGGCATTCTCACCTCGCTGCTGTCCCTGGCCCCCGGCTGGTACGCGGTCGTCTTCTTCTTCCTCACCGCGATCGCCGGCCTCAACGGCCTGATCCGGGGGACCGCGGCCCGCGGCCTGTCCTTCGGGCTGGCCATCGTGCTGCTGCCCAACGCCGTGCTGACGGTCATCGCGTTCGCCAACCAGGGCACCCTCTTCAAACTGGACGACACCCTGCCGGGCCTGAGCATCATCGGCGACGCCCAGCTGCTGCTGGACCTGCTCGGTTCGCTGGCCCTGTGCGCCCTGATGGCGCGCGGCGAACCGGTCGCCCCCGGCTGGCAGCCGCCGGCCCCGAGGGGGTTCGCCGCCCCCGGATACGTACCGCAGGGCCCCGCCGCCGTGCCGCTGGCCGGCTGGCAGCAGCCCGGCCCGCCGCCGATGCCGCCGTCCGGCGGCCCGCTCCTGCCGCCTGGCAACCCGCCGCCCCCGCAGGGCGGTTACGGCCCGCCGGCGTACTGACCTGCGGCGGCGCCCTGCGCGAGCCCCCGGGGGACCGGTGCCGCCGCGGGGCCCGTACGACGGATGCGGTAGGCGGCCGGCCGGGGCTACTGCCCCGGTAGTGCGGCGGGTTCCGACCGGAGGACGGGCCGCGCGCCGCGCGCCCTTCCTAGGATTCAGTCATGAACCTCCGACTGCGCGGGCGCCGGCTGTACGCCGCGGTGGGCGCGCTGGCCGTACTGGTAGGGGGCGGCACCTGGGTGGCCGCCGCCTCGGACGCCGCGCCCGCCGTGCACCGCGAGGACCGCTTCCTGGCGATGCCAAAGGCCCCCGGCAGCACCGGGAAGGTGCGGATCGACACCTCCTTCTTCACCGCGGGAAGCACGGGCGGGCGCAGGCCCGCGGTGCTCCTCGGTCACGGCTTCGGCGGCAGCAAGGCCGAAGTCCGTGCGGAGGCCGAGCAACTGGCCCGGGACGGCTACGCGGTGCTGACCTGGTCCGCGCGCGGCTTCGGCAGGTCCACCGGGAAGATCGGCCTCAACGACCCGAAGGCCGAGGTCGCCGACGTCAGCCGGCTCATCGACTGGCTGGCCCGGCGCCCCGAGGTGCAGCTCGACAAGCCGGGCGACCCCCGGGTGGGCGTGGCCGGCGCCTCGTACGGCGGCGCGGTCGCGCTGCTGGCCGCCGGCTACGACCGGCGGGTGGACGCCATCGCCCCGCAGATCACGTACTGGAACCTCGCCGACGCGCTGTTCCCCAACGGGGTGTTCAAGAAGCTGTGGGCCGGGATCTTCTTCACTACCGGAGCGGTGGGGCCACCCGCCGTGGCCGCGGGCGCGTCCACCCAGGCGCCCGCGCCCGCCGCCGGGCACTCCGGGGGCTGCGGCAGGTTCGCGGCCGACCTGTGCGCCATGTACCAGCGGGTCGCCGTCAGCGGCGTCCCGGACACGGCGGCCCGCCGGCTCCTTGAGGCCCGCAGCCCCGCCGCGGTCGGCGACCGCATCAAGGTGCCGACGCTGATCATGCAGGGCCAGACCGACTCGCTGTTCCCGCTCGGCCAGGCCGACGCCATGGAGCGGGCGATCCGCCGCAACGGCGCGCCCGTCGACGTCGACTGGGCCGCGGGCGGGCACGACGGCGGGGACCGGGAGACCGCCCGGCTCACGGCCCGTACGGCGGCGTGGTTCGACCGGTACCTCAAGGGCGACGAGGGCGCCGCCACCGGGCCCGCCTTCCGGGTCAGCCGCAGCGGGGGACTGGACTCCACCGACGGCACCGTACGGCTGCGCGGCGCCGAGGCCGACCGCTACCCGGGCCTCGGCAACGACCCGCGGCGCATCCCGCTGGCCGGCCGCGAGCAGCGGTTCGCCAACCCGGCCGGCGGCGGACCGCCCGCCGTCTCCGCCGTCCCCGGCGCCGGAGCCCTCGGCAGCCTCACCGCCCTCGGGGCCGGCGGCCTCGCGACGGACTTCCCCGGCCAGTACGCCCACTTCGACTCGGCGCCGCTGCGCACCCCCGTCCACCTCACCGGCAGCCCCACCGCCACCGTGCGGGTGCGGTCCGCTGCGCCGGACGCTCCGGACGCGGTGTTCTTCGCCAAGCTCTACGACGTCGCCCCGGACGGCCGCCGGCAGACCCTGCCGTCCCAGCTGGTCACCCCGTACCGCGTCGAGGGCGCCCGCGAGAGCCGCACCGTGCGGCTCCAACTGCCCGCCGTGGACCATGACTTCGCGGCCGGCCACCGGCTGCGGCTGGTGCTCGCGGCCACCGACCTGGGCTATGCCACACCGGCCGAACCCGCCACGTACACCGTCTCCCTGGCCGACGGGGCGCTCGCCGTCCCCACCGCGCCCCAGGTGCGCAGCGCCGCCGCCCCGCTGCCCGCCTGGACCTGGGGCCTGCCGGCGACCGCCGCGGTGATCGCCGCGCTGCTGCTGTTCACCGCGCGCCGCCGCACTGCGGCACCCGCACCCGACCCGGCACTCGCCGAGGTCCCGCTGCAGATCACCGGTCTGAGCAAGCGCTACGCCGGGTCCGCCGACGGGTATGCCGTACGGGATCTGACCTTCCGTGTGGAGCGCGGGCAGGTGCTGGGGCTGCTCGGCCCCAACGGGGCGGGCAAGACCACCACGCTGCGGATGCTGATGGGCCTGATCCGGCCGGACGCCGGCGAGGTCCGGGTCTTCGGCCGGGCGGTCCGGCCGGGCGCGCCGGTGCTGTCGCGGGTCGGCGCGTTCGTCGAGGGCGCCGGCTTCCTGCCGCATCTGACCGGGCGGGCCAACCTCGACCTGTACTGGCAGGCGACCGGCCGCCCGGCCGCCGACGCGCACCTCGACGAGGCGCTGGAGATCGCCGGGCTGGGCGGCGCCCTGGACCGCGCGGTGCGCACCTACTCCCAGGGCATGCGGCAGCGTCTGGCCCTGGCCCAGGCCATGCTGGGCCTGCCGGACCTGCTGATCCTCGACGAGCCGACCAACGGCCTGGACCCGCCGCAGATCCGCGAGATGCGCGAGGTGATGATCCGCTACGCCGCCGCCGGACGCACCGTCATCGTCTCCAGCCATCTGCTGGCCGAGGTCGAGCAGAGCTGTACGCACCTGGTCGTCATGGACCGCGGACAGCTGGTCCAGGCGGGCCCGGTCGCCGACATCGTCGGCTCCGGGGACACGCTGCTGGTCGGCGTCGCGGACGGCGTGCGGCTGCCCGACGCGCTGGTGGAGAAGGTGGGCGCGCTGCCCGGCGTGGTCTCGGCGTCCCGCGCCGAGGAGGGCCTGCTGGTCCGCCTCGCCGACCCGGCCGGCACCCCCGGCCTGCTCGGCGAACTCCTCCGGCTGGACATCCCGGTGCACCGCGTCGGCCCGCACCGCCGCCTGGAGGACGCCTTCCTCACACTGATCGGAGGTGACGGACGATGACCGCGACCCCCGTGGCCGGGGCGCCCGGCTACCGCGCGCGGCACACCCTCCCGCTGCGCGTGGAGGCGCGGCGCCAGCTGAGGCGGCGCCGCACCCTGGTGATGGCCGCGATCCTGGCGCTGCTGCCGTTCGTCCTGGTCACCGCGTTCGCGATCGGCGGCGACCCGGCCGGCCGGAACACCGGGCGGATCAGCCTGATGGACACCGCCACCGCCTCCGGCGGCAACTTCACGGCCACCGCGCTGTTCGTCTCCGTGGGCTTCCTGCTGGTCGTGCCGGTCGCGCTGTTCTGCGGGGACACCGTCGCCTCGGAGGCGAGCTGGTCCTCGCTGCGCTATCTGCTGGCCGCGCCCGTCCCGCGGGCCCGGCTGCTGCTGAGCAAGCTGACGGTGGGTCTGGTGTTCAGCGCCGCCGCGATGCTGCTGCTGCCGCTGGTGGCGCTCGGGGTGGGCACCGCCGCGTACGGCTGGGGGCCGCTGCGGCTGCCGGCCGGCGGCGAGCTGCCCGCGGGGGACGCGGTGGGGCGGCTGGCGGTGGTGGTCGGCTATGTCTTCGTCAGCCAACTGGTCACCGCGGCACTGGCGTTCTGGCTGTCGACGGTGACCGACGCGCCGCTGGGCGCGGTCGGCGGCGCCGTCGGGCTGACCATCGTCGGCAACGTCCTCGACCAGGTCACCGCGCTGGGCGGCTGGCGCGATGTGCTGCCCGCCCACTGGCAGTTCGCCTGGGCGGACGCCCTCCAGCCGCAGCTGGAGTGGTCCGGGATGATCCAGGGCGCGTCGGTGTCGGTGGCGTACGCGCTGGTGCTGCTGGCGCTGGCGTTCCGGGGCTTCGCGCGTAAGGACGTGGTGTCGTAGCCGGGGATCCGGGGTGCGTCGCCGTTCACCCCGGGGCCGGGGCCGGGGCCGGGGCCGAAGCGGCGAACGGATGTCCTGTTTGCCCGGCGGTGCAACCCTGCGCCGGGATCGGTTGTCTACGGAGGCACACGCCGGAAATGGGGGACCTACCGTGTTCCGTACCGCTTCGCGCCGCACCGCCGCCGCAGCCGCCTGTGCCGCGGCCCTCGGCCTGACCCTCGCCGCATCCGCATCCGCATCCGCATCCGCACCGTCCGCCGCGGCCACCGTCCGCAGCGCCCCCGGCGGCCGCCACACCGCCGCCGAGATCCACCGCTTCCTCACCGCCTTCTACGGCCACCACGGCCCCGGCCCGTACCAGCGCGCGCACCAGGTCTCCGACCACCTCAGGGACCGCGCCGCCCACACCGAGGGCTACGACCTGCTGCTCTGCGCCCAGAACACCCCGCGGGCGATCTCCGTGGGGAGGGTGGTCACGGCCCGGTCCGCGGGCGTGGGGTGGGCGACCGTCACCACCCACTGGGACGGCGGGCGCCGCGCGGCCTTCACCGCCTACGTGGGCCTGGACTCCCGCCCGATCACGCTCCAGGACGTCGACTGCGCGCCGTGAGCCCGCGGCGCACCGCACGGGCGGGCGCCCGCCGCATGCGAAAGGGGCGGCCACGGCGACCGGTCCCGGTCGCCGTGGCCGCCCCGCGGCAGGCCGCCGTGCTAGGAGGTCGGCCCCTGCATGTGCGCGCTCACCCACTGCATCGTGCCCATGCCCAGGCCCTGGACGTAGGTCGCGCCGCTGTGCGTGCCGTTCGGCACGATCTGGAAGCGCGTCTTCACCGGGCCGTGGCCGTACTGCGCGATGAACTTGCGGACCTTCGGCAGGATGGTGTTCTCCTTGGAGCCGTCCTGGAAGGCGAGGTAGACGTCGGGCCCGCCGCGGGCGATCAGCCGGTGGGCCAGCACCTCGGGGTTGTTCTCGCGCTCGGCCGTGGCGTGGCCCCTCCACAGCGGGGAGTCCGGGACGATGTCCGGGCCGTTGGGGATCGCGACCTTGAAGTCGTTGGGGTTCTGGAGCACGTTCTTCAGCGCCGAGAAGCCACCCGACGAGGAGCCCATGATGCACCAGGCGTCGCGGGTCTTGAGGGTGCGGAAGTTCTCCCGGACGAGCTCGGGAACGTCCTTGCTGAGCCAGGTGCCGATCTTCGGCTGGCCGGGGATGTCACTGCCGTCGTAGTACTGCTTGTCGTTCGGGTTGAGCACCGGCATCACGACGATGAACGGGAGGCTCTTGCCGGCCTTGGACCAGGAGGCCAGGCTCTCCTCCAGCTTGAGGTCGGAGCCGATCCAGTAGTTCACCGGGTAGCCGTAGGCTCCGGGCAGGGCCTCCATGACCGGGAAGCCCTTGTTCGCGTTCTTCTTGTCGTAGTACTCCGGCGGCGCCCAGACCCACACCTTTCCGGTGAAACCAGACTTCTTGCCGTGGTAGGTGGTCACGGCTATGGGAGTGTTGTCGCCCGCCCCGCCGACCTTGCTCGTCTCCTGGAAGTTGATGGGGTGGGTCGGCTGCTGCACGATCCCCTTGCTCGACGGCTCGGTCTGCATGGCAGCGCCCGGCTTCGGCCCGCCAAACCGGACGGGCTGGTTCTGGGAGTCGTCGCTCGAGCCGCAGCCTGCCGTCGTTCCGAGTACGGTCAGGGCGATCAACGCGATCACCGGCTTGAAAAGGGATTTACGCACGGGGCCTTCTCCTTGGCGGACGGGCCGGGAGATGTCCCGACCGGCCAGCAAGAGGGGTCGGGGCGGGAACAGGTTTCCCCTTCGGCGTGTCAGCTTGCGCACCTTCCTCGCCCGAATCCCGGTACCCGCCTCTGACCTGTGGTGTTTACGCTCAGCTGAGATCGGGTTTACCGTGATTTTCCAGGTGGGAGCGCAACGCCGACCCCGAAATCGGTCCCCGCGCGCCCTCCAGCGTGCACCCTGGGCACCCGTATGCGCCGCCGCTCACCCCCTCGCGCTCCGCCGACCGGGTGGAAAAGACCCCGGCCGGACACCCCGTCACCCCATGTCCCGGACCGTATCCTCGACGCCATGACCTGGTCGCGTGCGCTGAAGGAAGCCGCCCGCTCCGGGCTGGCCGTCGAGCGCGCCAAACTGACCCCGCTGATCGCGGTCCGCGGCGCCGCCGGCGTGGCCCTCGTCATCGGCCTGTGCCTGTGGCGCGGCAGCCCGGAACTGGCGGTCTCCTCCGCCTTCGGAGCCTTCTCCTCGGGCATCGTCACCTTCCAGCGCAGCATGCGGCCCCGCCCGGTCCTGGCGCTCGCCGTCGCCGGCGCGCTGGCGGTCTCCACCTTCCTCGGCTACCTGGCCGCCTCCCACGTCGTCGCCTTCGTCCTGCTGCTCACCGGCTGGACGCTGCTGGCCGGCATGGCCTGGGCGATCGGGCCGGTCTCCGGGCTGGCCGGCACCCAGACCGTGGCGATCATGCTGGTCACCGTCACCCTCCCGACCTCCGTCCCGGGCGCCCTCCAGCACGCCGCCCTCATCTTCTTCGGCGGTCTCGTCCAGGCCGCCCTCATCGTCGCCTTCCCGGTACGCCCCTGGGGTACCCAGCGCGACGCGCTCGCCGACGCGCTCGCCGCGGAGGCCGACTACGCCCGCCGGCTGCGCCAGGACCCGGTGGCCCCCTTCGACCCCGCGCCCCTCATGGACGCCCGGCTCGCCTCCACCGTCACGCCCCGCCAGGCCAGGCGCCGCCCCGTGCAGCTGCACGGCCCCCGCGGCCTCGCCGAACGCGTCCGCCCGGTCCTCGCCTCGCTCGCCGACCCGGTAGTCGGCGCCCCCCTGGAAGGACCCGAACGCGACCGCGCCCGCGAACTGCTGGGCGCCGCCGCCACCGTCCTGGACGCCGTCGCGCACGCCGTCCGGTACGCCAGGCCGGTCCGGCTGCCGCCCGAGGCGGTGGCCGCCCTCGAAGTCCCCGCCACCGGCCCGATGCTGCACGGCCCCGCCCGCCGCGCCGCCTACCGCCTGATCTCCCTCCTGGCCGACGCCGTCGAACTCACCGACGAGCCCGTCCAGGCCACCCGCCCCACCACCGAAGCCGAACGCGGCCACCTGCTCCGCCCCAGCGTCCCCAAGCTCGTCCCCGTCGCCCTGCGGTCCGTGCGCCGCGAGGCGCGCTGGTCCTCGCACGTCCTCCGGCACGCTCTGCGGGTCGCCGCGGTCGCCGCCGCCGGCTATCTGCTGGGCACCGCCCTCCCGTTCGGCCACGGCTACTGGGCGCCGCTCACCTCCGTCATGGTGATGCGCCCCGACTTCGCCCAGACCTACTCCCGCGGCTTCGCCCGCTTCGCCGGCACCCTCGTCGGCGTCGCCGTCGGCGGCGCCCTGATGGCGCTCACCCACCCCGGCGCCTCCGTCAGCGCCGCCCTGGCCGTGTTCAGCGTGTTCCTGATGTACCTGCTGATGCGCACCGGCTTCACGGTGACCTCGGCCTGCGTCGCCGCCTACGTCGTCTTCCTCCTCGGCATCATCGGCGAGGGCTGGCAGCAGACCGTCGAGGGACGCGTCGTGCTCACCCTCGTCGGCGGACTGCTCGCGATGCTGTCGTACGCCCTCTTCCCGGCCTGGGAGACCCCCAGGCTCCGCGACCGCCTCGCCGACTGGCTGACGGCCAACGGCCGTTACGCCCGCGCCGTCCTCGACGGCTACGGCCGGCCCGCCGAGCGCCGCCCCCGCCAGGTCCGCGAGGCCCTCCTGGACGCCCGTGCCGCCCGCGCCTCCTGGGAGGAGAGCGCGGCCCGCGCCGAGAAGGAGCCGGTACGCCACCGCGGCCTCTCGCTCGGCGCGGCGAACGCCGCCGGCGCCGCGCTCGCCACGATGGGCCGGGTCACGATGATCGGGGAGGCCCACCTCCCGGCCAAGGACGCCGAACCCTCGCCCGGCGCCGCCGCGTTCGCCGCCGCGCTGCTCCCCTCCCTGGACGGCGCGGCCCGGGCGGTACGCGACGGCACACCGCTCGACTGGAGCGGACCGCACGCCGCCTGGGAGCGGTGGAACGCCGAGGGCGGCCACGAAGGCGTCGCCGTACGCGCCGCGGAGCTGCTGCTGGACGCCCTCGACGACCTCGCCGAGGCGCTTTCCACCGGCTCCGGTGGCTCCGGCGGCCGGCACGGCACGGCCCGCGCGGCCCCCGGCGGCGGCCCGCGCTGACCCGCCGCGACAGCTTCCCCACGTCCCTGCAGGAACCATTCACCGTCCCCAGTAGTCTAGATAATTGCCCGCAATTAGCGTCATTGGTAGGCCAATGACGCTCTCTGCTGCGCAATGTCCTCCCGAGAGAGAGCAAGCGAACTCCCCATGGCGTCCAGCACTTCGTCCGGTACGTACGACATAGGCATCGACCTCGGCACCGCCAACACCCTCGTCTACGCCCGCGGCAAGGGCGTGGTGCTGAACGAACCGTCCGTGGTGGCCGTCAACGCCACCGGCGAGGTCATCGCCGTCGGCTCCGAGGCCAAACGCACCATCGGCCGCACGCCCTCCGGGATCACCGCGATGCGCCCCCTGCGGGAGGGCGTCATCGCGGACTTCGACGCCGCCGAGCGGATGCTGCGTGCCCTGATGAAGAAGGCCCTGCCCAGCCGCCGCTTCTCCCGGCCCCGGGTCGTCATCTGCGTCCCCTCCGGCATCACGGGCGTCGAACGGCGCGCGGTCATCGACTCCGCGCGCGGCGCCGGCGCCCGCGAAGTCCACCTCATAGAGGAGCCGATGGCCGCCGCGATCGGCGCGGGCCTCCCGGTTGACGAGCCCGTCGGCTGCATGGTGGTCGACATCGGCGGCGGCACCACGGAGGTCGCCGTCGTCTCCATGGGCGGCCTGGTCACCGCCCAGTCCGTACGGGTCGCCGGGGACGCGCTGGACGCCGCCATCTCCACCTACATCAAGAAGGAACACGGCCTGGCCATCGGAGAGCGCACCGCCGAGGACATCAAGATCGCCATCGGCTCCGCGGCCTGGACGCCGGCGGACGGCCACGCCGAGGCCGCCGCTGCGTACCCGGAGGACGCCGCGGACGCCGACGGTCCGGACGCCGCATCGGACCGCCCCACCTCCTACACGGTCCGCGGGCGCGACCACCTCAGCGGCCTGCCCCGCATCCAGGAGATCACCGCCGAGGAGATCCGCGGCGCCCTGGCCGAACCGGTCGACGCCATCGTCCGCGCCGTCCACCGCACCCTCGACGAATGCCCGCCGGAGCTCTCCGGCGACATCATCGAACGCGGCATCGCCCTCACCGGCGGCGGCGCGCTCCTGCGCGGCCTCGACCGCCGCCTCCGCCTGGAAACGGGCGTGCCGGTGGTGGTCGCCGACGCGCCCCTGGACTGCGTGGTCAACGGCACCGCCAAGTGCGTCGACGAATTCGCCGCCCTGCACGGCCTCCTGACGGGCGCGAAGGGCCAGCCCCGCAAGACGGTGCGGCTGTAGCGGGCGCGACCCGGCGTACGCCCGGGAGGGCGGCGCCGCACGCCGGTTGCCGGCGGTAGCGGGGCGGCCGGCGCTTGGTCCCTTCCGACCTGCGGGGCCGGGCCCGGGCCCGGTGGGCGCGCGGCGGGCGCGCCCTACTCGGCCCCTGCCGTCCCGCCGCCTCGGGGCGTGTACGCCGCCAGCCCGTCCAGGATCCGCTCCAGCCCGAACTCCCACGCCTGATCGCGGGATTCGTCGGCCGCCGTGGCCGCCACGGCCGCCGCCACCGCCGGGAACCGCTCCGACCGCCCGACGAGCAACTCGTTGAGCGCCGCGCTCATCACGGCCTCCGGCTCCTTCGCCCGGGCGCTGCCCAGGCCCATCGAGGCCGACACCTGGGCGATGTTCCGGATGTGCCCGCTCACCAGCACCACGGCGTCCAGCTGCTCACCCCCGGTCAGCCCGCTCTCGGTGAGGGCGGTCAGCGCGGTCTCCGTCCAGCCCAGCTCGTTGGGCCCCATGACGCGCGGGCCGACGGCGGCGGTCAGCAGCCACGGGTGCCGGTGGAAGACCGCGGCAAGCGCCTTCGCCCACTCCCGCAGCGCCCCCCGCCAGTCGCCGGCCGCGGCGGCCACCGGCCGGGGCGGTTCTCCCATCGCCATGTCGATCATGAGCGCGACCAGCTCCGTCTTGCCCGGCACGTACCGGTACAGGGACATCTTGGTGAAGTCCAGCTCCGCCGCGACCCGTTGCATGGACACCGCGCCGAGTCCACCGATATCGGCCAGCGCGATGGCCGCCCGCGTGATCTGCTCCAGGCTCAGGGTCGGCTTGGGGCCGCGGCTCGGCCGCTCCCGGCCGCCCCACAGCAGCTCGACGCTGCCCGCCTGCTCCCCGAACGCACTGCTCTTCTCGTCTCCAGCCACCCTCGAATCCTAAAACTGCGTCCTGGGGTATACATATCTGTGTCCGGTGGATACAGTTGTTGTGTCGCCATGACGGACCGACCCGACGGGGGAGCACCAATGACGTACGAAGCAACAACCGTGGCCGGCACGGCCGGCACGGCCGGCAGCGGGGCCGCGCCCACGGTGCTGATCTCCGGCGCCAGCGTCGCCGGCCCGGCTCTCGCCTACTGGCTCGCCCGGTGCGGCTACTGCCCCACCATGATCGAGCTGGCCCCCGCCCTCCGGGGCGGCGGCTTCGCGGTGGACTTCCGGGGTGCCGCACATCTGGCGGTGCTGGAGCGGATGGGCGTCCTCGACAAGATCAAGCAGCGCCGCACCGGCGGCAGCCCCATGGCCTTCATCGACGACCAAGGGCGCCAACTGGCCGCGATGCCCGCGGAGTTCGCCGGCGGCGAGGTGGAGATCCTCCGCTCCGAACTCTCCCGCATCCTCTACGCGCACTCCCGCCCCACCCGCGAAGCCACCCCCGAGGCCCCCGGGGACACCGGCACCCCCGGCACCACCGCCTACCTCTTCGGCAACTCCATCCGCTCCCTCACCGAAACCGCCGACGGCGTCCACGTCACCTTCGAGCACGGCGCCCCCCGCACCTTCGACCTCGTCATCGGTGCCGACGGCCTGCACTCCACCGTGCGCCGGCTCGCCTTCGGCCCCGAAGGGGAATTCGTCAGCCACCTCGGCTACCACGTCGCCGGCTGGGACCTGCCCCCGGGCGCCGCCCCGGACCTCGCCGCCCGCCCGGTGGGCTACGGCGAACCGGGCCGGCTGGTGACCGTGGGCCGCCTGCCCCGCCGCGCCGACGAACCGGACTACCGAGGCGAGACCTTCTGCGTCTTCGCTTCCGACGGACTGAGCTACGACCGGCGCGACCCGCGGTCCCAGAAGGAGGCGATCGTCCGGGCGTACAAGGGAGCGGGCTGGCGGACCCCGGAGCTGATCGGGACCGTCCGGGATGCCGACGACATCTACTTCGACGCCATCAGCCGCGTCGATGTGCCGAGTTGGTCGACCGGCCGGATAGCCCTCCTCGGCGACGCGGCCTACGGTGCCACGGTCGGCGGCATGGGCACCGGATCGGCGATCGTCGGCGCCTATGTCCTCGCCGGCGAACTGGCCGCGGCCAACGGCGACCACCGGACAGCCTTCGCCCGCTACGAGCAGAAGCTGCGGCCGTATGTGACGCGATGCCAGGAAGGCGGCCGAGGGGTCGGCGAGTTCCTGGCCCCGCCCACCCAGGAGGCGATGGACGCCCGCAACGCCGCCCTCAACGACCCGGCCGCCCTCGCCGCCATGCTGGGACAGGGCCACGAGATCTCCGCCGACATCACGCTCGACGACTACGGCCCCCCGTCGTCAACGCCCCCGCACCCGGCCGCTCCCACCAACCCCACCAACACAATCCCCACCAACACCAACACCACCAACCCCACCGATCCCACCCGTCCGCGAACGGGCCAGGGTCAGGCCCGCCCGTAGAGAATCAGCCGGACCGCCCCGACCCGAGGGCCTCAGCCGGCAGGCCCGCCCGGGACCTCGGTGCACGGCCGGGCGGCGGTCCCGGCCGGGCACCGGGAAGCCGTGGGTGACCGTCCCCAAGGGCGGGGCTGACCCGATTGCCCTCTGGCCGGGCCGTGCGGCGGACGTTAGCTTTCCCGTAGCCCAAACTCGTCCAGCCCAACTCGCCCTCCGGCCCCGCCTGTTCCTCTCGTCGCTTCCCGTGTTTCTGCTGGTGCACCCGTCGGCGAACAAAGGACGTCCAGACATATGGCGACCATGCAAGTCAGCTCAGCCGTGCATGTCAGTTCAGCGGTGATGACACACCCGCGGCGCAGGGAGCGCGCCGAGGGGCTGGCGCGCCGACTCGGCCTCGACGCAGTGGTGGTGGACCCCTCGCCGGATGCGGCGCCCTCGGCGCTGCGTACGGCCGTGCGCGCGTGGCAGGCGGTCGGCCCCGGCGCCTCGCACCATCTGGTGGTCCAGGACGACGTGAGCGCGTCGGAGGGACTGCTGTCCCAGGTGGCCCGTGCGGTGGCGAGGCACCCCACCGAGGCCCTCGCCTTCTACACGCACTGGAACTCGCGCAACGGCGCGGCGGTCCGGCTGGCCGCCCTGGCCGGGGCCGCCTGGGTCCGCGGGGTCCCGGAGGAGTTCACCCCCACACAGGCCGTCTGCCTGCCGGCCGCGCAGGCCGAGGCATTCCACCGGTACGCCCGCGGAAGCGCGGTAGTCCACGACGACGAGATCCTCTCCGAACTCCTGCGCAAGGAGGGGCGGATGGGCCTGATGGCGGTGCCCAACATCGTGGAGCACCTCGACACCGACAGCATCTCCGGCCATGCGTGGCACGGTGTGCGGCGCTCGGCGTGCCTGGTGGACGCCGCCGGGTCCGGGGACCTGCTCGGCTCGGGGCGTGTCCTGGAATGCGTGGACTGCCTGCCGTACCTGCGGCGCGGTGCGGCGCACCTGAGGGTGGAGGGACCGGACGGCGCCCTCGGCACCCGCGGCCACTCCCTGTGGCGCGACGCCCTACCCGCCACCGGTCTCGACCCAGAACAGCTGCGGGAGCTGGTCCACGGCCACCGTCCGGCGGATGCCGCCGCGGCCGTGGCGCGGCACTTCGGCGCTCCGTACGCGGACGAACTGTGGATCCACTGCCTCCTGTTGGGGTGGCGTGCCGCCTGCCTGGCACCGCGGTTCGCCCCACCCACCGGGCAGGATCCGCTCGGCGGGCTCGGCGAGCGCATCAGGGACACGGCGGTGTCCACCATCGGCGTGGGCGGCCTGCCGCCGGCCGACCGGCAGAGCGTCACGGCGGACCGGTCGCGGCTGCTGACGGAGTACGCCTGGACGGGGGTGCGGGCCGGCCGCACCCTGGCGGCGCCCGCACCGGCCGGTCACACCACCTCTCGGCCGTGATCCCGCGGGGCCGTCAGATCCTCCTCGATCATGGCGTCCGCGCCCGCCGCGGCCCGCCGGGCGTAGAGGGCGTCGTTCGCCCGCCACTCCGGCGACGGCTCCTTGCCGTACGACAGCGGGTGCTCGAAGTGGAGGCAGGCGAGGGAGGGCTCGGCGCGCCATCCGCGCACGACGCCGCCGCGCGCTTCGGCCTTCATGAGCAGATCGTCGTCCTCTCTGCCCCAGCCGAAGTACCGCGGGCAGTAGCCGCCCACCTCCAGGAAGGTGCGCCGGGCGAGCAGCAGCCCGCCCCAGTGGTAGGGCGCCCGCCACTGGTACTCGTCTTCCAGGTCCGGGTCCCGCCCGGCGGTCGGCGGGAAGACCATCGGGGTCGGGTACCGCCGCGTGATGTAGGACCGCTCCTCCCAGACGATCCGTTCGCCGTCGCACGTCCGCAGCGACCCGTCGCGACCGGCCGTCACGAAGCAGAACGGGTCCCTGCCGTCGAGCCGGTGGTCCACCGGTCCGTGCGGGCCCGGTTCCGGCAGGCCGCCCAGCAGCCGGTGCATCCACGGCTGGGCGAAGGCCCGGCCGGCCGCCGCCGGCCGCAGCGCCCGGCGCAGATAGTCGCGGCCCAGCGGAGCGATATCGGCGTCGGAGAGGTAGAGCATGGGCGAACGGGCCTGCTCGGCACCGGCGTTGCGCAGCAGCCCCGGCGCCCGGAGGGCCGCGTCGGCCTGCACCACGCGTACCCTGCGGTGCGCGTCGCGATCCTCGGCGACCGCGACGGGGATCTCGCCCGCGGTGGCCACGACGACCTCGCACGGCACGTCCTGGGCCAGCCAGGCCGCGGTGACCGCGAGAAGGCTGCCCCGGCCCTCGTGCGTTCCGTACAGCGGGATGACGACCGTCACGTCAGGCATGCGCGTTCTCCCTGGAATCGGAGCCGCGACCAGGCATCGAAGACCTTCCGGTAGCGGCCGAACTGCCACTGGACGACGCTGTGCAGGTTCTTCCCCGGCCGCGTTCCCCGCAGCAGCTCCCGGAGCAGCCGGATCTCGTTCGCCAGCATGAGGACGTAGACGGCCCGCTCGTCCACGGTGCGTCCGGTGCCGCGGCGGTAGGCGGCCACCGCGGACGCCAGCGCCGCGACGCCGTCGATGCCGTCGTCCTCGCGGTGCGAGAACGCGGACAGGCCGATGCATCCCAGGTCGTGTTCCACGGGCCCCACGGATGCCGCCTCCAGGTCCAGGACGGCGACCAGCTCCCGACTGGCCGGATCCACCCGGAGGTTCGGCAGTCCCGGATCGCCGTGCAGCAGCTGCCGCGGCGCCGCCCGCACGCCCGCCAGGCCGTCCGCGACGGCCCGCAGGCCGAGGGCCAGCCGGGCCCGGTCCGCCGCCGCCAGATCCGCCACATCCGCCAGATCCCGTAGGTCCGCGGGCCGGGGGACGCCGCGGGCGACCTGTGCGGCGGCGATGTCGACCGGACCCCGGGTCTGCACGGCGGTGCGCGGGCCCAGCCCGGCCAGGAAGCCGTGGAGCCTGGCCAGGCCCTCGCCGGCCCGCGGGTAGTCGGCCTGGTGGAATCCGGAGGGCGTCTCGCCGGGGAGCTCCTGCGTCAGCCGCCACACGTGGCCCCGCGCCTGCGCGCACAGACCACCCGACGACGTGGGAACGGCGACCGGCGCCCGCACCCCGGACACCGGGGCACGGTCGTTGAGCCGCCCGAACAGCTCGGTCTCCCGGCGGAACGCGGCCCCTTCCGCCGCCGGACGGCAGGTGAGCCAGAAGCCGTCGGCCCGCCAGGTGTGGTTCCAGCCCGTGGTCGCCGCGACCGGCGAGGCCCGCAGCCCCCACGCCCGGCGGAGCACCGCGGCCGCCGCCGCCTCCCAGCGCCGCGCCTCGGCAGCGCCCGGCACCAGCAGCATCGCCCGCCTCCCTACGCCTCGTCGACTCTGTTCCCGCACCGCACCGCACCGCCCACACCACCGTGTATGCCGTACGTACCGGCCGCGCACGGCGGCGGCCGCCGGGGAGAGCCGGGCGGC
>NZ_JBNHIN010000009.1:69249-72908 GCF_050054615.1 Streptomyces sp. YGL11-2
CCGGGGGCCTCAGGTGCGCCGTACCACGTACGGCGGCATCACCAGCAGGTCGACGTCCGCACACCCGGCCATCAGGCCGAGGGCCTGGTCCGGGCCGAGTGCCATGGGCTCCCCCTTGGTGTTGAGCGAGGTGTTGATGACCGCGGGGAGCCCGGTCTCCTCGCCGACCGCGCCGAGCAGGGCGCCGAAGCCGTCGCCGGAGTCCGGGACGTACTGCGCCCGCGTCGTGTGGTCGACATGGACGCCGGCCACCGCCCGGGCGACGCCCTCCTCGCCGACGCGGTGGGTGCAGAGCATGTAGTCGCTCAGACCGCTCACCGGCGGCTCCATGCCCAGCAGTTCGAAGCCCTGCCCGGTGAGCGACAGCGCGGCCGGGCGCCAGGGCTGACGGCTCTTCACACGGTTCAGCCGGTCGAGCGTGGCCCGGTCGCGGGGCGACGCGAGCAGGCTGCGGGCCCCCAGCGCCCGCGGGCCGAACTCGTTGCGGCCGTCGAACCAGGCCACCACCTGCCCGCGGTCGACGGCCCTGGCGACCTCCGCCCGCAGGGCCGCCGGCTCCCGCGCCTGCGCCGTCGCGCCGCTCCGGGCCAGCGCCTCCTCGATCGCCTTCGTGGACACCTCCGGGCCGAAGAAGATCGGCGGCTCCGCGTCGGCGGACAGCGGCTCGGGCGCCTTCCCCAGCAGGGCCTCGGCCAGCATCGCCGCGCCGAAGACCGTTCCGCCGTCGTTGGGGGCGACGGTGCCGGACACCCGCGCGTACCCGCTCTCGCGGGCCAGCCGGCGGTTCATATGCGCGTTGAGCGCGACGCCGCCGGACAGCAGGAGCGTCTCCTCACCGGACAGCCGGCGCAGCCTCCGGGCCAGGCCCAGGCCGAGTTCCTCGACCGTGAGCTGCACATCGGCGGCGAACGGCGCGTAGTCGAAGGCGTTCGCCGAGGAGTCCGTGTGCGGGAAGCAGCCCGCCTCGAAGGTCTCCAGCCACTGGTCTCCGAGGCGTTCCCAGTCACGGGCCGTCGCCAGCGCGCCCTTCAGCCGGCGGTCGAGGCGGAACGAGGCGTCCGAGGGGTCGAACGTCATGAACTGCAGGTCGCTGGTGCGCCCGTAGGAGCTGAGCCCCATCAGCTTGCCCGCGCCCCACCAGCCGAGGTTGGCGTACGCCGACGCGGCCCCGTAGAACACGCCGAGCGACCAGCACCGGTCGTACCGCTCCAGCAGCCGGAACCGGCCGTCGTGCACATGGAACAGCGAGGTCGACCCGTCCCCGCCCCACCCGTCGGCCACCAGGACGTCGGCCGTCCGGCACGGGTTGAGGTAGTACGCCTGCGCCGCGTGACAGAGGTGGTGGTCGAAGAAGATGATGTCCCGCGTGCCGAGTTCACCGGCCAGACCGGGCAGGATGATGTCCGTCAGCCGGTCGCTGACGTGCACCCCGCAGGGGATGTCGGTCTCCGGCGTCAGCGCCCCCCGCGGTGCGTCGGCCCATGCGTAGCCGATGGCCTGGACCTCCGAGGGGTGGACGCCGTGGGCGTCGAGCAGGGCCCTGACCGCGCCCTCCGGACCCTCGCCCTTCGCATGCCGGCGGCGGCTGATCCTCTCCTGCTCCAGCGCCCCGACCACCTTGCCGTCGATGACGAGACACGCCGCGGCATCGTGGCACTGCGGCACGTCGGGGCGGCCCACCAAACCGAGAACTATCACGTACGCCTCCGGTCGTAACGAGGAAGACAGAGCGTGCCTATGACGGTTTTTCGCGTTCCCGGACGACGGCTGACGGAATTCCGTACCGGGCGGCCCGCGCCGTCTCCGCCACCCACTTCTCCCGACCCGCCGGCGGGAGCCGTCCGTTGAACATCCGCTCCGTGCGGGATTTCACGGCGAGTCCGCGTCCGTGAATGCGGCGGGATATCGCCCGGGCAGGTGGACGTGGTTCCGTACGAAAGCCGGGCGGCCGGGTCCGGACACGAAAGGCGGCTGCCCAGGGAGAAGCGATGACGCGGTATCCGCGGCCGGCGAGGGCGCCGCCGTGCCGGTCCGGCCCGCACGGCGCAGCACGACCAACCCCCCGGTTCCCGGGGTCGATTCAGGGAAGCGCGCCTTTCGTTCCAATGGGTCTCCCTGTGCCGGTGATCCAGTCGAACGACGTCCCGCCAAGCTACCCGTGGCCCTCAGCCGTAGTCCACGGGATCCGACACTGGCCAGATCCCGTACCGCGATGTCCGGATCCCGAATTCCCGTACCCCGACTACGGATCGGCCGGACGCGAACCCGCGAATCCCGTCACCTTTCCTCCCGTTCCCTCACGCCCGACTGCTGGGCGTGGGGTGACGGTTGACGGTGACGAAACCGACCGCCGCGCCCAGCGTCGCCACCGCCTCCGCCACGGCCGAAACCGTCTTCTTCGGATACCACACAGGCTCATGCATATTGGGCAGCGGACCCAGCGTGCCCACGTCCACGTACCGGTACAGCAGCACCGCGCCGACCGCCGACGCCGCGACCAGAAAGGCGAACGCCCATACCCAGCGGCTTCTCCCGCTCGCCAGGACCAGGACAGCCGCCAGCGCCGCCGCCGCTGCCTGGGCGCGGAACAGCGTCCCCTCGCTGATACCGGCACCTACCGGGTCGTAAGCACCCGCCAGTGCGACATGCACGTACGCGTCGACGGCCAGCCCAGCCGCCGTGAGCAGCCGTAGCAACCACATCTCCATCCCGCGGCAGCAGCGTCACCAGCAGCCAACACTCTCTGTTCGCAGCGGGCCGGCCGCCACGTCTCACCTCACTTCACCTCAGTTCACGTCACTCCGCACCGCTTCACTTCACTACGACCGTGCCGTGCATGAACGGGTGGATGGCGCAGCCGTAGCTGAACGTGCCGGCGGTCTTGAACGTGACTCTGGTGCGGGTCTCTGCGCGTCCCGCCCGGGATGCGGGTCGCGCATCCGGACATAACCGACGATACTCCGCGCATCCCTGGGGCGTACAGCGGTTGTTGGGGCGTCGACGGGCGACAACACGGCCCACCACGTCCGCATCGGGACGGCGCATCAGCGCAGACCTGTGACGACACCGCAACCAGGCCGTCTGACCTGGCCACGCGCATCCGCGCCTCCCGCAGCGCACTCACCGGCACACGGACGGTAGCGGGAGCGCGCCCCGGCGGCACTCACCGTTCCCGGCATCCAACTGCCGCCAAGCCGTGGCGGAGATCTGACCGCCGCCCTCGATGGCCGGTCGGTCGCCGACTACATCGGTGGGGACATCGAGGCGCCGGCCACCTCCTGGGCGGGTGAACGCCACCAGCTGAAGACGAGGGTCTCGTCACGGTCGACATGCCCCGCGCCCCGTCCGGCTGGTGCGACCGCCTCCGAGGTCGTGCCGATGACGGGCGATGGACATCGGGCGTGGGGCGCTACCCGCTGTGCGTGGGCAGCCGGAGGGTGAAGCGGGCGCCGCCGAGGGGGCTGCCGGTCGCGGTGAGCGTGCCGCCGTGGGCCTGGGCGACCCAGGCGGCGATGGACAGCCCGAGGCCGGTGGAGCCGGAGCCGCTGTGGAAGCGGTCGAAGAGCGAACCGGCCAGGTCGGGCGGTATTCCGGGGCCCGCGTCGTCGATGGTGAGGACGCCGTCGGACGAGACGCCGAGTGCGATCGCGGGGGGGAGG
>NZ_JBNHIN010000009.1:73036-86324 GCF_050054615.1 Streptomyces sp. YGL11-2
CGGGCCGGCCCGCCGCGTGCCCGTGCGTGAGCGCGTTGGTGAACAGGTTGGTGACGGCCCGGCGCAGCAGGTCCGGGTCGGCGTCGACGACGACCGGTTCGGCCTCGACGGTGATCCGGTGTCCGTCGGTGGGGGTCTCGTCGACGACGGCTTCGACGAGCTGGTCGAGGCGCAGTGGTTCGCGGGCGAGGGTGGCGACGCCGGCGGTGAGGCGGGCGCGGGTGAGCAGGCCGTCGATGAGGTCGCCCATGCGGGTGGCCAGGCGCACGGTGCGTTCCAGCGCGGCGGTGCGTGAGGTGTCGTCGCGCAGGACGGTTTCGGCGAGGAGGCGCAGCGACGCGGCGGGGGTGCGCAGGTCGTGGGCGGCGTCGGCGAGGAAGGCTTCCTGCTGCTGCAGTGCGTTCAGGGCGGGGCGGATGGCCCGGCCGGAGATCAGGTGGCCCGCGACGGCGGACAGGGAGAGCAGCACCGTGCAGCCGGCGGCGAGCAGGAGCGTCAGCTCGCGGTGGGACTTCTGGTCGGCGGCGGTATCGGCGGCCGTGACGATCGCGCCGCCCATGGGCTCGCCGTCGGGCCCGGTGAAGGGCGTGGCCAGGAGCCGGAGCGGGTGGCCGTTCTCGGCGTGTGCGTTCGTCAGGGCCGTGTCGCCTCGCTGTACCGCGAGGGCGGCTATGGCGCGGACATCGGTCATCCGGGCCCGGACGCAGGGCCGGTGCGGTGTGTGGACGACCTTGAGGTCGCCGGCGTGCGCCGAGAACACGGTCAGTGGCGGGCAGTCGGTCTCCGTGAAGTCGAGCATGCCGCCGACGTCGAGGTGGCCGCCTTCGTCGTAGTCGAGCCCGGTCATGGCCTCGGCGGTCTGCAACTTCAGGTTGTTGTCGGTCTGGTGGCGGGTGGCGACGTCGTCGCTGTGGAGGGCGAAGGCCGCCAGGCCGATCAGGCCGACCGCGCTGGTGAGGGCGAACAGCGCGGTCAGCCGCCACCGCAGTCTGCGGGCCCGCCGCGCCGCGGCCGTGGTCGCGGTCCGGCGGGAAGCCGGCCGGGCCCGGAACGGAACGGCTTTCATCGCCCGGCCTCACCACGAGCCAGTCGGTAGCCGACACCGCGGACGGTGTGGAGCAGCGGTGGGTCGCCGAGCTTGCGGCGCAGCTGGGAGACGACGACGTCGACGACGTTGGAGCTGGGTTCGGCCATCTCGTCCCAGCATTTCTCGATCAGTTCGGCGCGGGACACCGCCTGGTCCGTACGGGTCGCCAGCACTTCCAGCAGCGCGAACTCCTTGCCGGTCAGCCAGAGCAGCACGCCGCCCCGGCGCACCTGTCGACGAGCGGTGTCGATCTCCAGGTCCGCGACGCGGTGTAGGGGCGGTCTGGTGCTCCCGGCCCGGCGGCACAGGCTGCGTACCCGGGCCACCAACTCGGGTGCGGCGAACGGCTTCACCAGGTAGTCGTCGCCCCCCGCGGCGAACCCCTCGACCCGGTCCATGACGCGGTCGCGGGCCGTGAGGAACAGCACCGGCACGGTGCGTCCGGTCCGGCGCAGGTTCTGCACGTAGTCGAGGGCGTCGCCGGAAGGGAGCATCCGGTCGAAGACGGCGCAGTCGTACGCGGTGATGAACAGCGCCTCGTCCGCGGCGGGCAGGTCCGCCGCCTCGTCGACGGCAAGCCCGTCGCCGCGCAGGGCCGCGGCCACGCTGAACCGCAGGTCGTCGTTGTCCTCGATCACCAGTACGCGCACGGCGGCCAAGGGTAACCGCTCCCTCATCAAATCCTCATGGTGCCTTGGCGATGCTGCAGCGACGTATCAGGTGGTCGACGAGGGACGGAACGGAAAAGTGCAGCGATTTCCCTGGAGCAGCAGGAACCCGGGCAGGCAGGAGGGCCGGGCCGCGCCCGCGGACCGCCCCACGATCGCGTCGGCCGTGCGGTCCGTCGGCCGCACCCCCGACACCCCGGGTGCACGGGCACGCCGTACACCCCGGCGGCGCGGTGCCCTCGTCCTGGCCCTGACCGCGCTGGGCGCCGTCCAGCTCGTCGGCTGCTCCCCGGACTCGCCAGGCACGCGAGCATCACACGCCACCGCAGAGCCTGCCGGACAGCCGGCGTTGCGCGCCTTCTACCAGCAGAAACTCACCTGGAGCCACTGCGGGAAGCTGCAGTGCGCCACGCTGACCGTCCCCATGGACTACGCGCACCCCCACAACGGGAGGACCTTCATCCTCCCCGTGATCAAGTCCGCCGCCACGGACCCGGGCCGACGGATCGGATCGCTGGTCCTCGACCCGGGCGGCCCGGGCGCCTCCGGAGTGGCCACACTGAAGTCGGACGGTGTGGCCTCCTTCGGCAAAGCGGCCAGGGCACGCTTCGACATCGTCGGATTCGACCCGCGCGGCGTCGCCGGCAGCAAACCCGCCCTGGACTGCACCGCCCCGGACGACGCGACAGACCAGGCTCACACGGCAGACCAGGCTCACACGGCAGACCAGGCCGGGCAGAGCGAGTCCGGCACCGACGCACCACAACCGCTGTATCCGCGCACCGACGCCGAGCGCCGGGCCGCGCTCGCGGACGCCGACCGCACCGCGGCGCAGTGCCGGGCGCGCAGCGACGAGATCCTGCCGCACATAGGCACCCTGGACGCGGCCCGCGACATGGACGTGCTGCGCGCCGCGCTCGGCGACGACCAACTCACCTACCTCGGCTGGTCCTACGGCACCTATCTGGGGACCATCTACGCCGAGCAGTTCCCCCACCGAGTGCGCGCGCTGGTGCTCGACGGCGCCGTCGACCCCTCGCAGAACTGGGCCCAGCAGGCCCTGAGCAGCGGCAGGGCCTTCCGCAAGGCGGTCGACGACTACGCCGACAAGTGCGCCCAGGTGGTGGGGGATTCCTGCCCCGCGGACACCCCGGACGGGGTCCGCACGCTCATAGCCGACCTGTTCGCGACAACAGCCCGCACCCCCCTGCCGGTCAAGGACGGCACCGACCGGGTCGACCAGACCACACTGCAGTCCGCCATCACCGCGTCGATGTACACGCCGGAAGCGCAGTGGCAGGACCTCTCCGAGGCCCTGAGCGCGGCCCGCGAGGGCGACGGCACCAAACTGGCCGCGATCGCGAACCACGGCGCGAGCCTCCAGGACGACGGCTCGGACACCTCGGGTGCCACGGACGCGCCGGGTGACGCAGCCGCCTCCGACGCCCCGGCCGACCACGGCGCAGCGGCCACTTCGCCACGTGACAACAGCAGCGAAATCCTGACCGCCGTCAACTGCGTCGACACACCGCACCCCAGGGACCCCCAGGCGTACTGGGACGTCCTCGACCGTGCCCACCGTGAGTCGGGTGTGTACGGCGCCTCCAACGTGCTCACCGAACTCACCTGCCGGAACTGGCCGTCCGGCCCGCTCACGCCCCACCGGGTCAAGGCCGACGGCCTCCCGCCCGTCCTGGTCGTGGGCACCACCGGTGACCCTGCGACCCCGTACGACAACGCGCGGAACCTCGCCGCACAGCTCCCGGGCGGCATGCTGCTCACCCACAAGGGCCTGGGCCACACCGCCTACGGACGCGGCAACAGGTGCGTCACCGATGCGGTGGACGGCTACCTCGTCGACCTCAAGCCCGTACGGCCGGGGGCGACCTGCTGACCGGACGTTCCACCGCACGCCCCTCCCTCGCCAGGCGGGGGAGGGCCCGTAGGCGATGCGGTTGGCAGGTACCGTTCACAAAGGAGGAGCCGTGGGGCGGGACACCACGCTCGGAAGCCGCTATGAGCTCGTCGAGCGGCTCGGCCGCAGGCCCTCGCCGAAGCCGCCACCCGCCTCACCGGCAGCGGGGTGGCCCCCGGCACGCCCGCCTATCTCTCCCCGGAGCAGATCAGCGGGGTGGAGATCGACCACCGGGCGGACCTGTACGCCATGGGGTGCCTGCTGTACGAACTCCTCACCGGAGCCCCGCCGTTCCCGGCGGATTCGCCGTTCGCCGTGCTGCACCACCATTGGGCTTCGTTGCGGCCCGCTCCGATAGGCGTCCCCGGGTCCGGGTGACGCTCGCGGCGCCCCCGCGCTCCCAATGAGTACATGTGTAACGCTTCCATGTCGATCAATGCCGCAAAATCCGGCAGAGGCGTCATAACGATCAAACGCTCCACCTGGTCGAATGACAGGAAGTAAGGAAGGAAACGCGGGGTGAATGCGGTTGCTCGGCAGCGTTCTCGCCCCTCGGAGGGCGCCGTCGGCGAAGGATTGATACCTTCGTACATAACCAGCGTCAGTGCGGCGCGTGAGACTCCGGGAAGGGATGCGGGCATGGCCGGGCAGGGCGCCCCGAAGCGGCGGTACGACGCCAAGCGGCGGATCGAGGAGATCGCCGCCGCCACCGAGCAGGTCATCGCCGAGCGCGGTATCGAGGGGTTGACCCACCGGGCGGTCGCCGAGCGGGCCGGCGTCCCGCTCGGTGCGACGACCTACCACTTCGCGACCAAGGACGACCTCATCGAGGCCGCCCTCCAGCGGTCCGTCGATCGCTACGCCGGCTATCTCGCCGACTGGGTCGCCCAGCGCCCCGAACTCACCCCGGAGCAGCTCACCGTGCTGCTCACCGACGCCCTGATGGGCTGCTTCGGCCCCCAACGCGACAACCAGGTAAGGGAGTTCGAGCTATACCTGGCCGCCCTGCGCCGACCGGCCCTGCGCCCGATCGCCGACCGGTTCATCGAGTTGAGCGTCCACGCGCTTCTGCCGTACGTCGATCCGCTCACCGCCCGCACCGCGGCCGTGGCCACCAACGGCCTGACCCTGCGGGGACTTGCCGGCACCACACCGCCCACCCGGGCGGAGGTCGAAGGCATCCTGCGCCGCATCCTCACTCCCCACCCGGACCTGCCCGCCCCCGCTGCCGATCAGGACACCCGACAGGCCCTCGCGTGAACACCGTCCCCCGCATCACCGACGCGCAGCGCCGCTCCCGTCTGGCCCGACGCCAGCTGCCCGGCCCCGGCCGGCGGGCGAGCGCCGTCCGGGAGGTGGCCGCGTCGTTGCTGGCCCTGCATGCCACCGACGCCGCCACGGTCCACCTCTCGGCCGCCGCCCGGATGGACAGCCGCCGCCACGAGTCCATCGACCGCGAACTGTACGAGCGGGAGGTAGTGCTGCGGATGACGGCGATGCGCTGCACGCTCTTCGTTGTTCCCGCCGCTCTGGCCCCCGTGACACTGGCCGCCGTCGGCAAGCCGAACGCCCGGGCCCGCACCGAGGGACTGCTGCGCCGGCTGGAACGGAACGGCTACGGCGACGCCACCTGGCTGGAGAAGGTCACCCGCAGCACGCTGGAGGCCGTACGGGAACGAGGCGAGGCCACCACGGCGGAGCTGGCCACGGCCGTCCCCGGCCTGGACCGGCAGCTGGTCGTCGCACCCGGCAAGCGGTACGAGTCGCGCCGCAGCATCGCCACCGACCTGCTCTTCGTCCTGGCCGCCGACGGCCATCTCGTCCGCGGCAGCCGCCGCGGCGGCTGGACCAGCAACCAGCACGCCTGGGCCCTCGCTCCTGAACTACCCGACATCCCGGCCCCGTTGGCCCGTGCGGAACTGGTCCGCCTGTGGTTGGGAGCCTTCGGGCCGGGCACGGTCGCCGATCTGAAGTGGTGGACCGGCTGGACGCTCACCGACACGCGCAAGGCCGTAGCCGCTGCGGACGCGGTCGAGGTCCGCCTGGACGACGGCGCCGCCGGCTGTGCGCTGGCGGAGGACCTGGACGCACCGGCCGTCGCATGCGAGCCGACTGCCGCACTGCTGCCCGCACTGGACCCGACCCCCATGGGCTGGCGGGATCGCGGCTTCTACCTCGACCCCGACCACGTTCCCGCGCTTTTCGACCGGATGGGCAACATCGGGCCGACCGTGTGGTGGGACGGCCGGATCGTCGGCGGCTGGGCACAGCGGAAGGACGGAACCCTGACCTGGCGGCTGCTCGACGACCTCGGCCGGGAGGCCCGTACGGCCATCACAGCCGAGGCGGAACGGATGACGGCCTTCCTCGGCGAGCGCCGCTTCACTCCCGCCTACCGCACCCCGTTGGAGCGCGAACTCGCCTCGTGAACCGGGCCCCGCGATGTCCGGACGGCCGTCAGACGGGCCCGCCGGGCTCAACGGGCTCAACGGGCTCAACGGTTCCCTCCCCCTTGCCTTGAGTGAGCCTGCAGTTGGCCTCCCGGACGACGCCGTACGTGTCGCGAACGGCACCGTGGGCGGCGTCCCGGAACCGGTTCTCACCGAGACCACGAAATGGCCCCTGACCAGCAAAAAGACCCTCCCAGGGGGGAGGGTCTGAGTCTGCGCCCCCGGCAGGACTCGAACCTGCGGCCAAGTGCTTAGAAGGCACCTGCTCTATCCACTGAGCTACGGGGGCCGGGTGGTGGGCGTGGATCACGGGCCGCGGACCAGGATAGAGGTCCGGGTACCTCGTCCCGGTTGCTTCACCTCCGTGGCACGTTGTGGAGGTTCGGTGAAGCGATCCCGATAATCGCAGGCGGGTACGAATCCTGCACGGCTTTTGGCGTCTCGCGCGGTGGGTGTTGTGCACTCGTTATGCCTGCGTCTCAGTTGTCCCGAACGTCCCGTGTGTTACTCGTCCCGTTCTGTGTGGGTTCTTGCGGCGCGCACAAGGGGTTATACGCTTCAAAAACCCATCGAAATTGGGCATTCTGCACATGTGGCGACCTTGGACGTAGGACCCAGACTGATCGATGCCCTGTCCGTTCTGCGTGACCGCGTCGACGCCGCACGCTTTCCACTGCCGCTTCGGGGCGCCGCCCGCGCCCGGTGCAACCGGGCCGAGCTGCTCGCCCAGCTCGACGACTATGTGATTCCCCGTCTGCGCGCCCCTAAGGCCCCCCTCCTCGCCGTCGTCGGCGGCTCCACCGGGGCGGGCAAGTCCACGCTGGTCAACTCGCTGGTCGGCCGGCGGGTGTCGGAGGCCGGGGTGCTGCGGCCGACGACCCGTACGCCGGTGCTGGTGTGCCATCCCGACGATCACCGGTGGTTCGCCGGGCAGCGGGTGCTGCCGGGGCTCACCCGGGTGTGGGTGCCGGAGCAGGACGGAGGGGAAGGGAGCGGGCGGGGGGCCTACGAGGGCGCCGGAAGCGGCGCCGGTGCGGGTGAGCCGGGGATGGCGACCGTGCGGATCGAGACGGACCCCGCGCTGCCCAGCGGACTGGCGCTGCTGGACGCCCCGGACATCGACTCGCTGGTCGCCGGCAATCGGGAGCTGGCCGCCGAGCTGATCTGCGCGGCCGACGTCTGGGTGCTGGTCACCACGGCCGCCCGGTATGCCGACGCGGTGCCCTGGCATCTGCTGCGGACGGCCAAGGAGTACGACGTCACGCTGGTGACCGTGCTGGACCGGGTGCCGCACCAGATCGCCCCCGACATCTCCGCCCGGTACGCGGAACTGCTCCAGCGGGCCGGGCTCGGCCACGTCCCCCGCTTCACCATTCCCGAGCTGCCCGAGTCCGCCGGCGGGGGCCGCGGACTGCTGCCCGCCACCGCGGTCGCCGGGCTGCGGGAGTGGCTGGAGCAGCACGCCCAGGACCCCGTCGCCCGTACTGCCGCCGCGGACCGCACGGCGTCCGGTGCGCTCGCCTCCCTGCGCAGCCGGCTCCCCGCACTCGCCGGGGCCGCCGCCGCGCAGCACGCCGCGGCGCTAAGGCTGACCGGCCGCGTCGAGGAGGCGTACGAGGCGGCCGCGGAACGGGTGCGGCGGGAGATCGCGGCCGGCGAGGTGCTGGCCGGGGACGCGCGCGCCCACTGGCACGAGCACCCGCGCGGCGGCCGGGCGGACGAACTGCTGGACGCGCTGACCCACGGGCTGACGGCGCTGCTGGCGTGCGCCGTCGCGGAGGCCGACGAGCGGGCCGCGGACGCCTGGCGGCGCGACCCCGCGGCGGCGGAGGTGCGGCTGGCGGCGGCCGGCGCCACCGGGGCGGACGGGCGGCTCGGGGTGGTCATCCGGCGCTGGCGGCGCTGCCTGGAGGAACTCGCCGAGGAGGAGACCCGCGAGGCGCGCGGCGGCCAGGCCGGTGAACGGGCCGGCTCGGTGGCGGCGGAGGAGTCGGCGGCGCTCCTGGCCACCGCGCTGCTCGGCGGCCGCCGCGCTCGTGCGGCGGGCGAGAACCTCGCCGACCTCCTGGGGGCGCAGACCGCGCTGCGGCTGTGCGACCGGGGCGGCCGACTGCTGACCACGTACCTGGAGCGCGCCCTGTCCGGTGAACGGGAGCGGCGGCTGGCCCCCCTGGACGGGCTGACCGTGCCACCGGACCAGCAGGCCGGGCTGATCGCCGCGCTGTCCCTGTTGCAGAGGGAGAAGTCGCAGCGGGAGAAGGACGGCCCCGAGGACCACGGCGGCCGCAGGGGCCACCGGGATCTCGGGGAACACCAGGACAAGGTGATCGTGTGCGAGCGGGAGACGGTGACGGGGTGACGGAGTCCGAGGAGCGGCGGGCGGCTGGCGGGGACGGTGCCGGCACGGCGTGGGACGACGGGGTGATCGCGCGGCGGGTCCGCGGCGAGGACACCCGGGGGGCGGAGCCCGTCGTGCCGGAGGCCCGCGCGGCGGCCGGGCCGGACACCGCACAGCCGCCGGAGGCAGCGGTTCCGGTGGACCTCCGGGAGGACGCGCTCGGCGTCGACGGCCGGGACGAGGGGGGTACCGGGGTCGGCGGCTACAAGTGGGTGCCCGGCGGGGCGCGGCGGGTGGCGGCGGCGGGGCTGCAACCCCGTTTGGAGGCGCTGCGCGAGCTGATCGCGCTGTCCCGGACCCGGCTGGACGGGGCGGTGCTGGACGAGGCGGGGCGGGTGCTGGAGGCGGCCGACGAGCGCTACCGGCTGTCCGGCGAGCACACCGTGGTCGCCATCGCGGGGGCGACCGGCAGCGGCAAGTCGTCGCTCTTCAACGCGCTGGCCGGGGCGAACCGTTCGCAGGTCGGCGCGCGCCGGCCGACGACCGGTGAACCGGTGGCGTGCGTCTGGTCGGGCGGCAGGCCCGGGGCGGACGGGCTGCTGCGGCGGCTGGGGGTTCCGGTGCACCGCCGGCACATCCCCGGGGAGGGCGCTCCGGAGCTGCGCGGCCTCGTCCTGCTCGACCTTCCCGACCACGACTCCGCGGACACCGCGAACCGCGAACAGGTCGACCGGATGCTGGAACTGGTGGACGCGGTGATCTGGGTGGTGGACCCGGAGAAATACGCGGACGCGGTGCTGCACGAGCGGTATCTGCGGCCCCTGGCGGGCTACGCCGAGGTCACGTTCGTGGTGCTCAACCAGGTGGACCGGCTGCCCGGGGACGCCGCCGACCAGGTCGTGGACGATCTGCGCCGGCTGCTGGACGAGGACGGGCTGGCACTCGGCGAGCACGGGGAGCCCGGCGCGGCGGTGCTGGCGCTGTCCGCGGCGACCGGCGAGGGGGTGGCGGAACTACGGGAGGCCCTGGGCCAGTTCGTCGCCGAACGGGGCGCGGCGGACCGCCGGCTGACGGCCGACGTGGACGCTGCGGCCGAACGGCTGCGGTCGGTATACGTGGCGGAGCGCCGGGTCGGGCTGACCGAACGGGCCCGCGACGAGTTCGACGGCCGGCTGGCCGAGGCGGTGGGCGCGGCGGCCACCGGGCGCGCCGCGGAACGGGACTGGCTCCGGCACGCGGAACGGGCCTGCGGTTCGCCGTGGTCGCGGCTGCGCGGCCGTCGGCGCGCCCGGGGGAGTGGCCGGAAGAGGGGGTACGCGGCCCGGCAGAAGGAGGCGGTGACCGGAGTCGGCGACACCCGCACCGGCGCGGGTTCCGCCCCTTCGGTTCCCGCTGCTTCAGGGGCTGTTGCTTCGAAGGCCGCTGCTTCCGGGCCGGCTCCTTCGGGGGCCGTGTCGGGGCGGGCCGCCGGCGGGCGCGCCGATGCCGTACGGGACGGTTCCGTACGCGGCGGTTCCGCTCGTGGCGGTTCCGTACGGCGTGGCCTTGGGGGGAGCGGCGGCGTGCGGACCGGTGACGGCCGGGCCGCCGCCCGGCCGGTGGTGGAGCAGGCGGTGCGGGCCGTGGCGGAGGACGCCGCGCGGGGGCTGCCGACGCCCTGGGCGCAGGCGGTGCGGGAGGCGGCGGTGCGGGGCGCGGGCGGGCTGCCGGAGGCGCTGGACGCGGTGGCGGCCGGGGCCGAGGAGTCGTTGCGGCAGGGGCCGGCCGTGAAGCCTCGGTGGTGGACGGTGGCGGCGGCGGTGCAGGGGCTGCTGTTCGTGCCGCAAGTGGTGGGCGCGCTCTGGCTGCTGGGGGCGGTGACGGGCGTGCTGAACGCCGCCGCGTGGCTGCCCGGGCTGCTGCCCGCCGCGGTCGGGTCGGTGGGCGGCCCGGCGCTGACCTGGCTGTGCGGGGTGGTGGCGCGCGGCCCGGCCAGGCGGTACGGGCAGGAGGCCGAGCGGCGGCTGCGGAGCGCGGCGGCCGGGTGCGGGCGGGCCCGGGTGCTGGAGCCGGTCGCGGCCGAACTGCTGCGGTACCGCGAGGTGCGGGAGCAGTACGCGGTGGCGTCGGGCGTGTGACGCACGGCGGGAGGGGGCACCGCCGTCCCCTCCCGGGTGACGGAGTTGTCCACAACCGGCCCGTCGTCCACAGCCGGCAGCGGCCGAAGCCGCGGCGGTGCAGCATGAGTTCAACGCACGGCAGCGCGGTGCACCACAGCGCGACGCCCCACATGGCGACGCGGTGTGTGCAGTGCGGTGCGTCCGGAGACCCGGCATGCGGGGACCCGGCGTGCGGAGACCTGACATTCGCAGAGGTGGCGTCCGGAGAGAGGGACGACGGCCGGGCCACACCGATACGCCCTGGAGGGCGGACGGGGGGAATCTTCCATGAACGACACGATGGTGACGCTGGTGGGGAACGCGGCGACGGCGGTGGAACACAGGGAGACCACCGCGGGGGTGCCGGTGGCGCGGTTCCGGATGGCGGCGACGTCGCGGCGTTGGGACAGGGCCCGGGAGTGCTGGACCGACGGGGAGACGAGTTTCTACACGGTGCGGTCCTGGCGCGCGCTCGCGGACAACGTGGCCGCGTCGGTGGCGGTGGGCGAACCCCTCGTCGTGCAGGGGAGGTTGCGGCTGCGGGAGGGCGAGCAGCCGCCGGAGAAGGGGGGACAGCGGTGGTTCGCGGCGGAGATCGACGCCACCGCCATCGGCCACGACCTCTCGCGGGGGACCGCCGCGTTCCGCCGGGTGGTGAGGGTGCGGCAGGAATCCGTGCCGTCCCAACGGCCGGTGGACGGTCCGGAGTTCAAAGAAGTTGAGCCAGCAATGAAATCGCCGGTGAACGGCCGGGCGGATCCGCCGCCGAAGTCCTCGGAAAGAACCGGCAATTCACCACAGAAGGCGCCGGTAGCCTGAAAGCACCCGGAGATTTGTCGATAATGCCAGGTCAGGGTGCCCGTGGTCGATAACGATTGCGATTCGGATCGCTTATAGGACGCTATTACTGGGGACGGTGATGCGCCTGCTCCATAGGATCCGACCAGTACTCACGGGGGCTGACCAGGCTGACCAGTTCGGCCGTTGAGTTCTTGGGATCTTTCCGGCGAGGCAACCTCTCCAGCCGACCGCCTCGCCCAGAGGGGAAATCATGCTTTCGATGAAAGGGCGGGGCGCAGCCCGCCTTGCCGCCGCGGTCGTGGCCTCGGGCCTCGTCGCGGCGGGTGCGATAGCCACCGCGGGGACCGCAGTGGCCGACGACCCGACCACCTCGCACGGGGGCGCCACCGCGACGCTCGACGGTCTGAAGACCTTCGACCAGGCAGTGGTGCACGGCACCGGAGGGGACCAGCGCGTGGGCGCCGGGCTCTTCGAGATGTCGGTCGACAACGGCGGCACGCTGCAGACGTACTGCATCGACATCCACAACCCGACGCAGCAGCAGGCGCGTTACCAGGAAGTGCCCTGGAGCGCCTCGTCGCTGCACGACAACGCGGACGCGGGCAAGATCCGCTGGATTCTGCAGAACTCCTACCCGCAGGTGAACGACCTGGCCGCGCTCGCCGCCAAGTCCGGTGCCGGGAACCTCACCGAGAAGACCGCCGCGGCGGGCACCCAGGTCGCGATCTGGCGCTTCTCCGACCACGCCAAGGTGGACGCGATCGACCCGGCGGCCGAGAAGCTCGCCGCCTACCTGGAGAAGAGCGCGCAGAACGTCGGCGAGCCCAAGGCGTCGCTCACCCTGGACCCGCCGGCCGTCTCCGGCAAGTCCGGCGGCAAGCTCGGCCCGGTCACCGTGCACACCAACGCCGACAGCGTCACGGTCTCCCCCGCTGCCGACGTGCCGGCCGGTGTCAAGGTCGTGGGCAAGGACGGCAAGCCCGTCACCAGCGCCAGCGACGGCACCCAGCTGTTCTTCGACGTGCCCAAGGGGACCAAGGACGGCAGCACCTCGCTGACCGCGCAGGCCGCCACCAAGGTCCCGGTCGGCCGTGCCTTCACCGGCATCGGTGAGCACGCCAGGAGCCAGACCCAGATCCTGGCCGGGTCCAGCGAGTCCACGGTCTCCGCGGCGGCCACGGTCTCCTGGAAGAAGCAGGGCGCGATCCCCGCGATCACCGCGGAGAAGGACTGCGACAAGGGCGGCGTGGACGTCACCGCGACCAACAAGGGCGACGAGGCGTTCCGCTTCCAGCTGGCCGGCAAGGACTACTCGGTCGCCCCGGGCGCGTCGCGGACCGTGACCGTCCCGGTGGGCGAGAAGCAGTCGTACCAGATCACGATCACGGGTGCGGGCGGCTTCAAGAAGACGTTCTCCGGTGTCCTGAACTGCAAGACCGCGGGCAGCGGCGGCAAGCCCTCCCCGCACCCCAGCCCGGCCTCGGCCGGCGGCACCACGGGCGGCGGCCACGGCCATGACCTCGCCGAGACCGGCTCCAGCAGCGCCACCCCGGTGATAGCGGGCGTCGCGGCCGTCCTCGTCGTGGTCGGCGGCGCGGCGGTGTTCTTCCTGCGGAAGAAGAAGAGCACCCCGTCCGCGTGACGGCGACCGCACCGCGGCCGTCATCACGGTGACAGGAACAGCACCACGAGAACAGCAGGACAAGAAGAGTCAGAACAGCAACGGCTACACCGGCGGCAGCGCCGTGGGTGCCGACGCCGGCGGGAGCGCCGGCATCGGTGACACGGCGATGACGCTCGGCGACCGCACCGCTCGCCCGGAGTGAGCGGCGCGGTCGCCCGCCGGGCACCTCGGGGGGACAAAGAGGGGAGAGGGGCGCGGGGAGGAGGG
>NZ_JBNHIN010000009.1:86404-113271 GCF_050054615.1 Streptomyces sp. YGL11-2
GGCCCCGGAGCGCGGCATGCGCTCCGGGGCCGCGGCACGTCCGCCCAGTGGCACCCGTTTCCGTCCGGGGATGCCGGTACGGCAAGATGGGTGTATCTGCCCTCGCGCGGCCACGCCGCACCATGGCCCAGGCGGCGGAGCCGCACAGACCACCTGATAGATCCAGACTGCCGGACGGTTTCTCTTGGCTGAGTACATCTACACGATGCGCAAGACGCGCAAGGCGCACGGCGACAAGGTCATCCTCGATGACGTGACGCTGAGCTTCCTGCCGGGCGCGAAGATCGGTGTCGTGGGTCCCAACGGCGCCGGTAAGTCCACGGTGCTGAAGATCATGGCTGGTCTTGAGCAGCCGTCGAACGGCGACGCCTTCCTCTCTCCCGGCTACACGGTCGGCATGCTCCTCCAGGAGCCGCCGCTGGACGAGTCCAAGACCGTCCTGGAGAACGTCCAGGAGGGCGCCAAGGAGATCATGGGCAAGCTCCACCGCTTCAACGAGGTCGCCGAGCTGATGGCCACCGACTACTCCGACGCGCTCATGGAGGAGATGGGCAAGCTCCAGGAGGACCTCGACCACGCCAACGCCTGGGACCTCGACACCCAGCTCGAACAGGCCATGGACGCGCTCGGCTGCCCGCCCGGCGACTGGCAGGTCACCACCCTCTCCGGTGGTGAGCGCCGCCGCGTCGCACTGTGCAAGCTGCTGCTGGAGGCCCCCGACCTGCTGCTCCTCGACGAGCCCACCAACCACCTGGACGCCGAGTCCGTGCAGTGGCTGGAGCAGCACCTGGCCAAGTACCCCGGCACCGTCGTCGCCGTCACCCACGACCGGTACTTCCTCGACAACGTCGCCGGCTGGATCCTGGAGCTCGACCGCGGCCGCGCCATCGGCTACGAGGGCAACTACTCCACGTACCTGGAGACCAAGCAGACCCGTCTGAAGGTCGAGGGCCAGAAGGACGCCAAGCGCGCCAAGCGCCTCAAGGAAGAGCTGGAGTGGGTGCGCTCCAACGCCAAGGGGCGGCAGGCCAAGTCCAAGGCCCGCCTGGCGCGTTACGAGGAGATGGCCGCCGAGGCCGACAAGATGCGGAAGCTGGACTTCGAGGAGATCCAGATCCCGCCGGGCCCGCGCCTGGGCAGCGTCGTCGTCGAGGTCGACAAGCTCAACAAGGCGTTCGGCGAGAAGGTCCTGATCGAGGACCTGAGCTTCACGCTGCCGCGCAACGGCATCGTCGGCGTCATTGGCCCGAACGGCGCCGGCAAGACCACCCTGTTCAAGATGCTGCAGGGCCTGGAGACGCCGGACTCCGGCGACATCAAGGTCGGCGAGACCGTCAAGATCTCCTACGTCGACCAGAGCCGCGAGAACATCGACCCCAAGAAGACCCTGTGGGCCGTGGTCTCCGACGAGCTGGACTACATCAACGTCGGCCAGGTCGAGATGCCCTCGCGGGCCTATGTCTCCGCGTTCGGCTTCAAGGGTCCGGACCAGCAGAAGCCGGCCGGGGTCCTCTCCGGCGGTGAGCGCAACCGCCTCAACCTGGCGCTCACCCTCAAGCAGGGCGGCAACCTGCTGCTCCTCGACGAGCCGACCAACGACCTCGACGTCGAGACGCTGTCCTCCCTGGAGAACGCGCTGCTGGAGTTCCCCGGCTGCGCCGTGGTCGTCTCCCACGACCGCTGGTTCCTCGACCGCGTCGCCACGCACATCCTGGCGTACGAGGGCGACTCCAAGTGGTTCTGGTTCGAGGGCAACTTCGAGTCGTACGAGAAGAACAAGGTCGAGCGCCTGGGCGCCGACGCGGCCCGTCCGCACCGTGCGACGTACAAGAAGCTGACCCGGGGCTGACCGCCGTGCGACACCTCTACCCCTGCCCCCTGCGCTGGTCGGACATGGACGCGTTCGGTCACGTCAACAACGCGGTGTTCGTCCGCTACCTCGAAGAGGCGCGGATCGACTTCATGCGCCGGCTGGCGCCGGGGGGCGACAGCCCGTCGTTCAAGGGCGGCTCGGTCGTCGCCCGGCACGAGATCGACTACGTGCGGCAGCTGGTCCACCGGCCCGAGCCGGTGACCGTCGAGCTGTGGGTGAGGAAGATCAGTGCCGCGTCGATGACGGTGGGGTACGAGGTCAAGGACGAGGAGACGGTCTACCTCCGGGCCTCGACCGTCGTCGTTCCGTTCAACTTCGCGGAGGGGCGTCCGCGCCGCCTCACCGCGGAGGAGAAGGCGATCCTCAAGGAGTACCTGGACGACGCCGCGCACCAGGAGGGGGCCGTCTCCGCATGACGGCGCTGCACCTGGCCGATGCCGGGGAGGCGGCGGACCTCGCCGCCTTCCTCGCCCGGCTGATCCACTACGACCGCGCGGCGGCGGTGCGGATGCAGGCCGGGGGCGGGGTGCTGGCGGTGTTCGGCCGGCCGCCGTCCTTCGAGGTGCTGGCGATCCGCACGGCGCGGCTCGCGCAGGACCTCACGCTGGATGTCACCGTGTCCGCGGGCGAACTCCTCGAAGGCGTACAGGAGTCGGCGGACCGGGTGACCGTGCCCGCCGCGGTCACCGGCCCGCCGTGGGCCGGGATGCTGCCGCCGCGCGGCGGCTGGACGCGGGTGCCGGGGCTGCCCTCGACGGAGGCGCTGGCGCGCGCGGTGGCCGCGGCGGTCGCCGAATTCCGGGCGCGGGACGAGGCGTTGCCGCCGCAGCGGCGGACGCGGAGCGAGCGCGACCGGATCGGGCGGGAGATATGGTCCCGGACCCTCGGTGACACCCATCTGCCGCTGCGGGCGGTGCATGCGGCGCAGGCGCTCGGGTTCCTGCGGCCGGTGCGGGCCGGCGCGGGGGCGATGGCGGCCAGCGCCGGGGCCGGTGCCGCTGCCGGAGGCGGCCCTGCGGTGCCGCCGGGACTGTCGTTGCTGGCCGCCGGGGGATGGCTGCGGCTGAGCACACCGTACGGGTCGATCGCGGTACGGACCGCGGGCCCGGCGGGGCTTGCCGGGCTGTCGGGGCTGACGGTCTCGCCGGTCTGAGACGGGGCCGCGCCGGCGGGTGGCCGCCGTTGCCGCGGGCCCCGGCCGTTCGCCCTTCGGGCTTGCTCTCAAGCGCTGGACGGGCCAGGTGAGTTGGACGCGGGGCCCGGGCAGGCGTGCCGGAGGTGCCGCGTCGGGTCTTGCGGAGCCCCGTGGCGCCGCGCCGCGGCTTCCGCCGTACGAGACGAGGACAGCGGCCGGCAGCGGGCGGTGTGCGCGCACCCGCGGCTCACGGCATCAGGCCCGATCGTGACGCGGGCACATCAGGGGCAATGTGCCGGGCCTCGGTGTGACAGGTCTCTCACTCCGCCGTGTTGATCATCGATGCCGCCGCATACGTGAGGTAGTTCCACAGCTGCGTCTCGTGGTCCTCGGCCAGCCCGAGGGAGTCCACCGCGTCCCGCATGTGCCGCAGCCACGCGTCGTGCGCGGCCCGGTCGACGGTGAACGGGGCGTGCCGCATGCGCAGCCGTGGGTGGCCGCGGCCCTCGCTGTACGTACGGGGGCCGCCCCAGTACTGCATGAGGAAGAGGGCGAGCCGCTCCTCGGCCGGGCCCAGGTCCTCCTCCGGGTACATCGGCCGCAGCAGCGGGTCCTCGGCGACCCCCTGGTAGAAGCGGTGCACCAGGCGGCGGAAGGTGTCCTCGCCGCCGACCTGCTCGTAGAAGGTCTGCTCCTGAAGCGCGCCGTGCGGAATGTTGTTCACCGGTCCATGGTGGCAGACGCCCCGGCCGAGGACTTCGGTCGTAGGGCGGGGGCGGCCGGACACGACTCCGGGGCGCGATCGGCTGATCACGCCCCGGAGTTGGGGTGCTGCTGCCGGGAGCGGTCAGCCCCGGCGGACTGTCAGGGTCGTCCAGGCGCCGACGTGCACCCGGTCGCCCTCGTGGAGCGGCACCGGCACGTACGGCTGGATCGGCTCCTCGGCGAGATTGATCGTCGTGCCGTTGGTGGAGTTCTGGTCGACTACCGCCCAGCTGCCGTCCTGCTGCTGGACGAGCAGGGCGTGCTGGTGCGAGACGCCCGGGTCCTCCGGCGCGCGGCCCAGGTCGACGTCCGGCGACTCACCGGTGCTGTTCCGGCGGCGGCCGACCGCGATCTGCCCGTTGGCGAGCGGCAGCATCTGCTCGGGGGAGTACGAGGGCAGGTTGAGCCCCGCCGCCTCCGGGCCGCTGCGGGCCATCATCGCCATGAAGTACTCGCGGTCCGGCGCGACGGCCACCACCCAGCCGTCGCCGACGACCGGCGGCGGACCCTGCGGCGGCGCCGCCGGACCCGGGCCGGGAGCGCCGTGCCACTGCCCGTCGGGGCCCGGCTGCTGCTCGTAGGGACCGGGCTGCTGCGGCTGCTGCTCGTACGGTCCGGGCTGCGGCTGCTGCCCGTACGGTGCCGGCTGCTGCTGCTGCGGCTGCTGCGGGAAGGGCGCGGGCGGCTGCTGCTCGAACGGGGCCTGCGGGCCGGGGCCGGGCGGCGCGGGGGCCATCGGCGGGGCCGCGTGCTGGGCGGCCGGCGGGTTCAGCGTCCAGTCGTCGCCCTGCTGCGGGGGCGGCGGACCGGGCTGACCTGCGAGACCGGGGCCGGGCATGCCGGGGGGCGGGCCGGGCTGACCCGGGAAGCCGCCGGGGCCGGGCATACCGGGCGGCGGACCCTGCTGCGGCGGCGGGAAGCCGTAGCCGTCCTGCCCGCCCTGCGTAGCGGATACGGGGGCGCCGGGTCCGGGGGCGGGCGGCGGGAAGCCGTAGCCGCCCTGGCCGCCCTGCGTGCCGGGGCCGGGGGCGCCGGGCGGCGGGGCGAACGAAGTGGGCGAGTTGGTGAGGAAGTTGTAGCGGCACTCGTCGCAGAACGGTGCCATCGCCTGGCGCGGCGTACGGCACTGCGGGCACAGCTCGGGTGCTCCCGGCTGCGCCGGCTGGCCGGGCTGCTCGGCACCGGGGACCGGGAACGGCGCGGGGGCGCCGTGCGGCGGGGTGCCCTGCGGGGGCAGGCCGTGCGGCGGCGTACCGGAGGCGTCGGGAGCGCCGGGGAAGGGAGCGGGCGCACCGGGGAACGGCGCGGGGCCGCCGGGGCCGCCCGGACCGGTGACCGGCGGCGGGAAGCCGTAGCCGCCCTGCGGACCGGGGTCGCCGGGGCCGGGAGCGCCGTGGACACCGGGACCACCGGGGGCGGGGGCGCTGGGTACGGGGGCACCAGGGCCGCCGGGACCGCCGGGTCCGGGGGCGGGCGGCGGGAAGCCGTAGCCGCCCTGGCCGCCCTGGGGACCGGGGGCGCCGGGTACCGGGCCGGGGCCGGGCGCACCGTGTCCGCCCGGACCGCCGGCCGGCGGCGGGCCGGGGTGCCCCGGGGGCGGTGCCGCGGGGCCGGTCGGCTCGGCGGGCGGCGGGGTGTTCAGGAACCCCGCGGGCAGAGAGGGCGGCGGGGGGACAGCGCCCGCCATCCGCTGGCCGCACACCTCGCACCAGTCTTCGGCCACCGACTGGTGGCCGTTCGGGCAGGTCGGCATGTCGGTTCTTCCCCCTCCGTACCATTTCTTCAGGGCGGTACTGATCGGTGCTGTTGGTGATCTTCTGTGGCTTTTTCTAGGGCTGTTCGGCGGCGCGGACGGTGGCCGTCGAGCGTGTTCCGGGAGTCCTCCCGTCGGCCCCGGCGACCTTCGCCCGCAGTCGCACAGTACCGGTCGCGGCATCGACGACGTCCACCACCTTCGCAAGGAGTTTCGCAGTCTCCCCGTTCCCGGAGGCGCGGGCCAACTGCACCGCCCGGCCCAGCATCGCCGCGGCGCGGGCGGCATCTCCCGACTTGCGGGCATCCAGCCCCTGTTGGATGACTTGCGCCAGTTCCGCCCGTCCTGAGTAGTGCGCGACCTGTGGGTCGATCGCCGCGGCGGCGGCCGGATCGTCGGTCCAGACGGCCTTGACGAGTGCCTGCGACAGGGTTTGCGGAGCGGAGCCGTCCGGTCCGCAGAGCACCAGCGAGACCCGGGCGGCCAGCATCCGCCGGCCGAGGCCGGCGTCCGGGACCCGTAAACAGAGGTGGTAGTCACGCGACTCGTCACCCCAGGAGCCGGTCGGATACTCCCCACAGCGGGGGCCCGCCGCCCGCCGCCGGGCGGTCAGGTCCTCGACGGCGGGAGCCACTTGCCGGAGGCGGGCGACCGCGGCGCCGCGCGGCGTCCACACCCGCAGCCCCACACCGGCGACGAGGCCCGCGGCGGCGTCCGGCACCGCCGGGACCGGCCCGTCCGGGCCGGTCCGCTGCGCGGGCACCGGGCGCCCGCCGGTCGTCCCGCCGCCGGTCGCGGTGACCGTGACGACGGCGTGCACCTCCCGTCCGCCCTCGGGAAGGCAGGGGTTCTGGTGTACCTCGGCGGAGAAGCGCGGTACGTGCGACTTGGCGAAGTTGGCCATCTGGTCCGCTCCTTGGGCCCCGCCCCGCCGGCCGGCCCGGGGGCGGACGGCCGCCGCGGCAGGAGGGGCCGGTTGCCCGACTGGTGCGAGGGGGAGGCTCAGGCCGATCCTGCCCCTCCTGTGGGTGCGGGGAACGGCACCAGCGCGACCGTTACGTTGTCGTGCCCGCCGCCGCCGAGGGCGTGCGCGACCAGTGTGCGGGCGCCGTGCAGCGGCCGTACCGGCGCGTCGAGGGGCAGCACCGCGGCCATCGCGTCCGCCGACTCGGCGTAGTTCCACAGCCCGTCCGTGCACACCACGACGATGCCGGGGCCGTCCGGTTTGAACACCGCGGTGTGCGGCTCGACCTCGTACGCGTCCGCGCCCAGCCAGCCGGTGATGGCGTGGGCCCGCTCGTCGGCGTTCGCCTCGGCCTCGGTCATCAGGTTGTTGGCGACCATCTGGGCGGCCCAGGAGTCGTCCTCGGTGAGCCGGACGGGCGGTGCCGTGCGGTCGTCGGGGATCCAGTAGGCGCGGCTGTCGCCGACCCAGCCGACGGTCAGCAGCCCGCCGCCGACCACCGCGCCGACGAAGGTGCAGGCCGGGGCGTTCTGCTGGCGGTACTCGTCGTGCGCTATCGAGGGGTCGGCGGCCAGCGCGTCGACTGCCGCGGAGGCCGCCATGATGGCCTCGTGCATGGCCTGCTGGGGGTGCGTACCGCGCACCAGCGACAGCCGCAGGGCGGTACCCGCCGTCTCGGACGCCGCCTTGGACGCGTCGTCCGGGCGGGTCGCCGAGGAGACCCCGTCGCAGACCACCGCGACCACGACGGGCGAACCGTCCGGCAGCTCGGTGGCGGCCAGCGCGTAGAAGTCCTCGTTGCGGTGGTGGCGGTGGCCGCGGTCACTGACCGCCGCGATACCCGCCAACTCGCTCTCCAGGTGATCGCGTTGACGCCCGGGCGCCGGCGGCGCGGGGGACGGGGGGCCGGGGGACGGGGCGGCGGAGGACGGGGCCTCGGGGGCGGCGTCCACAGCGGCGCCGAAACCGGTGTCCGGTCCGGTGTCCGCACCGGCGTCCACCGAGCCGCCCGGCACGGGTTCCCCTTCTCCTTCCCGTCCCCCTTCCCCTACCTGTTCCTCTTCCCGTTCCTCTTCGCCGTCCCCGGCTGCTTCCGCTTCGGCTTCCGCCGTTGCTTCCGCCTCTGCTGGTGCGTCTGTTTCGCCGGCCGCTCGCGACGCCGTCCCGGTCGGTTCCCGCGCGGAGGCATCTTCCCCGGCCGCGGGCCGCGCCCCGCCCGGTGCTGCCACCGCTTCTTCCCTTTCCGCTGCCTTGTTCCCTTCCGCTTCCCCTCCTACTTCCCCTCTTACTTCCCCCCCTGCTTCTCCTTCTCCTTCTCCTTCTCCTTCTCCTTCTCCTTCTGCTTCCGCTCCGGCCGCGGCGTCGGCGACGGCCTCGTACCCCACGACCCGGGGGTCGGCGGGCCGGGCACCGGGCGCGGCGGGTACCTGGCCCGGCGCCGGCGGCGCGCCCGCATCCCCGTACGGAATGCGGGTCTTGGGGTCGGGCGGCGGCGGCCCCGCCGGGGCGGCGGCCCCCGCGGGCGGCCCGAACCCGGCCGGCGCCCCGTACGCCGCCGCCGGCGCGGCCTCGCGGCTCGCCGGCGCGCCGTAGCCGCCGGCCGCCACCACCGGCGGCCCGTCCGGCCTTCCGTCCCCCGTCACGGCGGGCGTCAGGAGTTCGGCGCCGCACCGCCCGCAGAAGTTGTCCCCCGTATCGAGCAGCTCATCGCAGCTCCGGCACCGGGACGGCCCAGTCACACCCATGTCACACCCACGTCCTGGGGCGGAAGCGGTTGGCCCGTTCCACCAGCTCGATCCTTTCCTCGCCACGCTGCGCAAGCCGCGCGAGCAGGCGGTACGACCGCTCCAGCCCGAACCGCAGGCCGCGTTCGTCCAGTGCGCTGCCGAGCAGCGGTGGCCGCTGCGGCGGTACGGTCGGCGCGGCGGCCCCGTCCGGCCGTTCGCCGTCCGGTCGTTCATCCGGCCGGGCACCGTCCGGCGGCCGGCCGTCCGGCCCGTCGCCGTGGCTCCCGGAGAGTACCCAGTCCAGGGCGCTGCCCAGTACTTCGGTGGCCAGCTGCGCCCGGCGCCGGTCGTCCAGCCCGAAGTCGGCGAGCGCCTCGACCTGTTCGGCGGCGGCCCGCAGATCCGGCAGCAGCGCCTCGCGCGGCGAGCGTTCCCGCAGCCGGGCGCGGACCGCGGCGACCCGGGCGGCCGTGTAGTGGATGGACGACTCCGGCACCGACTCCAGGGCCTCCACGGCGCCCGCCCGGTCGTCGGCCGCCAGCCGCACCCTGGCCAGCCCGAACGCGGCGCTGACGTAGCCGCGGTCGGCCGTCCACACCAGGCGGTAGTACTCGGCGGCGTTCTCCAACTGCCCCAGCAGCTCCGCGCTGATGCCCAGTGCCAGCTTCGGCGCCGGTTCGCCCGGGAAGGCGTCGTAGACCGCGTCGAAGGCCAGCGCGGCCCCCTCCCGGTCGCCGGTCGCCAGCGCCACCAGCCCGCGGTGCCACACCGTCCGCCAGTCCGCGTCCGCCTCCGGCTTCCCGGCGGCCCACCACTCCTCGCCGCCGTGGCCGGTACCCGCCCCGGCGGGCTCCAGGGCCGCCAGCGCCGCCACGCCGTCGCCCAGTTCCAGACGGGCCCGCAGCATGCGCAGCCGGACCTCCGGGGAGTCGGCGGGCGCCGCGCGCAGGGCCGCCAGCAGCTCGGCCGGGGCGGCGTGCAGCCCGGCCAGGAAGCCGGCGTTGGGGTCGTCGGGGTCCACTCGCGGCACCGGAAGCGCCAGCGCGGCCCCGGCCGTGTCGAGCGGTCGCAGCACGGGACCGGGGGGCGCGCCCCCCGGCTCCGCCGCCACCGCGCCGGCCGGGGGCGCCCCGCGGGCGCCCAGCCGCGAGCCGTCGCCCGCCGCCGACACCATCAACTCCGTGTCCACGACCCGCAGTTCCGGTCCGAAGAGGGTCGACAGCGCCGGCCGCTGCTCACCCGACCGGAGCGCCATCACCTCCCGCAGCACGCCGGTCAGCTGCTCGGCCATCTCCTCCGCGGACGCGAACCGGCGGTCCCGGTCCGGGTCCGTGGCGCGCACCAGCAGCCGGTAGAACGACTCGTACGTCCGGAACACCTCGATGTTGTCCGGGTCCGGCAGCGAGTCCGCGAAGACGTTGGTGTAGCCCTGGAAGTCGAAGGTGAGGACGGCGAGGGTGCGTGCGACGGTGTACAGGTCGGAGGCGACGGAGGGGCCCAGTTCGGCGACCTCGGGCGCCTGGTAGCCGATCGTGCCGTAGATGGGGCTCTCGTGGTCGTCCATCCGGCGCACCGCGCCCAGGTCGATCAGCTTGAGCTGGTCGTTCTGCTGGATGGCGTTGTCGACCTTGAAGTCGCAGTACAGCAGCTTGCGGCTGTGCAGATGCCCGAGCGCCTCCAGGGCCTCGATGCCGTACGCGCACGCCTGCTCGACCGGCAGCGGATCGCGGCGACCCTGGGGCGTGCGCCGCTCGTTGGCGAGGTCCTTGAGCGACTTGCCGCCGACGTACTCCATGACGATGTAGCCGTCCCGGCTGCCCGTCGCCCGGTCCAGGTGTTCCACGAAGTTGTAGATCCGCACGATGTTGGAGTGCTCGATCGCGGCGAGGAACCGCCGCTCGGACACCGCCGCCGCCAGCGCCTCCTCGTCACCGGTGTCCAGCAGGCCCTTGAGCACCACCCACCGGTCGTCGACCGCGTGGTCCATCGCCAGATAGATCCAGCCCAGCCCGCCGTGCGCGAGGCAGCCCACGACCTCGTACTGGTCGTGGACGACGTCCCCGGGCCGCAACTTGGGCACGAAGCTGTACGGATGGCCGCACTTGGTGCAGAACCCCTCCGTCCATCCCGGCTCGCCGCCCCGCCCGCGGCCCACCGGCGCTCCGCACTCACCGCGGCTGCAGAACCGCTTCCGCTCCGGGACCTCGGGGTGCGCCAGCACCGCCGACCGCGGATCGGGCCGCGGCACCGCGGGGACCGCCACCAGGCCCGCCCCCAGCCGCCCCCGCGACGACCCGGAACCGGAACCGGTGCCCGCGCCGCCGCCCGGACCCGAACCGCGCGCCGACACCGCGGATCTCTCCCGGGCCGCCTCGCCCTCCGCGAGGGCGCGCGAGCGGCGCCCGGCGCCGGACCGCCCGGACGCACCGCCGCCGGCACCGTCCTCCCCGTCCCCGCTGCGGTCGCCGCGGCCGCCGGACGCGTGGGTGCCGGCCGTCCCGGGGGAGCGCACCCCCGTCGGCGGGGGCGCCGCGACCGTCGCCGCACCCCCGATGAGCGCCCGCGCCGTCACTCCCGTGGCCGGCGACGACAGCAGCCCCTCGGGCGAGACCACCGGCGCCAGCCCGCAGACGCCGCAGTACAGTTCGCCGTCGCCGACGTCCTCGTACCGCCCCCCGCAGTCCCGCCGCTGGCACCGCGCCCCGTCCCGCTCCGTCACGACTCCCCCTTGCCGTCCACCTGCTCCAGAGCCAGCGCCTCCGCCGCCGCCTCCTGATACCGCCACACCGCCTGTTCGGCCGCCCGCAGATCGCACGGCGCGCTCCACAGCATCCGCCGCGCCACGTCGTACCGCTCCACCAGCAGCGGATCCTCCGCCGGCCCGTGCCGCGCCACCCTCGCCCGGTACGCGTCCAGCCGGCCGCGCAGCTCGGCGCGCACCGCCAGCGGGGCGGTCACCGCCGTCAACGACTCACGGGCCCGCTGGAGTTCGTCCTCGGCCCGCTCCTCCAGACTGTCCAGCAGCGGCGACAGCCGGTGCCACTGCGCCCGGCGGCGGTACTCCGCGGCCGCCGCCAACTGCTCGTGCAGCACCGTCGACGGGCCGCTGACCGCCGGCACCTCCGACGCGGCGATCTTCGCCAGCACCTCGCCGCGGGCCTGCCGCGCCTCGGTGAGCGTCCGGTCCGCCCGCGACAGCACGTCCCGCAGCACCATCAGCCGCCGCTCCGCGTCCTGCCGCACGTCCAGCACCGCCGCCACCTCGCGCCGGATCTCCTCCAGCGCCCGTGCCGCCCGGTCGTAGCGGGCGGTGTCCGGACGGCCGCCGCCGGGCGCCGAACTCCCCGTCGACGACGACACCCAGAACGCCAGCGGATCCGCGATCACCTGGGCACGCAGCCGCACCAGCTCGTCCGTGATCCGCTCCAGGTCGTCGCCCGCCGGATGCTCCCCGGGACGCACCCCCACCGAGTGCGCCAGCGACCGCGTCCGCTGCAACTCGGCGGCCAGCAGGTCTATACGGGCCGGCAGCGCCGACCACACCGCGTCCGCCGCCACGATCACGTCCAGCGAGCGCGCGTACAGCCCGTTCATCCGCTCGACCAGCCCCTCCAGGCTGAACCGCTCGCCCGGCGCCGGCACCTCGCCCTCCGGCCCGCCGGCCGCCGCACCCGGCACCGTCACCTCGCCGCCCCGCAGCAGCCCCGTCAGCTCCGCGAGATCCTCCACCGACGGCCAGCGCCGCCGGGCGCGCAGCTCACGGGCCGCCGTCAACACCGCCGTATAGGCGTCGAACAGCGACCACAGCACCGTGATGGACCGCTCCGTCGCGGCCCAGCGCTCCTTGGTGGTACCCGACAGATCGGCGCCCTCCAGGAGCCGCCGGCCGGCATGGTCCTGCAACGCCAGCAGCGACGTCTCGATCGCCTCGTACTCGGCGCCGAGCCGCGCCAGCGCGCGGTCCACCTCCTCCCGGTCCAGCGCCGGGGCATCGGGCCTCCCCGCCGAGCCGGGGAAGGGTCCAGGGACCCCCATCGATCACCTCTCCAATACGCATACGGTGCACGGCGGTTGGTGCGCCTGGGTCACTCGTCGGTCCTGCCGCTCCCTCTCCTCCCGCTCCAGCCCTTCCATTCTCCTGGCGATTCCCTGGCCGGTGGTACCTTTCCGACGCCTCGCAAGGGGCCGGTTCGGGCCGGACCGCGACCTTCGGGTGGGAAGCTTCCTCCTTCGGGTGGGGAGCGGAGTCACCGTGACCCCCTCGGGCGCTCCGTGGGTCACCCGGCCACTGGCCGAGGGCCGTCAGTCGCTGTACTCCGGCGACGGCGGCCCCGATATCCCCGGCAGATCGGCCTTCAGCCACGTGCGGTACGCCCGCATCCAGGGGCTGTCGGCACCGCCGCCCCGATAGTCGTCCAGGACCTTGTTGACCCGGCGCACCAGATCCGTGTCGTCCTTGTTCATCGCCACGCCGTACGACTCGTCCGTGAACGGCCTGCCCTTCAGCTCGACCGTCGGATCCTGCGCCGCCTGCGCCGCCGCCAGCGCACTGTCGGTGACCACCGCGTCCGCCTCGCCGAGCTGCAGCCGCACCAGGCAGTCGAGTTGGTTGGGCACCCGCAGCACCCGCGCGCCGTGGCTCTGCGCCGCCAGCGCCGTCTCCCCCGTCGAACCGGCCGCCGTGCACACCCGCTTGCCGCGCAGCGAATCGTCGAACGCCCGCACCGACGACGACTTCGGCGCCAGCACCTGCTGCCCCGCCTGGAAGTACGCCGTCGAGAACGCCACCTGCTCCTTGCGCGTGCAGTTGATCGTCATCGTCCGCACCACCATGTCGACCGTGCGCTTCTGCACCGCCGGGATCCGCTGGTTGGTCGGCACCGCCTGGAACACGACCTTGGCGTCCGGCCCCAGGATGTCCCTGGCTATCGCCCGCGCCAGATCGATGTCGAAACCCTCCAGCCGCCCCGTACCGGGGTCGCGGTACCCCCACCGGTAGGTGTTCTGGTCGACGCCGACGACCAACTGGCCCTTCTTCTTGATCCGTTCCACCGCCGGACCGTCCTCCGCCGACGGCCGCAGGCTCTCCGCGGCAGTGCCCGCAGTGCACTGCGCCGCCGCCGACCGGGCCGCCGCCGTCCCCGGCCCGTACGCGCGATGCACCGCCGGAGGGCCGGACACCCCGTCCGGAGCGCCCGCCGCGGCGTCCCGGCCCAGCGCCGGCACCAGTACGGCCGCGGCCACCGCCATCACCGACATACCGGCCGCGACCGGCGCCAGGACGGCACGCAGATTCCCGAGCCCTCGCGCGCGCATCCTCATGTCCCTCCCACCCGGCTCACCCGGCTCACCCGGCCCCATCATCGGTACTCCGACAGCCTGCGCCCGATACCCAGCACCGCACCCGCCGCGGCCAGCACGGCCAGCACCCCGGCCCCCTTCGCCAGCCCGGCGAACGCCCCGCGCCCGCCGTCCGCCGCCGACCGGAACCTGTCCTGCTCATGCACCAGCGCCTGCTGGAGCCCGGCGTCGACCCGGTCGAACGACGCCCCCGTAGAGGCACCCGGGCCGATCACCTTCGCCAGCGCCCGCCCGTAATCCCCCTTGTCGTCCGCCTCCCGCGCCTCGGCGTGCCGCGCCTGCCATTCCCCCACGGCCGCCACCGCGTCGCGCACCGGCCGCCGCCCCGCATCGTCGCCCGCCAGCGCCAGCGCCGCCCCCAGCCGGCCGCCGGCCGCCGCCCCGCCCCGGCCGGCGCCCACCAGATCCTGCATCCCGGCACGGAAGCCGACCTCGTAGAAGTCCTTCTGGTCGCCGGTCAACACCGCGCCGCGCGCCACCAGCGTCAGATTCTCGTCCCCGCGCGCCTGAAGGGCGTCGATCCGCGCCTTGTTGAGCACCCGCAGCGACCGGGCACCGTGCTCGTACGAACGCGTCAGCCCCGCACGCGCCACCGTGTGCCCCGCCACCAGCCACAGCAGCACCGCCACCGACGCCGCCGTGGCCGCCAGCAGACCGGTGTTGAACACCCTGTTGGTGCACCGGTAATGCCTGCGCTGCGCCCACACCAGCGCACCGATGGCCATCACCCCCGCAGCCAGCGCGAACAACGGCCATGCCTTCGCCCGCCCGTAGTCGGCGGACAGCCGCACCGTCTCCGCCTCGTACAACGCCCCCGCCGCCGGGAGGAGTTCCTCGCGCATCTGGTCGTTCGCATACCGCAGATACGCGCCGCCCAGCGGCAGCCCCAGCCGGTTGTTCGTCCGCGCCGTCTCGACCAGTCCCGTATAGCGCGGCAGCAGCTTGCCGAGCCTGGCGATCTGCACCCGGGCAGGATCCGTCGTGCCCGAACCCCGGGTGTTCGCCGACGCCGTGACCAGCAGCTCCGACGCCGTCGCGATATCCGCCGCATACCGGGCGCGGGTCGCCGTACTCTCCGCGCCGCCCACCAGGAACCCCCCGGCGGCCGTCGTGTCCGCGTCCGCCAGCGACCGGTAGATGCTCGCCGCGTCCGCGGTCAGCGGCTGGCTCCGCTCCACCACGTCGTCGGCCGCCGCCGACCGGCTCGACACCTGCCAGGCCGTGGCCGCCCCGAACAGCAGCACCAGCAGCGCCAGCACCGCCCCGATCACCCGCAGCCGGCCCGGCTCCGTGACCGCCGCGGCCCGCAGCCGGTCCAGGCCCTCCGCCCACGCGGTGCGCCGCCGCACGCCGGGCTCCGGGGCGCCGCCGGCCAGCGCGGACACCCCGGACGGCACCGCGGAAACCGACGTCACGGACGATGTGGACGACACCGACGAACCACCCCCTAGGTCGCTGACTGCGGGCCCGGCCCCCGCCCCGGCACCCGCGAGAGCGCTCACGGGCACGGGTGCACGGCCGTCAGTATGTCCTCCGCCACCGACAACCACACCGGTCTTGACCCGATCTTGCTCGGATTGCCATCCGCCCCACAACCCACCCGGCCCGCCCGCTCACCCCACACCACGCCCGCCCGCCGGGCGCGGTTCCACGGCCCGGCGGGCGGCCGGAACGGAGGGCGGCCCTCCGGCCGGAAGCGGAGGGTAGCCCTCCGCCGGGATGGGTGGGTGGTCTTCGGCCGGGACGGGGAGTGGTCTGCGGTCGGGACGGGGGTGGCCGATCGGCTGGGGCAGGAGGGGGCCCGCGCCCTGGTCCGACCGCAGCCCGCCGGAACGGGCACCCTTCCGTCGCGTCCGTACCTGCACCTGCACCTGCACCTGCACCTGCACCTGCATCCGCGCCCGTGCCCGCACCCGGGCCCGCATCCGCGCCCGCACCTGCACCCGGGCCCGCTTCCGTACCCGGGCCGGTATCCGTACCGCCCATGACCGCCGCACGACCACCGGCCGCCGCATTACAGTGGCCGGGGAATCACCGGACATCGGGCGACCGGTATCGGGTGGCCCGGGGGACCGTGCGGCGTATGCCGGACGACCGGCCGAAGGGAGTGATCGCGTGCAGACCGTCCGCAAGGGCAGGGTGTCCCTCGTGGAGTCGGCGACCGACGAGATCCGCGGCCAGATCGTCAACGGCACCTGGCCCGTGGGCAGCCGCATCCCGCCGGAGAGCGCCCTCGCCGAAACGCTCGGCGTCAGCCGCGCCTCGGTCCGCGAGGCGGTCCGCTCCCTCGTCCACTCCGGGCTCCTCGAACCCCGGCAGGGCGACGGCACCTTCGTGATCTCCGACGACGACAGCGCGGTCGCCCTCCGCCGCCGCCTGGAGCGCGCCGAACTCACCCATGTCACCCAGGTCCGCCAGGGCCTCGACGTGGTCGCCGCACGGCAGGCCGCCAAGCACCGCACCGACGCCCAACTCGCCGGCATCGAGGCCGCGCTGGCCCGCCGCAAGGCCGCCCTCGCCGCGCACGACAGCGAGGTGTTCACCGCCGCCGACGCCGAGTTCCACGTCCTGGTGGCCGAGGCCGGCGACAATCCCGTGCTCGCCGACATCTACCGCTCCCTCAGCGCCGCGCTGCGCGATGAACTCCGCCGCGCCGCCTGCCTCGACACCGCCACCGCGGCCCCCACCGACCCGCACTCCCGCCTCACCGACGCGATCCGCGCCCGGGATCCGCAGGCCGCCGTCGACGCCGCCGTCCTCCTCCTGGCCGGCCATGTACGGGACCTGGCCCTGCCGTTCGACGACTGACCGTCCGCGACGACTGACTGCCCGAGACGACTGACCGCCCGCGGCCGTCGTCGCGGCCCGGTCATCCCCGCACAGGTCGCCCAGTCAAGGGGCGCGCGCCCCGCCCTCCACGCCCCTCGATTCACTCCCGCACGCCGGTGACGCCCACCCCGCCGCCGACTACTCTGAGTTACGAAAGGTGGTCACCGCGCCACCCCACCCACTCATCGGAGGCACGACCGTGCGCTACTGGAACAAGCTTCTCGCCCCGCTCGCCAAGTCCCCCGCCGGGCCGCCGACCGCCCCAGAACCCACCCCAACGGCCAGCGGATTCCTCACCATCGGCGCCACGACCTACATCAACCCGGCCGGTACGTACCCCATCTTCCACGCCGCCGACGGCTCACTCACTGCCATCATCAACGACACCGACCACCACATCACCATCGTCACGGAACGCGAGCATTCCCCACCACCCACCGACATCGTCCTGGCCCCCGGCGAACGTACGGAGACGGGCCGGGGGGACTGCGTCCAGGTCGGCTGAGCCGGGCACCTGCCGACCGGAGCCGGGCAGCAGACGCAGCCGCCCTGCGCCCCGTCCCGATGCGCAGGCCCAGGTCCGGGGACGGTCTACCTCCAGGCCCCCCGCAGCCGCGCATAGGCCGCTGCCCCCTTCCGCACCCCTGCCCGGTCCAGGGCGTCGAGTGCCGCGCCGAGCACCGGTGGGGCGGTGACGACCTGGGGGACGGCCTTCGGTGCCCGCTCCGCGAGGAGGTGGGTGAGGTGATCGTGGAGCAGGGGATGGCGGGCCGCCAGCACGCCGCCGCCGAGGATCACCGGGGTGGGTTCGGAAAGGAGGTCGAGGCGCCGCAGGGCGACGGTGGCCAGGAGAGCGATCTCTTCCGCCTGGCGGGCCACGATCCCACGGGCGAGGGTGTCGCCGGCCGAGGCGACATCGAAGAGAACGGGGGTCAGTTCGTGGCGCCGGGCGTCGGGGATCCGTTGGAGGTGCAGGGCCTCGATCAGCTCCGGCATGGTGCGCAGGCGGAAGTGCGCGGGAAGCGCGCGGGCGAGTTCGGTCGGGGCGCCCCGACCGTCCTCGGCGCGGGCCGCGTGCCACAGCGCCTCCTCGGCGAGAAAGGAGCCGCCGCCCCAGTCGCCGGAGATCCGGCCGATCGACGGGAAGCGGGCGGTGGCTCCACCGTGGCCCAGGCCGGCGCAGTTGATGCCCGCGCCGCAGACCACCGCGACGCCCAGCGGTTCGCCGTCGTCCGGGAGCCCGGCCCGTAGGAGGGCGAAGGTGTCATTGCGGACGGTGACGGTGCCGGACCAGCCGCGGCGGGCGATCTCGGCGGTCAGGCCGGTCACCTCGGCCGGGAGGTCGGCGTTGGCGAGGAAGGCGGAGATGTGGTCGACGGAGCCGCCGCGGGTCAGTCCGGCCTGCGCCCGTGCCGATGCCACCAGCGGCGCCAGGACGTCCACCGCGCGGGCGGCGCCGACCGCCGGGGGCTGGAAGCCGCCGCCGCGGGCCCGGCCGAGGACCCTGCCGTCCACGGTCACCAGTGCCACATCGGTCTTGCTGTTGCCCGCGTCGATGGCGAGCGCCGTGCCGGTCAGGCCCACGTGAGGTGCTCCCGGTTGTGCGCGATCAGCTCGTCGGTGAGCCGGTCCGCGTAGTCGAGTTGGCCGATGAGGGGGTGTGCGAGGAGCGCCGAGAAGACCCGGTCCCGGCCGCCCTTCAGGGCAGCCTCCAGGGCCAGGTGTTCATAGGCCGTGACATGCGCGACCAGACCACTGAAAAGGGGGGCGAGGGGGCGGAGGGGGAGGGGGGCGGCCCCCCGGGAGGTCACCGTCGCCGGGACCTCGATCACCGCGTCGTCGGGCAGGAACGCGAACGTGCCGTTGTTGAAGGTGTTGACGATCTGGGTGTCACCGGGCCCGGGAGCCCGGACGGGCCGCCGGCCGCCGGTGCCGTGCCCACCGCCGGTCTGAGGAGCAACGCTCGGTACGCCCCCGCCCCCGCCCCCGCCCCCGTCCCCGCCCCCGCCCCCCGTGCCGCCGGGCTGGACACCGGAGTTGGCGAGGTCGGCGGCGTCGGTGGCGTCGTCGATGCCGGTGGCGTCGGCCGGGGCGGGCTCCATGGGGGGTGTGCGCAGGAGTGAGGACGTCAGGTTCACCGCTGCCTCGGAGTAGAAGGCGCCGCCGCGTCGGGCGAGGAGGGCCGGTTTCTCCGTCAGGGACGGGTCGGCGTACAGGTCGAGGAGTTGGCGTTCGATGGCGGCTACCTCGGTGGCGCGGGAGGGCCTGGTGCGCAACTCCCTCACCACCGCGTCGTGTTGGTAGAAGTAGCGGAGGTAGTAGGAGGGGACGGCGCCCAGGTGGTCCAGGACGGCGCGGGGCATGCGGAGGTCGGCGGCGATGGCGTCGCCGTGTGCGGCGAGGAGTGCGGGGAGGACGTCGTCGCCGTCGACGCGTACCGCGCGTTCCCAGGTGAGGTGGTTGAGGCCGAGGTGTTCCAGCTCGACCTGCTCGGGGGCGACGCCGAGCAGTGCGGCGAACTTGCGCTGGAAGCCGATGGCCACGTTGCACAGTCCGACGGCCTTGTGGCCGTGGGTGAGCAGTGCCCGGGTGACGATGCCGACGGGGTTGGTGAAGTCGACGATCCAGGCGTCGGGGCAGCGGCGGCGGACCCGTTCGGCGATGTCGAGGACGACGGGGACGGTGCGCAGCGCCTTGGCGAGGCCGCCGGCGCCGGTGGTCTCCTGGCCGACGCAGCCGCACTCCAGCGGCCAGGTCTCGTCCTGGTTGCGGGCGGCCTGGCCGCCCACGCGGAGCTGGAGGAGGACCGCGTCCGCGCCGTCCAGGCCGGCGTCGAGGTCGTCGGTCCAGGTGATCCGGCCGGGGTGCCCCTGCGCGGCGAAGATCCGGCGGGCCAGCGCGCCGATCAGTGCCAGCCGGTCGGTGGCGGGGTCGACGAGGACGAGTTCGGCCAGCGGCAGGACATCACGCAACCGGGCGAAGCCGTCGACGAGTTCGGGGGTGTAGGTCGAGCCTCCGCCGACCACTGCGAGTTTGATGCGGGGGTACGGGGGGCGTCCCCCGGAAGTCGGCAGCATGTCCGTTTCAGCCCTTCACTCCGGTGAGTGTGACGCCTTCGACGAAGGCTTTCTGCGCGAAGAAGAAGACGACGATGACGGGGGCCATCACCAGCACGGTGGCGGCCGTGGTGAGGTTCCAGTTGACGTTGTGGGCGCTCTTGAAGGACTCCAGGCCGTAGGAGAGCGTCCAGGCGGCGGGGTTCTGCGCGGTGTAGATCTGCGGGCCGAAGTAGTCGTTCCAGCAGAAGAAGAACTGGAAGAGGGAGATGGCGGCGATGCCGGGGCGGGCCATCGGGACGACGATGCGCAGGAGGGTGCGCAGTTCGCCGCAGCCGTCCACCTTGGCGGACTCCAAATATTCCTGAGGGATCGTCAGCAGGAACTGGCGCAGCAGGAAGACGGAGTAGGCGTCGCCGAAGGCCATGGGGATGATCAGCGGCCAGACGGAGCCGGCGAGGTGCAGTTGCTGCGCCCAGACCAGGTACATGGGCATCACGACGACCTGCGGCGGCAGCATCATCGTCGAGATGACCAGGATCATCGCCACCCGGCGCCCGCGGAAGCGGAGCTTGGCCAGAGCGTAGGCGACGGGGACCGCCGAGCAGACGGTGAAGAGGGTGCCCAGGCCCGCGTAGAGCAGGGAGTTCCGCCACCAGTCGAGGAAGCCGGGGGTGGTGAACACGGTCGCGTAGTTGGACCAGTGCCAGGTGTGCGGCCACAGTTCGCCGCTCATGGCCTGGTCGTCGCTCATGACGGAGGTCAGGAGGACGAAGACGAACGGGAGGAGGAAGAAGAGGGCGGCGGCCAGGGCCGCGGAGTGGACGGCGATCCAGTGCAGCAGCCGCTTGCGGCGGGCGCGGGCCGCGGGGCCGCCGGCGGCGCGGGGGGTGCGGGCCGGGGCAGGGCGCTTGGGAAGCGTCGTGGTGGTCACGTCGGATCGTTCCTCCGCCACGTCGGATCGTTCCTCCGCCACATGGCGTCGGTCTTCCGTGACGTGGGATCGGTCCTTCGTCACATCGGGTCGGTCCTCCGTCATGGCGGGTCAGTCCTCCGCCGGGAGCAGGCCGGCGCGCCTGCGCATCAGCAGGGTGGTGACGGCCATCGCGAGGGCGAACAGGACGAGGGAGAGCGCACAGGCCGCGCCGGTGTTGAAGTTCTGGAAGCCCAGCGAGTAGACGAGCTGCGGGACGGTGAGGGTGGAGTGGTCCGGGTAGCCGGGCTGGATGACGGTGCCGGGCCCGATGGAGACGCCGGAGGCGAGCTTTCCGGCGACCAGCGCCTGGGTGTAGTACTGCATGGTCTGGACGACGCCGGTGACCACCGCGAACAGCACGATCGGGGTGATCGACGGCCAGGTGACGTAGCGGAACTTCCCCCAGGCGCCGGCCCCGTCCAGCTCGGCGGCCTCGTACTGCTCCTTCGGTACGTCGAGCAGCGCCGCCATGAAGATCACCATCAGGTCGCCGATGCCCCACAGGGACAGCAGGACGAGTGACGGCTTGGCCCAGTGGGGGTCGTTGAACCACGAGGGGGCGGGGATGCCGGCGGCGCCGAGGATGTCGTTGACCGGGCCGGTCGCCGGGTTGAGCAGGAAGACGAAGGCGACGGTGGCGGCCACCGGGGGCGCCAGATACGGGAGGTAGAACGCGGTGCGGAAGAAGCCGGCGCCGGCCTTGACCCTGGTGACGAGCAGGCCGATGCCCAGCCCGAAGGCGACCCGCAGCGCGACCATCACCACGACCAGCCAGAGCGTGTTCCACAGCGCCGGCCCGAACAGCGGCATCTGGGTCAGGACGTATGTCCAGTTCCGCAGGCCCACGAATGCGGGCCGCTCGATCTGGTTGTAGTGCATGAACGAGAAATAGACGGTGGCGATCAGCGGATATCCGAAGAAGACCGAGAAGCCGATGAGCCAGGGGGAGAGGAATCCCGCGATGCGCAGTCGTTCGCGGGTGCGTTTGCGGCGCAGCGCGGGCGCGGTGGTCGTCATGGCTGCCATGGGGCGCTCCGTCAGTTCTCGGACTGGAGGTTGTCGGCGTCTATCTGTGCGTCGAGTGTGCGGAGTCCCGCGCCGAGATCGCGGACCTTTCCGGCTTCGACGTCGTACGCGAAGTCCTGGAGCGCGGTGACGTATTGGCCGCCGTTGTCGGACGGCGGCATTGCGGTGCTGTGCGGATTCGCGGTGATGTCGAGGAAGGTGCGGAAGGTCGGGTCGGCGTCCAGTTTCGGGGAGGTGAGCGCGGCGTTGGTGGAGGGGACGTTGTGGAGGGCGTTGGCGAGGGCGACGACCTGGTCGGTGTCGACGGTCAGGAATTTCACCAGTTCCCAGGCGGCGTTCTGGTGCCGGCTGCTGTGGGCGATGCCGGCGACCGTTCCGGTGAGGTAGCCGCGGCCGTAGGTGTCGGCCCGGTCGTCCGGTACGGGCATCGGCGCGGTGCCCCAGGCGAACGGCGCATGGGCTTTCTTCAGCAGCAGGCCGCGCCATTCGCCGTCCATGTGCATGGCCACCTTCTGGGTCAGGAAGGCGTTCTGTGAGGACATCTCGTCGCCGAAGGTGGTACGGAACCTCTCCGTCGGGCCGTATCCGCCCTGGGCGTCGATCAGTTGCCGCTGGGTGGTGAGGAATTCCTCGGTCGCCGGGTCCTTCGCCAGTTGCGCGGCTCCGTTCCGGTCGAAATAGGTGGGGCCCCACTGGGCGAACAGCCGGTCCGGACTGTTCTGGTAGAGGCGGAAGTTGGGCATGAAGCCGAGTTGTCGGTACGCGCCGTCGGCGGTGCGCCGGGTGAGTTTGACGGCGTCCTGTTTCAGTTCGGACATGGTGTGCGGGGGACGGGTGATGCCGGCTTTTTCGAAGGCGTTCTTGTTGTAGTAGAGCCCGTAGGTGTCGGCGAGCAGTGGCAGGGCGCACTGCTTTCCGCGGTACCGCGTATAGGCGAGGAGGGGCTTGGGGAAGACCTTCTCCTTGACCACTCCGGTCTTCTTCAGGAAGGGGTCGAGGTCCGCCCACATTCCGGTGGTGCAGTACTGGCCCACGTTGTTGGTGGTGAACGACGAGACGACGTCGGGTGCGTCGCCGCCGCCGGCCCGCAGCGCCTGGTTCATGGTGTCGTCGGTGACGTTTCCGGTCGCCCGCACCCGGATGTTGGGGTGGAGTTTCTCGAAGCGGGCGATGCTGTCGTCGACGGCCTTCACTTCGTCGGCGTTGGACCAGCCGTGCCAGAACGTGAGGGTGACCGGCGCGGTGGGGTCGTCGCGGTCGCTGCCGATGGCGGGACGGGCGCATCCGGCGAGGAGCAGTCCGGCGCCGGCCAGTGCCGCCGGCAGGCAGATACGCAGACGCGGGAGCGGCATGGCGCCATCCTTTGCGGCAGGGGCGTGCGGGGCGGTCGGGGCGGTGACGGCGGTGACGGCCGTGACGGCGGTGTGGCGGCGGCCGGTCGCCGGCGCGGGGTGCCCATGTGGTGCCTACGCGGTGCTCACGCGGTGTCGAACACCGCGTCGCGGGCCTCGTCGAGTGCCGTGCGGAGGGCGCCGGTGAGGATGGGGTTACCCGCGATGTCGCTGATGCGGATGTCGGGGCGGGGCAGCGCGAGCCCGGTGAACTCCTCCTCGACCAGGGCGCGCAGTGCCTCGCCGCCGGCCTGCGGGACCTCGCCGGAGAGCACCACCAGCCGCGGGTCGACGACCGCGACGACCGCCGCCAGCCCGGTCGCCAGCCGCCGTGCCACCTCCGCGCGGACGTCGTCCCGGGCAAGCGCCCCGGCGACGGTGCGGACCTGCGACGCCCCGTGTTCCCGGGCCAGTTCGATGACGCTCGGTGCCCCGACCAGCCGCTGGAAGCCGCCGCCGGCGTCGGGCCGGGCGGCACTGCGGTCGCCGCCGCGGGCCAGTGGGGCGCCCGGCAGCGGCATGTAGCCGATCTCGCCGGCGCCGCCGGTGGCGCCGCGCAGCAGCTGGCCGCCGAGGACGATCGCGGCGCCGACGCCCTCGTCGACCCACACCAGGACGAAGTCGTCGAAGTCCTGGGCGGCGCCGTCGTGTTGTTCGGCGACCGCGGCCAGGTTGACGTCGTTCTCGATGACGAGGGGGATGCCGAGGACGGCGGTCAGTTCGTCCTTCACGGCCCGCGACTGCCAGCCGGGGAGGTGGGGGGCGTAGCGCAGTCGGCCGGTCTGCGGGTCGAGTGCGCCGGGGGTGCCGATGACCGCGCCGTGCAGCCGCTCGCGGTCCAGCCCGGCCTGGTGCAGCGCCTCGTCGACGGCCTGGGCCACCAGCCGGGCGGTGCGGTGTGGGGTGTCCTCGGCGACCGCGTCGGTGCCGACGCGTGCTTCCCCGAGGACCCGGCCGGTGATGTCGGCGACGGCGGCGGTGATGCCGAGTGGGTCGACGGCGAGCGCGGCGACGTGCGCGGCCAGCGGATTGACCTCGTACAGCTGGGCGTTGGGGCCCGGACGGCCGGTGACGTTCCCGGTCGTGCGCACCAGTCCGGCGGCGGCGAGCCGGGCCAGGAGCTGGGAGGCGGTGGGCTTCGACAGGCCGGTCAGCTCGCCGATCTGGGTGCGGGTCAGCGGCCCCTGGGACACCAGCAGGTCCAGCGCGGCCCGGTCGTTCATCGCGCGGAGTACCCGAGGTGTGCCGGGAGTTCCCTGTCCTGCTGTGGCCATGGTTGCCGCCCACCCCGTTTCTGTTAGGAAACCTTCCAATTCCTGGAAGGGAAGGTAGGCCGCACATCAGGGGCGCGTCAATGGCTACGGCGGTGGATTCGCCCGCCGCGTCGCCGCGGTCGGGGCGTCGTGTGCCGCGGAGCCCGCCGCGGGCAACGGGCGCCGTACGGGCCGGACATGGTGAAGGGGGGCGCCCGGTGGTCAACCGGTACGCCCCCCTCTTCCCCCGAGGGATCCCCCCGTCCCTCCCGGGGCCGGAATCCCCCGTACGCCGCTCCGGCCCCCGTTCACAGCGGTCTGACGGTGCTAGCCCTCCTGCCAGTTGACGCTGCCGACGCCGGTGCCGCCGTCGCAGGTGGCCTCGGAGTGGTCGCGGGCGCCCGGGTTGAGGGTCCGCCACGGGCCGGTCTGGTCGGGCCACCAGCCGCAGACCACGGTCACCCGGAAGGCGATGGTGCGGTTGGTGTTGTTGGTGCAGTCCGCGGTGCCCCGGCGGCCGTCGGTGTTCGTGGTGCAGCTGAGGTCGTTCTGGATCCGGGCGGACGCGGAAGCGGGGGCGGCGGCCGTCAGGGCCGCCGCGCCGCCGAGCATCAGTACCGAGGCGACGGCCCCCGTGGCCACGCGATTGCGGATGGTCATCCGTACATCTCCTTCTCCGTCGTGCGCACCGGCCGCGCGGGGTGTCCCGTGCGGACCGGCGGTGCTGACATCCGGCACACGATGCGGGGGAGCGGTACGTATGACAGAGGGAGGTGTGACGTGCGTCACACCTCCCTCTGTGTCGTGCCGGGCTACTTCTCCAACTGCGGCGGCGGGATCGGGTTCAACCTCTGCGACTGCGGGGACGCCGGGTTGCCGAGGGCCGAGGGGGCGGTCATCCCGGCGGCCGGGTCGGCGGGCGCCGCGTCCGTCTCGTCGGCGACCGGGCGCGGTGCGAGGTGGATGCCGGCCGCGTCCAGTGCCTGCTTGACGCGCCAGCGCAGTTCGCGCTCCACGCCGGCCGACTTGCCGGGCATGGTCTTGGCCGTGACACCGATGGTGACGGTCTCCAGCGAGACCTCGCGCAGGCCGAGCACCTCCACCGGCTCCCACAACTGCTCGTTCCAGGGCTCGGCCTTGGACATCTCCTCGCCGGCGTCGGCGATCACCGTGCGGGCCCGCTCCAGGTCCTGGTCGGCGGCTATCAGCACGTCGACACTGGCGGTGGACCAGCCCTGGCTGAGGTTGCCGATCCGCTTCACCTCGCCGTTGCGGATGTACCAGATCGCGCCGTTGGCGCCGCGCAGCTTGGTGACCCGCAGGCCGACCTCGATGACCGTGCCGGTGGCCACGCCCGCGTCGATCTCGTCGCCGACGCCGTACTGGTCCTCCAGGATCATGAAGACGCCCGACAGGAAGTCGGTGACGAGGTTGCGGGCGCCGAAACCGATCGCGACACCGGCCACGCCCGCGCTGGCCAGCAGCGGGGCCAGGTTGATCTGGAGGACGGAGAGCACGGTCAGCGCCGCCGTGCCCATGATCACGAATGATGCGACGCTGCGCAGCACCGAGCCGATCGCCTCGGAGCGCTGCCGCCGCCGCTCGGCGTTGACCAGCAGCCCGCCCAGCGCGGTGCCCTGGGCGGCGGCAGCGGTGCGGTTCATCCGCTCGATGAGCTTGGTGATGGTGCGGCGGATCACATGCCGCAGGACCACCGCGATGACGAGGATCAGCACGATCTGCAGGGCGGACGTGAGCCACGTCCCCCAGTTCGCCTGCACCCAGCCGGCGGCGTTGGTGGCCTTCTGGGTGGCCTCGTCGAGGGAGGTCGGACCGGTTGAGCCGGCCGCGGCGGTGCGCAGCGGCGCGGCGGTGGCCGACGAAGCGGACCAGTACACAGCGGAACCTTCCGTGAGGGACAGCACGCCCGGCCGTGCTGGGACCCAACGGGCCGGGCAGATCTAACACACTAACGGGGCAACGAGGGCAGACCGCGCCTGTGTTCGATCACCGCGGCCCCGGAACGCCCGGAAAGAGCCGGATCCGGCGGGATCTGCGCGGGTGTGGTGGAAAACACCTCGGGCCCGTTACCTGGTCATGGTGGCGCTCCGACCAGGCACCGGGGGACACTGTGGGGAGATCGTCCCGGCGCGAGCCACGCGCCGCCGGCGTACAAGGAGGCACCCGTGCCGCATGTCCTGGTCCTCAACGCGTCGTACGAGCCGCTCGGCGTCGTACCGCTCCGCCGCGCGCTCATCCTCGTCCTCAATGAGAAGGCCGTCAGCCTTGAGGAGTCCGGCGCCCTGATGCACAGCGCGACCCATGTCATACCGGCTCCGAGCGTGGTCCGCTTGAAGCGGTTTGTGAGAGTGCCCTTTCGTGGCCCCGTCCCACTGACCCGCCGGGCGCTGTTCGCGCGTGACGGCGGGCGCTGTATGTACTGCGGTGGCGTCGCAACCAGCGTCGACCACGTCATCCCGCGCAGTCGCGGCGGCCAGCACACCTGGGAGAACGTCGTCGCCGCCTGCCGGCGCTGCAATCACGTCAAGGCCGACCGCCATGTCGCCGAGATCGGCTGGCGGCTGCGCCATCAGCCCGCCCCGCCGTCAGGACTGGCGTGGCGGATCATCGGCACGGGCCATAGGGACCCGCGCTGGCTGCCCTACTTGCAGCCGTACGGCGCGGATGACGCCCTGGCCCGGATCGATGCCGTATCGGCATAGATCCGGGTTTTGTCGTGGGGGGGGGGGGGGGGGGG
>NZ_JBNHIN010000009.1:113381-120087 GCF_050054615.1 Streptomyces sp. YGL11-2
CCACGGCGCTTCCCCGGCCCACCCCCGGCCCTGACCCGTCGGACAGCCCTTAGCCGCCCGGCGTCACTGCGTACGCCTCCACCTCCCACAGCGAGTACCCGAACCGGGTGGCCCGCTTGTCCCCCTGGACGCGCACGAAGCGGGCGTCCTTCGCGTCCATCCGGATCGCCTCCCGGCCGCCCTTGCCGTCGCGGACCGTGGCGGCGGTGCGCCAGGTGCGGCCGTCGGAGGAGACCTGGATGCGGTAGGCGGCGGCGTAGGCGTCCTGCCAGTTGAGGACGACCAGGCCGAGGCGGGTGGGGCGGGGGAGCGCGAACTGGAGCCAGGCGTCGTCCTCGGCGGGGGAGGACCAGCGGGTCTTCGGGTCGCCGTCGGTGGCCGCGGACGCCGGCAAGTCGTCGGTCTCGTCGCCGGAGGAGGTGGTGTCCGCGCCGCGCGCCAGATTCGGGCCGCCGGTGGGCGGATACACGCGGACCGTCAGATGCTGCTCCTGGCCCGCGAAGCCCACGGCGATGTCGTACGTCCCGGACGGGGCGTCCTTCGGGACGTCCACCGCGAGCGGGACGGTGGCGGTGCCGCCGCGGGGCGCCGTCAGCTCCTTCGGCGCATGGACGGTGAAGCCCTTGGGGGCCGTGACCGTGAGCGTGTCGTGGACGTCGGCCGGGCGGCGGGAGAAGACCCGGGCGTCCACCGCGGCGCTGCCGCCGGTCTCCGCGTCGGTCTCCTTGCGGGACAGCTCCAGACCAGCGCGCGAGGTGTCGTCGAACCACGGCGTCAGCGCGTGCACGGACGGTGCCTGGGCGCCCTTCGCCCAGGTCAGCCGTACCGCGTCGGCGCGCAGCCCGGCCGTTTGCGTCTCCGTCCAGCCGGTCGCCGAGAGCTGCCCGAGGCGCTGCCAGCCACTGCCCGGCACATGCGCCTCCAGGGACACCGCGCCCGCGGCCGGGCCCGGCTCGGTCAGCGCGGTGACCGCGGCCAGCGGCCGGGCCCGCGGGAAGGGGACGGTCAGCGACGCCGGGTCGGTGCCCTGCGCCGGCCGCGGGACGGCGTTGCGGGCGCCGGTCCAGGCGTCTGCCTCGGTCATCGCCCGGTCCAGGAACGGCGTGAGCACGCCGGTGCCGACCGTGGCCGGGCTCTGCCTGATCTCCGTACGCAGCCGCAGCACCGCGCGCTGCGCCGACCAGGCCGCGTCCCCGTCGCCGTGCGCCTGCGCCAGCAGGGTGTCCACGGCCTGCTCCCCGGCGCTGCCGTAGCGCCCCAACTGCGCGGCCCACGGCCCGACTTCGGCCCGCAGATCGGAGTTCAGGCCCTTCGGCGCGGCGGCCATGGTGTGGAAGGCGGCCCGCAGCGCCGCGGCGGCCTCGGCGAAATCGGGGTCGTCGCCCGCCCGGCCGCGGTTGACCGCCGCCTCGCGGGCCTTCCAGAAGCGGTCCAGCAGCGGCCGGAGGTAGGCCGACTCGTCGCGGTTCAGCAGCGACGAGGACGCGTTGCCGGCCAGCGTGCGCAGGGCCGTACGGGCGCCCTGGTCGCCGCCCGCGAGGTCGTCGATGGCCGCGTCCCAGGACTGCGCCGGGCGGTAGTCGCGCGGGTTCCAGGCATAGTCGGCGGCGGTGAACAGCGGGATCCGGGAGGCGACCGGCTGCTCCATGGCGTTGGCGAGCAGCGCCGCCGAGCCGGTGGCCACCGCCGGTTCGCGGCCCGTGTACGGGCCGAGGAAGATCCGGTCCTGGGCGTAGTCGTTGACCGGGTAGTTGTCCATGGTCACCAGCGGGTGGCCGAACGCCTGGCGGGCGGCGGACAGTTCACCGCCGGTGATGGTCCGCGGCACCACCCCCACGCCCGTCCAGGCCACCTCCACCCGGTCGTTGAGCGCCGCCGCCAGCGCACCGCGGTACGCCGTCGCGCCGTCCTGGTAGTACTCGGTCGGCATCAGCGACAGCGGCGCGGCCCCCGGATGGCGCTCGGCGAGGTGCCGGGCCAGCGCGTTGGCGACCCCGGCCTGCGCCTTGGCGGCGGCCTGCGGACCGGTGCCGAAGGTCTCCTCGTCGGCGCCGCAGTGCCACTCGCTGTAGCTGACGTCCTGGAACTGGAGCTGGAACGCGCGCACCCCCAGCGCCCACATCGCGTCCACCTTGCGGCGCAGCGCCCGTAGATCCTCCTCGGACGACAGGCACATCGCCTGGCCGGGGGCGACCGCCCAGGCCAGCGTCACGTGGTTGGCGCGGGCCCGGTCGGCGAGCGCCCGGAAGTCGGCGCGCTGCTCGGCCGGGTACGGGTCGCGCCACTGCGCCTGGCGGTAGGGGTCGTCGCCCGGCGCGTACAGGTACTGGTTCTGCTTCGTACGGCCCATGAAGTCCAGCTGGGCGAGCCGCTGCGCCCGCGTCCACGGCTGCCCGTAGAAGCCCTCGGTGGTGCCCCGGACCGCCGTGGCGGGCCAGTCCCGCACGGCCACCGACGCCAGCTGCCGCCCTGTGTCCGGACCGTCCGCGACCAGTTGGCGGAGCGTCTGCGCGGCGTGGAAGAGGCCGTCCGGGCCGACCCCGTCCAGCGCGACGGTGTCCCGGCCGGCGACCTGGCCGACGGCGAGCCGGTAGCCGCCGGACGGCAGATCGCCGCGGGCGGGCACCCGCAGCGCCCGCAGCGCGCCGTCCGCCGGGGCGCCGCCGACGAGGAACACCGGCCCGTCCGCGGGCAGCCGGTCGCCGGGCGCCACCTGGCGCACGGTGCGCACCCCGGCGTCCCGCAGCAGCCCGCGCAGCACGTCCAGGGCGTACGGGTCGGTGTCCGGCGCGGTCACCAGGACCGCCTGCCCGCCGAGCGGTACGGCCGTGCCGAGCTGCCGGAGCGACTGGGGCCGCGGCCAGACGGCGGGCACCTGCCCGGCGCCGGCCGGCCGGTCCGGCTGGTCGGGCGTCCCGGCGGAGGGGTCGGCGGGCGCCGCCTGGGCGCTCGGTACGCCGCCCAGCAGACCGCCGATCACCGCCGCCGCCAGCGCGGTGGTCCCGGCCACCCGCGCCCGGGTGCGTCCCCTGCCCGTCGCCCCGGCCCTGCCGCCGCCCCATACGCCCCGGACTCGCACGGTCGCTCCTCGTCCCCGTCTCGTGCTCGCCGGCCCGCGCCGGCGCCCCCTACGTCCCACCGTCCGGCCGCCCCGGCACCCGCGCGAAAGCGCCCGTCCGGCCGGCGGTTGCCGCGGTGGAGGCTGGTGGTCGTGGTGCGCGCGGCGTGCGGAACCGGGGGGTTGTGTACCCGCCGGTACCCGATCGGACAGACCTTCGGCCGTGAGCCCACCATTGTGCCGGTGAACGTGTCAACCGGGCCTCGGCGCAGGCTCTGGCCCCCCGGCGGCGGCCTTGCCGCACGGGTTCCGTAATGCCCCTTTTGCGATCTGCGGGCGACGGGCGTCCGGCACCGCGCCACGCCGCAGGAATTGCGCCCCCGGACCCCGTTCCCGCGTGTTCTGTGCGCCCGCCGGCGCTCCCCGCCGCGAAATCGCCTGCCGGCGACTAGTGTGACGTGGGTCACGTTTGCATGGTGGGCACGTCTGCGATCGTCTCGACTGGGTAGGGCAGACGTGTCCCACTACCGATGAACGGGAGGCCCGCGTGGCCGCATCCGCTCAGTTGCTCCTCGACGCACTGTCCACCAAACCGGCGGCCGGGCCGGCCGAGCCCGACCTCTTCGACGGGGTCTCCGGCCCCGACTCCGGCCTGGACGGCTCCGGCTCCTTCAGCTTCGCCGAACCACCGCTCACCAGCGAGCCGCCGCTCGCCGACATCGCCCCGCTGACCAGCGAGGTGCCCATCGCCGCCGAACTCCCGCTGACCAGCGAGCCCACCGCCGCCGGCCTGGGCACGGAGTCCATGGAGGTCTGAGCAGCCATGGGCCGCGCGCGGCTCGCCCGGCTCCACGGCATCGCCACGTCCTACGAACCCTCGCCGGGCCAGGCCGTCCACGTTTCCGAGGACACCGTCGTCGCCGTGCTCGCCGCTCTGGGCGTCGACGCCTCCACACCGCACGCCGTACGCACCGCCCTGACCGCCTACGAGGAGACCGCGCGCCGCGCCCTGCTCCCGCCCACCGTCAGCGCCCGCCACGGCCGCCCGCCGCGCCTCCCCGGCCTTCCCGAGGGCACTGTCCTGCGGGTGCGGACCGAGGACGGCGCCATCGTCGGCGCCGAACTCCGCAACGGCACGTTCCACGGCGGGACACCGGGATCCGCGCCGCTCGCCGGGCTGCCGCTCGGCGTCCACGAACTCCGCGCCGACGCCCCCGACGGCCGCACCGCCCGCGCCCGACTCATCGTCGCCCCCGACCGGGTCCCCGAGCCGCCCGGCCGCAGCCACGGCTTCCTCGTCCAGCTCTACTCGCTGCTGTCCCGGCACTCCTGGGGCATGGGCGACCTCGGGGACCTCGCCGACCTCGCCGCCTGGTCCGGACGCGCCCTGGGCACCGGCTTCCTCCAGCTCAACCCGCTGCACGCGGCCGTCCCCGGACCGCCCACCGACCCCTCCCCCTACCGCCCCTCCTCGCGCCGCTTCCCCGACCCGGTCCACCTGCGGATCGAACACATCCCGGAACACGCCCAGTTGACCGGGGCCGACCGTGCCCGGGCCGGCGAACTCGCCGCACAGGCCCGCGCACTGCGCACCGCCGTCCTCGACGACGGCGCGCTGATCGACCGGGACGCCGTCTGGGCCCTCAAGCAGGAGGCCCTGGAGCTGCTCTGCGCCGTCCCGCTCACCCCGGGGCGCCGCGCCGCGTACTGCGACTTCCTCGCCGAGCAGGGCCAGGCCCTGGAGGACCACGCCACCTGGTGCGCGCTCGCCGAACGGCACGGCCCCGACTGGCGCGGCTGGCCCGCCGGGCTGCGCGACCCCCGCTCGCCGCAGACCGCCCGGCTGCGCCCCGCACTCCTGGACCGGATCGACTTCCACTCCCGGCTCGCCTGGCTCACCGACCAGCAGCTGGCCGCCGCCCAACGGGCCGCCCGGGAGGCCGGGATGGGCATCGGGCTGGTGCACGACCTCGCCGTCGGCGTGCACCCCTCAGGCGCCGACACCTGGGCGCAGCGGCACGCCTTCGCCGCCGGGATGTCCGTCGGCGCGCCGCCGGACGCCTTCAACTCCCGCGGCCAGGACTGGGGCCTGCCGCCCTGGCGCCCGGACGCCCTGGCCGCCGCCGGCTACGCCCCGTACCGCGAGCTGCTGCACGGGCTGCTGCGGCACGCCGGCGCGCTGCGCATCGACCACGTCATGGGGCTGTTCCGGCTGTGGTGGGTCCCCGAGGGCCGCCCGCCGACCGAGGGCGCCTACGTCCGCTACGACGGCGAGGCGATGCTCTCGATACTGGCCCTGGAGGCCCACCGGGCGGGCGCGGCGGTGATCGGCGAGGACCTGGGCACCGTCGAGCCCGGCGTCCGCGACGCGCTCGCCGAACGGGGGGTGCTGGGCACGTCCGTGCTGTGGTTCGAGCGGGACTACGGGAGCGGCGACCCGCCCGCCGGCGACCCGGCGTCCGGCGCGGATCCGGCGTCCGGCGGAGACCCGGCGGCTGGCGGAGACCCGGCGGCGGAGCCGGCCGCCGCCGAGGCCCGGATCCTCGCCCCCGAGGAGTGGCGCGCCGACTGCCTGGCCACCGTCACCACCCACGATCTGCCGCCCACCGCCGCCCGGCTGACCGGCGAGGACGTCGCGCTGCGCGCCCGCCTCGGCCTGCTCGCCGGGCCCCCGGAGCGGGAACGGCACCGGGCCGCGTACGAACTCCGCGAGTGGCTGGGCGAGTTGGCGCGGCAGGGGCTGCTCCCCGAGGGCGCCGGCGACGAGGAGGCCGCGGTCAAGGCCGTGCACCGCTTCCTGCTGCGCACCCCGGCGCGGATGGTCGGCGTCTGGCTCCCGGACACGGTGGGCGACCGACGCCCGCAGAACCTCCCCGGGACCTGGGACGAATACCCGAACTGGCGCCTCCCGATCGCCGGCCCCGACGGCCGCCCGCAGACCCTGGAACAGCTGGCGGCATCGCCCCGACTGCACGCGCTGATGCGCGAGTTGGCGTCGGTGCAGCGCTAGCCCCGCCACCGCCGCCACTCCCGCCACCTCCACCGCCTCGGGGACCTCGTACGGGCCGGGCGCGCAGGCCCACAGCCGGACCCGTGGCCGGACCCGCCGCAACCCGGACCCGCCTCCCACCGGCGACGCCGCACCGCACCCGCCGTCGACCGGTGACGCCGCCCCGCGGCCCCGCCTCGGCATGACGCCCCGCCCCGCCCCCGCCCGCCGTCATGCCGTCGGCCTGCCGCGATGCGGCTTGCGCCACCCCGGGCGAGCGGAGTGCACAGGCGTCCGATACGTTGATTGGGTGAGCAACAAGGTCAAGAACGTGAAGAACACCGCCCTGCGCGCCGGAACCGTCACGGCCGGCACCGCGCTGCTGCTGCTGATGTCGTCCCCCGCGTTTGCGCTCACCCGCGACGACGGTGACGACCCGGGTCCGGGCCTGAGCGTGATCGAGACGCTCGGCCTGTACGTCGTCACGCCGATCGTGCTCTTCCTGGTCATCGCCGGGCTGGTCATGATGACCGACAAGCCCCGCAAGCAGGCCAAGCCCAAGGGCTGAGTCCACCGCAGGACACAGCACGGGCTCCGCGGGCCGAACCGCCCGCGCCCGAGACGCCGAAGGGGCGCCCCCGGTCCATCCGGACCGGGGG
>NZ_JBNHIN010000009.1:120162-125161 GCF_050054615.1 Streptomyces sp. YGL11-2
CCCCCGGTCCATCCGGACCGGGGGCGCCCCTTCGTCATGCCCGGGGGCCGGGCCGGCCCCCGGGCATGGCCGGTGCCGCACCCGGACCCGGACCCGGGAAGGGTTCCCCCCCGTCCACCCTCGTCAGTCCCCGTCCACCCCCGTCCGCCCTCTCCGTCCACCCCGGTCCGCTCCGGCCCGTCCTTGAGGTTTCCGCAGGTGAAAAACGGGTTGCGGAGCGGCTGTTGAGCGCTTTTCGACCGATTTGTTATTGGGGATCTGTTTAACCGGGCTGTACCTACGATGACGTAACCTACGGGGCCGTAGGTCAAAACCTACGGCCCCGTAGGTCCGTCGTCCCCAGGAGTCCCCCTTGACCATCGCCCCCGCCCGCCATAACGGAGAGCGCGGCCAGGCCGCCTGGAGTGACGCCCAGCTGCTCTACGCACTCGAAGAGGTCGTCGAGAAGGAGCTCAACCGGCACCTGAAGGTCGCCAAGGAGTGGATGCCCCACGAGTACGTGCCGTGGAGCGACGGGCGGAACTTCGACGGGGTGATGGGCGGCGAGCCCTGGGCCCCCGAGCAGTCCAAGGTCACCGACATCGGCCGGGTCGCGCTGGTGGTCAACCTCCTCACCGAGGACAACCTCCCCAGCTACCACCACGAGATCGCCACCCTCTTCGGCCGGGACGGCGCCTGGGGCACCTGGGTGCACCGCTGGACCGCGGAGGAGGGCCGGCACGGCATCGTGATGCGCGACTACCTGCTCACCAGCCGCGCGGTCGACCCGGTCGAGCTGGAGCGGTTCCGCATGGCCCACATGTCCGAGGGCTTCGAGTCCGACAACGGGCACAGCATGCTGCACTCGGTGGCGTACGTGGCCTTCCAGGAGCTGGCCACCCGCATCTCGCACCGCAACACGGGCCACCACTCCGGCGACCCGGTGTGCGACCGGATGCTGGCGCGGATCGCCACCGACGAGAACCTCCACATGGTCTTCTATCGGAACCTGCTCGGCGCCGCCTTCGAGCTGGCCCCCGACCAGACCATGTGCGCGGTGCGGGACGTGGTCGTCAACTTCCGGATGCCCGGACACGGTATGCCCGGCTTCGAGCGGGCCGCCGCCCGGATGGCGATCGGCGGGATCTACAACCTGCGCATCCACCACGACGACGTGCTCCAGCCCGTGCTGCGCTTCCTGAAGGTGTTGGAGATCGGCGGGTTGGGCCCGGCCGGGCTGGCGGCGCAGGAGGAGCTGGGGCTGTTCTTGGGCGGCCTGGACGGGCAGGCCCGGAAGTTCGACGAGCGGCAGGCGGCGATCCTGGCCCGCCGGACGGCCCGGCGGTAGGCGGCCCGGCGGTAGGCGGCCCGGTCGGGCCGGGCGGCCCGACCCGTCGGGTGACGGGCCGCCGGGTGATGGGGCGGAGCCTCGCGCGCTGTTTCCTTGTACTCGCAACGATTGCGGAGAGTAATTCGTTCCTCGCGTGCCGTGATGGTGGGGGGTGGCTGGCGGGGCGGGGTGTGTTCCCGTGAGGCGGGGCTTGTTTCGGTGGGGCGGGGTTCGTTCCGGTGGGGCGGGCCCCGTCGGAGACGGTTTCTTTCAGTTTTAGTGAAAGGAACTGGTGGAAGTATTCGATAGACCTGATGCTTTGTCGGCTGCCACGGTGGATCCGCACCCACCACCGAGGGAGAGGAAGACGTGGCAGTCCTGGAGCGGGTCCGAATCCACCGCACACCGTCCGCGCAGGCCGTGGGCCTGGCGTTGGCCCTGACGGCGACCGTCGTCTGGTCCGGCAACTTCGTCGTCGCCCGTGCCCTGCACGACACCGTCCCGCCCGTCCAGACAGCCTTCTGGCGCTGGATCGTCGCGCTGCTCGCGGTCGCCCCCGTGGCCCTGCCGCAGGTCCGCCGCCAGTGGCCGGTGATCCGCCGGCACCTCGGATTCCTGGCGCTGGCCGCCCTGTTGGGCGTCACCCTCTTCAACACCCTGATCTACACGGCCGCTCGCAGCACCTCGGCCACCAACATGGCCATGATCGCCGCCGCTTCGCCGATGATGATCGCCCTCTTCGACCTCGCCGGAGGACGGCGCGGCGGCGGCCGGGAGAAGCTCGGCGTGCGCCGGGCGGCCGGTATGGCGATCGCGCTGCTCGGCGTCGTCACCCTGGTCGGCAGGGGTTCGCCGGCCGCGATCGTGCACCTCGACTTCGCCACCGGTGATCTGTGGATGCTCGCCGCGACCACCGCCTTCGCCGGGTACAGCGCGCTGCTGCGCCGCCGCCCCTCGGAGATCGGCGGGCTCTCCTTCCTGTTCACGACCTTCGCGCTGGGTGCCGCGATGCTGCTGCCCGCCTACGCGATCAGCCTGGCCACCGAGGGCGGCTTCGCGCTCACCGCCGGCACCGCCGGGCCGCTGCTCTACGTCGGCGTGTTCTCCTCGGCCGTCGCCTACTTCACCTGGAACAAGGCCGTCGCCCTGGTCGGCGCCGCCCGCGCCGGGGTCGTGTACTACCTCCAGCCGGTCTGCGTGGCGCTGCTCTCGTCGGCCGTCCTGGGCGAGGGCATCGGGGCGGTGCAGGTGCTGTGCATGGCGCTGATCGTCGCCGGGGTGGCGCTGGGGGCGGTGGGCGGCAGCCGGCGGTGACCGGTGCGGCCGCAGCGGGTGCGTACGCTGCCCGCATGGCCGACTGGGACATCAAGAAGCTGCGCATCCTGCGCACACTCCAAGAGCTGGGCACGGTCACCGCGACCGCCGAGGCGCTGCACATGACGCCCTCGGCGGTCTCGCAGCAGCTGACCGGGCTGGCCAGGTCGCTCGGGGTGACGCTTCTGGAGGCCCACGGCCGGCGGGTCCGGCTCACCGGCGCCGCGCAGCTGGTGCTGCGGCACGCCGAGGAGGTCTTCGCCCAGCTGGAGCGGGCCGACGCGGAGTTGCTCGGCTACCTCCAGGGCGAGGCCGGGCAGGTGCGGGTCGGCGCCTTCTCCACCGCCATCCCGGCGCTGGTGGTACCCGCCGTGCAGGAGCTGCGCGGCACCCATCCGGGCCTGGCGGTGGCCGTACGGGAGGCGGAGGCGGAGGCCGCGTACGAGCTGCTGGCGGAGGGCAGTGTGGATCTCGCGCTGTCGCTGGCGGCACACGCGCCCACCCCCCGCGACCCCAAGTTCACCCGGGTCTCGCTGCTCGCCGACCCGCTGGACGTCGCGCTGCCGGTCGGCCATCCGCTGGCCGGCGCACCGGGGTTGCGGCTGGCCGACCTGGCGGGCGAGCCCTGGATCTTCGGCAGCAGCGGTCCCTGGTCCCAGATCACCACCACCGCCTGCGAGAACGCCGGGTTCGTGCCGGAGCAGGCGCACGCCGCCGCCGACTGGAGCGCGATCTGGGCGATGGTCGCGGCCGGGATGGGTGTCGCGCTGGTGCCTCGGATGGCGCGGGCGGGCGGGATCCGGGGGCTGGGGCGCGGCTCCGGGGTGGCGCTGCGGGTGCTGCACGCCGACCAGCCGCGTCGCCATGTGGTGGCCGCCGCCCGGCGTGGTGCCGAGGGCGCGCCGGGGCCGGCCCGGGTGCTGGCCGCGCTGCGCCGGGCCGCCGCCGCGCAGACGGCCCGGGGGAGTGCCGACACCGCCGAACCCCCCGGAACCGTTCAGTCCAGCTGAACACAACCATCGAAAACTTTCGATGGACCTGTCGGGTGCCCCGCTGCGACGGTGGACCGGTCCCCAGCACCGCCCGCCGCGCACGAAGGGAACCGCATGACCGCCACCCCGGTCGCCGACTCCACCGACCCGCACGCCAACGACGCCGACCCCTACGGAGGCGGCGACCCCTTCGCCGACTACCGCGGCGGGGACTTCGCCTTCACCGCGTTCGTCGACCTCGCCGACCGCCGCTTCGGCGCCGGGGTCGTGGCGGCGAACGACGAGTTCTTCGCCGAGCGCGAGAACCTGCTGAAGCCCGGCCCGGCGGTCTTCGACCCCGAGCACTTCGGCCACAAGGGCAAGATCATGGATGGCTGGGAGACCCGGCGCCGGCGCGGCGCCGACGGCGCGAACCCCTTCCCGACCGACGACGAGCACGACTGGGCGCTGATCCGCCTCGCCGCCCCCGGCGTGATCCGCGGCGTCATCGTCGACACCGCCCACTTCCGCGGCAACTACCCCCAGCAGGTCACCGTCGAGGCGACGTCGCTGCCCGGCAGCCCCGGCCCAGAGGACCTGCTGGCCGACGGGGTCAAGTGGGAGGAGATCGTCCCGCGCACGCCGGTACGCGGCCATGCCGCCAACGGCTTCGAGGTCACCGCCGAGCGCCGCTTCACCCACCTCCGCCTCAAGCAGCACCCCGACGGCGGGATAGCCCGCCTCCGGGTCCACGGCGAGGTCGTCCCCGACCCGGCGTGGCTGGACGTCCTCGGCTCGCTCGACCTGGCCTCCGTGATGCACGGCGGTGTGGTCGAGGACGCCTCGGACCGCTTCTACTCCTCGCCCACCCAGATCATCCAGCCCGACCTGTCCCGCAAGATGGACGACGGCTGGGAGAACCGCCGCCGCCGCGTGCGGGGCACCAACGACTGGGTGCGCTTCCGCCTCGCCGCGCAGGGCGAGATCCGCGCCGTCGAGATCGACACCGCGTATCTGAAGGGCAATTCGGCCGGCTGGGCCGCCCTCTCCGGCTGCGACGGCGACCCCGACGACGCGTCCGCGTGGTTCGAGATCCTGCCGCGGACCAGGCTCCAGCCCGACACCCCGCACCGCTTCGTGCTGCCCCGCCGGGTCACCGCCACCCACGTCCGGCTGGACGTCTTCCCCGACGGCGGCCTGGCCCGGATGCGCGTCCACGGCGACCTCACCGAGGCCGGCCGCGCCGGGCTGATCCGCCGCTTCGACGAGCTCAACGGCTGACCGCCGCGTGCCGCCCGTGCCCCGGGGGAGGGGGACGGGGCACGGCGGACCCAGGACCCGCCCGGCGGACGGCAGCGCCGGTCCGCGCCGCCGCCGGGCGTCACCAGCCCTGACCCGGAAGCGC
>NZ_JBNHIN010000009.1:125255-139236 GCF_050054615.1 Streptomyces sp. YGL11-2
GTGCCCCGGAACCCGTGAGGTTCCGGGGCACGCCCCTGTGCTGTGTGCGCGGGGTGCGGGTCAGCCCGCCGCCGCGTCCGCCGCCCGGGCCTTGAGGGCCCGCTCGACGCCCGCGCGCGACTCCGTCACCAGGCGGCGCAGCGCCGGGCTCGGGTCGGCCGCGGCCAGCCAGGCGTCCGTGGCGTCCAGCGTCTCCTGGGAGACCTGGAGGGACGGGTAGAGGCCCACCACGATCTGCTGGGCCATCTCGTGGCTGCGGGAGTCCCAGACGCCCTTCACGGCGTCGAAGTACTTCGCCGTGTACGGCGCCAGCAGCTCCCGCTGGTCGGTCTGCACGAAGCCGGCGATGACGGCCTCCTGGACGGCGTTCGGCAGCCGGTCGGACTCCACCACCGAGGCCCAGGCTTCGGCCTTCGCCTCCGCCGTCGGACGCGCCGCGCGGGCGGTCGCCGCGTGCCGCTCGCCCGCCGAGGTCTTGTCCCGCTCCAGCTCCGCGGCGATCGCCTTCTCGTCCGCCCGGCCGGTGGCCGCCAGCCGCTCCAGCAGCGACCAGCGCAGCTCGGTGTCCACGGCCAGCCCGGCGATCTCCTGCGTGCCGTCCAGCAGCCCCTGGAGCAGGTCCAGTTGGGCGTCGGTACGCGCCGACGCGGCCAGCGCGCGGGCCCAGGCCAGCTGGTGGTCACTGCCCGGGGCCGCCGCCCGCAGCTGCGCGAGCGCGGCCTCGGTCCAGGTCGCCAGCCCGCTCTCGCACCATTCCGGCGCCGCGTACAGGTCGACCGCCAGCTTCACCTGGCGGTGCAGGGACTGGACGACGCCGATGTCGCTCTCCTTGCCGACCCCGGACAGCACCAGCGAGAGGTAGTCGCGGGTGGGGAGTTCGGCGTCCCGGGTCATGTCCCAGGCCGACGCCCACGACAGGGCCCGCGGCAGCGACTCGGTGAAGTCGCCCAGGTGCTCGGTGACGACCTTCAGCGACTGCTCGTCCAGCCGCACCTTCGCGTACGACAGGTCGCCGTCGTTGAGCAGGATCACGTCCGGCCGCGGCGTGCCCTTCGGGTACGGGACCTCGGTCAGCTCGCCGTCCACGTCCAGCTCGACGCCGCCGGTGCGGACGAGCCCGCCGTCCTGGAGGTCGTAGTAGCCGATCGCGATCCGGTGCGGGCGCAGCACCGCCTCGCCGGTGGCCCCGGCGGGCAGCGCGGGCGCCTCCTGCCGTACCGCGAACGAGGCGACGGTGCCGTCCGCGGCCAGCTCGATCTCCGGCCGCAGGATGTTGATGCCGGCCGTCTCCAGCCACTTCTTCGACCAGGTCTTCAGGTCCCGGCCGCTGGTCTCCTCCAGCGCCCCGAGCAGGTCGCTCAGCCGCGTGTTGCCGAAGGCGTGCGCCTTGAAGTACGCCTGCACGCCCTTGAAGAACTCGTCCATGCCGACGTAGGCCACCAGCTGCTTGAGGACGCTGGCGCCCTTGGCGTAGGTGATGCCGTCGAAGTTGACCAGGACGTCGTCCAGGTCGCGGATCTCCGCCATGATCGGGTGGGTGGACGGCAGCTGGTCCTGCCGGTAGGCCCACGTCTTCATGGAGTTGGCGAACGTGGTCCAGGAGTGCGGCCACTTGCTGCCCGGCGCGTACGCCTGGCAGGCGATCGAGGTGTACGTGGCGAACGACTCGTTCAGCCACAGGTCGTTCCACCACTCCATGGTGACCAGGTCGCCGAACCACATGTGCGCCAGCTCGTGCAGGATCGTCTCCGCGCGCACCTCGTACGCCGCGTCGGTCACCTTCGAGCGGAAGACGTACTGGTCGCGGATGGTGACCGCGCCGGCGTTCTCCATCGCCCCGGCGTTGAACTCCGGCACGAAGAGCTGGTCGTACTTCGCGAACGGGTAGTCGTAGTCGAACTTCTCCTGGAACCAGTCGAACCCCTGCCGGGTGACCGCGAAGATCTCCTCCGCGTCCAGGTGCTCGGCCAGCGACGGCCGGCAGTAGATCCCCAGCGGCACGGAGCGCCCGTCCGCGCCCTCCCAGGTGCTGTGCACGCTGTGGTACGGGCCGGCGATCAGCGCCGTGATGTACGTGGAGATCCGCGGCGTGGGCGCGAACCGCCACACGTTGTCGGCGGGTTCGGGCGTCGGAGAGTTGGAGATCACCGTCCAGCCCTGCGGCGCCGTGACGGTGAACCGGAACGTCCCCTTGAGGTCCGGCTGCTCGAAGCTGGCGAACACCCGCCGGGCGTCCGGCACCTCGAACTGCGTGTAGAGGTACGCCTGCTGGTCCACCGGGTCGACGAACCGGTGCAGCCCCTCACCGCTGTTGGTGTACGCGCAGTCCGCGACGACCGTCAGCTCGTTGCCGCCGGCCCGCAGACCCGGCAGCGCGATCCGGGAGTCCTTGAAGACCTCGGCCACGTCCAGCGCCGCGCCGTTGAGCACCACTTCGCGCACGGTCGGGGCGGCCAGGTCGATGAACGACTCCGCGCCTTCCTCGGCGGCCTCGAACCGCACCGTGGTAACGGACCGGAACGTGCCCCCCTCCTGCGCACCGCTCAGGTCCAGATCGATCTCGTACGCGTCGACGGTGAGCAGCCGCGCCCGCTCCTGCGCCTCTTCGCGGGTCAGATTCGTGCCAGGCACCCGTGCCTCTCCTTCGCATTCGTCATCGCATCGGACTCTTCGGCCATCCTTCCACGCCGTGTCTGTCAGAGCCGGTGGGTAACGTGAGCGCAGAGGCAGTCGGACGGGTGAGGTGAGGGCCGTGGCGGTACTCGACCGGCTCTGGCGCGAGGTGGAAGCCCGGACGCACAGCGAGGGGTACGTCGTCGAGATCATCGGCGGAAAGGTGATCATCGATCCCTTCACCCGGGCCTGCACGCTCTACGAGGGCAGCGGCGCCGACGGTTACGCGAAGAGCACGCCGTTCGCCTACGGCGATGTCGTGGAGACGGACCTGGCGGACGGGCGCACGTTCGCCGTCGACACCAGCGGTTTCCCCGGCGAAACGGGTAGGTAGCGCCGACGGCGGCCGGTGCCCGTACGGAGTCGCTCCGTACGGGCACCGGCCGCCGAGGGATCCGGTCAGCCGCGCAGCTCGGCGGCGACCAGCTCGGCGATCTGGACGGCGTTCAGGGCCGCGCCCTTGCGGAGGTTGTCGTTGGAGACGAAGAGCGCGAGGCCGTTCTCGGCGGTCTCGTCGCGGCGGATGCGGCCGACGAACGACGCGTCCCGGCCCGCGGCCTGGAGGGGGGTGGGGACGTCGGAGAGCTCGACGCCGGGGGCGCCGGCCAGCAGCTCCTGGGCGCGGGCGGGCTCGATCGGACGGGCGAACCGGGCGTTGATCTGGAGCGAGTGGCCGGTGAAGACCGGGACCCGCACGCAGGTGCCGGACACCTTCAGCTCCGGGATGCCGAGGATCTTGCGGCTCTCGTTGCGGAGCTTCTGCTCCTCGTCGGTCTCGTTCAGGCCGTCGTCCACGACGGAGCCGGCCATCGGCAGGACGTTGAAGGCGATCGGGCGGACATAGGTGTCCGGGGCCGGGAACTCCACCGCGGAGCCGTCGTGGGTGAGCTTGGTGGCGTCCTGCTCGACGACCTTGCGGGTCTGGCCGTCCAGCTCCGCGACGCCGGCCAGGCCGCTGCCGGAGACCGCCTGGTAGGTGGCGACGACGAGCGAGACCAGCCCGGCCTCCTCGTGCAGCGGGCGCAGCACCGGCATGGCGGCCATGGTGGTGCAGTTCGGGTTGGCGATGATGCCCTTGGGGCGGTCCCCGATCGCCTGCGGGTTGACCTCGGCGACGACCAGCGGGACCTCGGGGTCGCGGCGCCAGGCCGAGGAGTTGTCGATCACGACCGGGCCGGCGTCGGCGACCTTCTCCGCGAGCGCCTTCGAGGTGGCGCCGCCGGCCGAGAAGAGCACGATGTCGAGTCCGGAGTAGTCCGCGGTGGCCGCGTCCTCCACGGTGATCTCGGTGCCCTGCCAGGGCAGCGTCCGTCCGGCGGACCGGGCCGAAGCGAACAGCCGCAGCTGCTCGACCGGGAAGTTGCGCTCGGCGAGAATGCGCCGCATCACGCCGCCGACCTGTCCGGTGGCTCCGACGATACCGATCCTCATGGGACTCCTTCTTTCTTACCTGGCCGTCCGGCCCGGCTCCGGGTGTCTGCGAGGGGACACCTGCTCAGTGGCGCTCCCATCATGTGTGTGAGACCCGTCGCCTTGTCCAATCCGTTCCAGTGGATGGAGCCGCGGGCCGGCGGGCCCCGCACGGGGTGTCGCGCACGGTCGCCGAGCGGCGCCGGAGGGTGACATCCGCAGCTCCGCGGCGCCGCAGTCAGCGCGGCAGGACCACCACATACGCCTGCGGTTCCCGGTCCAGCGCCGCCATCAGGGCGGTACGGACCACCGTCGCCAGTTGCTCGGGCGCGTCGCGCAGCAGCCGCGGCAGGCAGCGCACGACCGTGATGCCCAGCTGTTCCAGCGCTTCGCGGTGCTCGTCGTACGGGGTGTTCACCGGGTCGACGGTGGGGCGCGGGGCGCGGGTGTCGATCTCCAGGGCCACCCCGTGCTCGGGCCAGTACGCGTCCACGCCGCCCAGGTGCGGGCCGCCCGGCAGCCGCAGATCGACGTTCCAGAAGGGGTCGGGCAGGCCGTGGGCGCGGACCATCCCGTAGAGCCGCTGCTCAGCCAGCGCGCGGCCCTCGGCGAGCAGGGTGTCCACCGCGTCCACCACGTGCGGCCGGTGCAGCAGCCGGGCCCGGCTCAGCTCCCGGACGACCGCGGGCGCCTCGCAGTGGCCGCCGCGGACCGCCTCGGCGAGCAGCCGACGGACCAGGCAGGCGTCGGTCAGCCCGGCGACCGCGTCGGCCAGCGCGCGCTGGACGGGCGCGGTGGGCACTCCGGTGACCACCTGGGGGAGCGGCAGGTCGGCGCCCCGGACGAGCTGCGTGAATCCGGCCGAGCGCAGCCGCCGGGACCGGGTGACCAGCACCTCGATCCGCTCCAGGGACAGCAGCGGGGGAGCGGCGGTGAAGCCGTACAGGGCGAGCGCCGCCAGCCCGGTGATCATCGGTTCCGGCGCGGACGGCTGCGTGCCGCCCTGGCCGGGCACCGTCGGGCCGCGGTGCCGGGCGTAGAGCAGCGCCGCGTGCAGCCGCTCCTCGCTGGTGGGCGGCCCCTGGTGCAGCAGGTACACGCCGGGGAGCAGCTGCTGCCAGGGGCCGCCGGGCCGGCACCGGGCGGCGGTCTCCGCGGCCGGGACGCCGTGCTCCCGTAGCTGACGCACCGTCAATACCCGGCGGTGGACGTGGGAGAGGTGGCGGAGGGGGAGGGGGGAGAGCGGGGTGTCGTGGTTCATGCCAGGGCGATTCCCGGCGCCGCTCCGCCCCCTAACCGCTGTTACCCGCCTGTGGCACAAGCGGGACAATAATGCCCTCAAGTACGGGCGTTCGACTGCCGATACCAGCTGGTCGGGGGGAGGGTTACGGCCGCCGCCCGGCCGCCTCGTCACAAGCCTGTGCGCGCAGCGCCCGGGCCAGATCGTCCCGCTCCTCCAGCACCAGCCGGCGCAGCGCGGGCGCCGCCTGGTCGTGCTCGGCCAGCCAGGCGTCCGCGGCGTCCAGCGTGGCCCGGTCCACCTGCCAGGACGGGAACAGCCCGCGCACCACGGACATCGCGATCTCGATGGACCGCTCCCGCCAGATCCGCTCGATCGCGGCGAAGTAGCGCGCGGTGTACGGCGCCAGCAGCTCCCGCTGCCCCGGCTGCGCGAAACCGCTGAGGGTCGCCTCCACCAGCGCGTTGGAGAGGGTGTCGGACTCCACCACGTCCGCCCAACCCTGCGCCTTGACCTCGGCCGCGGGGCGGGCGGCCAGGCAGCGCACCTGGTGGCGCTTGCCGGAGGCGGTGTCGTCGCGGGCGAGCTCGGCGGCGATCACCGACTCGTCGGCGACCCCGTGTGCGGCCAGCGGCAGCAGGAACGCCCAGCGCAGCTCCTGGTCCACGTCCAGCCCGTCGATCTTCGCGGTGCCGTCCAGCAGCCCGGTCAGCAGCTGGAGGTCGGCCGGCGTGGTGGCGACCGCGGCGAAGTGCCGCGCCCAGCTGAGCTGGTGGCCGCTGCCCGGGTCGGCCACCCGCAGCTCGCGCAGCGCGCCCTCGGACAGTGCCCGGGCGGCGCTCTCGTGGTGTTCCGGCGCGGTGTAGTGCTCCAGTGCCGTCTCCGCCTGGCCGTGCACGGACTGCAGTACGCCGATCACGGTCTCGGCGCCGCCGAACCGCCGCACCAGGTCCAGGAAGTCGCGGGCCGGCATCAGCCCGTCCCGGGTCAGCCCCCACAGCGCGGCCCAGCACAGCGCCCGGGCGAGGGGGTCCCGCAGATCGCCGAGCCGGGCCCGCAGGGTGGCCAGCGACCCCTCGTCGAACCGGATCTTGCAGTACGTCAGGTCCTCGTCGTTGACCAGGACCAGCTCGGGCCGCTCGGCGCCGGCCAGCTCCGGCACGGACGTGCGCTGCCCGGCGACGTCCACCTCGGCGCGGGCGTACCGCACCAGCGCGGAGTCCGCGTCGAGGCGGCGGTAGAGGCCCACCGCGACCCGGTGCGGCCGGAGTTCGGGGTGCTGCTCGCTCGCCTCCTGGACGATCGCCAGCTCGGTGATCCGGTCCTGGGAGTCGTAAGTGACCTGCGGGGTGAGGGAGTTGACGCCCGCGGTCTCCAGCCAGGCGCGCGACCAGGCCGTCAGGTCCCGCCCGGAGGTCTCCTCCAGCACCGACAGCAGGTCCGTCAGCCGGGTGTTGCCGTAGGCGTGCCGCTTGAAGTACCGCCGCGCGCCCTCCAGGAACGCGTCCTGCCCCACGTACGCCACCAGTTGCTTGAGCACGCTCGCGCCCTTGGCGTAGGTGATGCCGTCGAAGTTCAGCTTGGCGTCCTCCAGGTCCCGGATGTCGGCCGTGACCGGGTGGGTGGAGGGCAGCTGGTCGGCCCGGTAGGCCCAGGACTTGCGGCGGTTGGCGAAGGTGATCCAGCCGTCCGTGAAGCGGGTCGCGCCCACCTGCGCGAAGCTGCCCATGAAGTCCGCGTAGGACTCCTTGAGCCACAGGTCGTCCCACCAGTGCATGGTGACCAGGTCGCCGAACCACATGTGCGCCATCTCGTGCAGGATGACGTTGGCCCGGCGCTCGTAGGACGCCTCGGTCACCTTCCCGCGGAAGACGAACTCCTCGCGGAAGGTGACGCAGCCCGGGTTCTCCATCGCGCCGAGGTTGTACTCGGGGACGAACGCCTGGTCGTACTTCCCGAAGGGGTAGGGGAAGTCGAAGTGGTCGTGGAAGAAGTCCAGGCCCTGCTTGGTGACGGTGAAGATGTCGTCCGCGTCGAAGTGCCGGGCCAGCCCCTTGCGGCACAGCGCGCCGAGCGGGATCTCCAGCTCGCCGCCGTCCTTGAAGGTGCGGCGGTAGGTGTCGGTGACGTAGTGGTACGGCCCGGCGACGACGGCGGTGATGTACGTCGAGATCGGCTGGGTGGTCGCGAAGCGGTGTGTCCCGTCCTTGGCGGCGCGGTCCTGGGCGCCGTTGCCGAGCACCAGCCAGCCCTCGGGCGCGGTGACCTCGAAGGTGAACGGGGCCTTCAGGTCGGGCTGTTCGAAGTTGGCGAAGACCCGGCGCGCGTCGGCGGGCTCGTACTGGGTGTAGAGGTAGACCTCGCCGTCCTCGGGGTCGACGAAGCGGTGCAGGCCCTCGCCGGTCCGGCTGTAGGCGCAGTCCGCGTCGACCACCAGGGTGTTCTCGGCGGCGAGGCCGTCCAGCGCGATCCGGCTGCCGTCGAAGACCGCGGCCGGTTCCAGCTCCCGGCCGTTGAGGGTGACCGAGCGGACCGAGGGGGCCAGGAGGTCCGCGAAGGACGAGGCGCCGGGCTCGGCGCACCGGAAGCGGATGGTCGTGCGGGAGCGGAAGGTGGCGGCCTCCGCGCCCCGGGTGACCGCTGAGCGGACATCCAGCGCGACGTCGTAACCGTCGACGTTCAGCAGCCGGCCCCGCTCACGTGCCTCGTCCCGCGTCAGATTCTCACCTGGCACGACGTGCCTCCCTCGCCCTCGTCACGAATATCGAACACTGGGAATCATGGCACGGCGACCGGCGGTTGAACCGTCCACGGAAGAACGCTGCACAGCCTTTCAAAGGAGACCCCGTGTCCGAGACCGCCAAGACCCCGGCAGACTTCTGGTTCGACCCGCTGTGCCCCTGGGCCTGGATGACCTCCCGCTGGATGCTGGAGGTGGAGAAGGTCCGTCCGGTGGAGGTGCGCTGGCATGTGATGAGCCTGGCCGTCCTCAACGAGAACAAACTCGACACGCTCCCTGAGGAGTACGCGGCGAACATGCGCCCCGGCGGCAAGTCCTGGGGCCCGGTCCGCGTGGTGACCGCAGCGCAGCAGCTGCACGGCGACGAGGCCGTCGGCACGCTCTACACCGCGATGGGCAACCGCTTCCACAACGCGGGCGAGGGCGTGAACCGCGAGTCGATCGCGGGTGCGCTCGCCGACGCCGGCCTGCCCGCCGACCTGATCGACTATGCCGACAAGGACACCTACGACGCGGAGCTGCGCGCCTCCCACAAGGCGGGCATCGACCTGGTCGGCCAGGAGGTCGGCACCCCGGTCATCGCCGTCCCCGGCTCCGACGGCGACCAGATCGCCTTCTTCGGCCCGGTCGTCACCCCCGCCCCCAAGGGCGAAGAGGCCGCCAAGCTCTGGGACGGCACGCTGATGGTGGCGTCGATCCCGGGTTTCTACGAGATCAAGCGGACGCGGACGCAGGGCCCGATCTTCGACTGAGCTCCCACCGGTCTCTGGCTGGCCGGCACCGGGCGCAGCGCGCACGAAGCCCCCGCGACTCATGTCTTCGCGGGGGCTTCGCTCTCTTCCGCCTGCCGGGTGAACGGTGAGAAGACGATCACGAGGCAGGGCGTCTGTAACGTCGTTACGGCGCCAGCAGCAGGTTGTTGGCGCGCTCCTTCGCGGATGCGTAGCGCTTGGCGACGTCCTGCCAGTTGACGACGTTCCACATGGCTTCGATGAAGTCGACCTTCTGGTTCTTGTACTGGAGGTAGAAGGCGTGCTCCCAGGCGTCGAAGACGAGGAGGGGCACGGAGCCCTGGCCGACGTTGCCCTGGTGGTCGTAGATCTGCTCGACGATGAGGCGGCCGGTGACCGGCTCGTAGGCCAGGACGCCCCAGCCGGAGCCCTGGGTGGTCGCCGATGCCTTGGAGAGCTGGGTCTTGAACTTGGCGAACGAGCCGAAGCTCTCGGCGATGGCGTCGGCCAGCTCGCCCACGCCGTCCTTCTCCAGCGGCTCGCCGCCGCCGTCACCGGTCATGTTGTGCCAGTAGATGCTGTGCAGGATGTGGCCGGAGAGGTGGAACGCCAGGTTCTTCTCCAGGCCGTTGACGCTGCCCCACTGGTCCTTGTCGCGGGCCTCGGCCAGCTGCTCCAGGGTGTCGTTGGCGCCCTTCACATACGCGGCGTGGTGCTTGTCGTGGTGCAGCTCGATGATCTCCGGGCTGATGACCGGAGCCAGCGCCGCGTAGTCGTAGGGGAGTTCCGGAAGTGTGTAGGTCGCCATGCCGATCCCGCCTCCAAGCTGCGTAAATGCAGTAGTTGCAAATAATGTGCAAGAGCACGCTATCAGCAGGAGTGATCACCGGACGGGGGTGCCGCCGGCCTGGTCCCAAAGACGGAGGCGGGGGGGGGGGGGGGGGGGGGGGGGNAGCTGCGTAAATGCAGTAGTTGCAAATAATGTGCAAGAGCACGCTATCAGCAGGAGTGATCACCGGACGGGGGTGCCGCCGGCCTGGTCCCAAAGACGGAGGCGGGGCGGGACCTCGGAAGGAGGTCCCGCCCCGCCTCACGGGGTCCGGAAGGAGAACTACCGGTTGCGCAGCGCCCGTTGCCGCAGCAGCCCGATCACCGTCAGCACCACGCCGAAGCCGCCGGTGAACAGCAGCTGGATCCGCTGGTTGTCGTCGCGCAGCATCAGGACCAGCACCGCCACGATGCCGGCCAGCGCCACCCAGGTCAGCGCCGGGAAGGCCCACATCTTGACCACCAGCCTCTCCGGCGCCTCGCGCTCCAGCCGCCGCCGCATCCGCAGCTGGGCGACCGCGATGAAGCCCCAGACCACCAGGACGGCCGCGCCGACCATGTTCAGCAGCCACTGGAAGAGCGTGGTGGGCCACAGGAAGCTGAAGAGCACCGCGATGAACCCGAAGGCCGAGCAGAGCAGCACCGCCCGGCGCGGCACCCCGCCGCTGACCTTCCCGAGGAAGGCCGGGCCCTGGCCGCGGGAGATGAGGGAGTAGGCCATCCGCGACGCGCCGTAGATGTTGGCGTTCACCGCGGAGAGCAGCGCGACCAGGATGACCGCGTTCATGATCTGGCCGGCCGCCGGGATCTTCAGGTAGTCCAGCACCGCCACGTACGGGCCGCTCTTGGCGATGGACGGCGCGCTCCACGGTATGACCGTGACGATGACCGCCATCGAGCCGACGTAGAAGAGGGCGATCCGCCACATCGCGGTGCGCACCGCGCGGGCCACCCCGCGCACCGGGTCCTTGGACTCGGCGGCGGCGATGGTCACCGTCTCCAGGCCGCCGTAGGCGAAGACCGACGCCAGCAGACCGACCATCAGGCCGTCGACGCCCTTGGGCAGGAAGCCGCCGTCGCCGGTGAGGTGCGAGGTGCCGGGAGCCGAGGTGCCGGGCAGCAGGCCGAGGATGGCCAGCACGCCCAGGATCAGGAAGATGCCGATCGCGGCGACCTTCAGGGTGGCGAACCAGAACTCGAACTCACCGAAGTTGCCGACCGCCGCCAGGTTCGTCCCGGTGAAGATCACCATGAATAGCAGCACCCACATCCACGGCTGGGTGGACGGGAACCACTGGTGCATCACGTCCGCGGCACCCAGCGCCTCGGCGGCCACCGCCACACACAGCAGCGCGGTGAACATCCAGCCCACGGTGAAGCCGGCCCACGAGCCGATGGAGCGCTCGGCGTGCACCGAGAAGGAGCCGGACGCCGGATTGGCCGCGGCCATCTCGCCGAGCATCCGCATGATCAGCATGACCAGCGCGCCGGAGACGGCGTACGCCAGCACGATCGACGGGCCGGCCGCCGCGATGCCCGCGCGGGAGCCGACGAACAGCCCGGCCCCGATCACGCCGCCGAGGGCGATCATCGAAAGGTGGCGCTGCTTGAGGCCGTTGGACAGCGAGCCGCCGTCCTGGCCGGCGCCCTGGACCGCGTCGGCCCGCTCGCGGCCGGCCGCGGCGGACGAGGGTGTCCGATTCATGTCGTACCTGTCCCAGTAGTTGAGATGCGGAGCGGGCGGAACTGCGGTCTCCCGGGGCCGCGGACGGCTCACAACCGGGGTCCTCGGCAAAGCTGGCCCAGTTTGAGTGCCGGTGTCCGCTCAGGGCAACAGGCATGCAGCGATTGTTCGGTATTCAGACGGGATCGTGACCATGCGTGCCTGATAGATCGTCGAATGCCGCGAATGTGACGTGTGTCTCATGTGCGCCAGGGGTCGCCACGCGCGCCCCCGGGGGAGCGCCGCGGCGGCCCGGACGCCGCCGGCTCAGTCCCGTACGCGGCGGTCCCGCAGCTCCCGTATACCGGCCACCACCAGCACCGCCGCGGTCGCCCCGGCCGACCACAGCAGCTGCGGCCGGGCCGCGTCGTCGGTGAGCATCAGCACGATCACGGCCGCCATCCCCGCCATCGCCAGCCACGTCAGATAGGGGAACGCCCACATCCGCAGGGCGAGCTTCTCCGGTGCCTCCCGCTCGATGCGAGGCCGGAGCCGGAGTTGGGAGACGGCGATCAGCCCCCAGACGAACAGCAGCACCGCACCGACCGCGTTGAGCATGTAGAGGAAGACCGAATCCGGCCACCGGAGATTCAGCAGGACGGACACGAAGCCGAACGCCACCGACGCCAGCACCGCCCGCCGCGGCACCCCGCCGCCACTCTCGGCTTCGCCCGAGCGGGGGGACCCCCGTCCCGACACCTTCAGCAGCCCGCGCGGCGCCTCGCCGCGCTCGGCCAGCGAGAACACCATCCGCGACGCACCGTAGAGATTGGCGTTCAGCGCCGAGAGCAGCGCCACGAACACCACGATGTTCATGATCTGCCCGGCGCCCGGTACCCCGATGTGGTCCAGCACCATCACGTACGGGCTCGTGCCCGGCCGCATCGACGACCAGGGCAGCACGGTCACGATGACCAGCATCGAGCCCACGTAGAAGAAGAGGATCCGCCACACCGCGCTGCGCACCGCCCGGCCCACCGCCCGCGCCGGGTCGTCCGACTCGGCCGCCGCGATGGTGACCACCTCCAGCCCGCCGAAGGCGAACACCACCGCGAGGACGCCGGAGACCACCCCGCCCCAGCCGTGCGGCAGGAAGCCGCCCTGCCCGGTGAGGTTGGCCAGCCCGACGGGGTGGGTGTCCGGCAACACCCCGAAGACCGCCAGCAGGCTCAGCGCCAGGAACAGCACGATCGCGGTGACCTTCAGCGCCGCGAACCAGAACTCGAACTCCCCGAAGTTCTTCACCGAGGCCAGGTTGGCGGCGGTGAAGACGAGCATGAAGACCAGCACCCAGCCCCACTGCGGCACCGCCGGCACCCAGCCGTGCGCGATCTGCGCCGCCCCGGTGGCCTCCACGGCGAGCACCACCACCAGCAGGAACCAGTACAGCCAGCCGACGCTGAACCCGGCCCAGCGCCCCAGCGCCCGCTCCGCGTGCACCGAGAACGCCCCCGACGCCGGCATGGCCGCCGACATCTCCCCGAGCATCCGCATGATCAGCATCGCCAGCGCGCCGGCGATCAGATACGACAGCACGATGCCCGGCCCGGCCACCGAGATCCCCGCCCCGGAGCCCACGAACAGCCCCGCGCCGATCACCCCGCCCAGCCCCAGCATCGTCAGATGGCGCTGCTTGAGCCCCGTGGACAGCGGCTCTTTCCCGACCGGAGGCGGTGCGTCGTGCATGGTGCGTACTCTCGCGACAGGGCGGCCGGGCCGCCGACGGCTTTGGGGGAACTCCACAGGTCACCGCGGGTCGCCGCCCAGTGTCACCGCCCGCCCCGCGCTACCACAAAACCGGCGCCCGCTCGCCAACCCGGCCGTGATGAGCATCACGTGACCTGCAAAGACGCCCCGCGACCCGGCAACGCCCGGCATTCTGGCGGATGTTCGGAAGTCTCCAAGCGGGCCGGTACGGCTTTGTCGGTGCCACACGATGATCGCCAACGGCCCGCTGGACTACCGTCATCGCGTCCCGACCGTCCCGCATCCCTCACCCCGCGGAGTACCGATGAGCACAGCAGCACCCGCCCTCAACCCAGGTGCGGTTCTCGCCGACCTGCTGCCGGCCGCCACCGCCACCCGCGCCCGCGTCCGCGACGCCGCGCTGGTCGTCGGCGGCGCCGCCCTCACCGGTGTCGCAGCCCAGATCGCCGTGCCGATCCCCGGCTCCCCGGTCCCGGTCACCGGCCAGACCTTCGCCGCCCTCCTGGTCGGCGCCTCCCTCGGGGCCGGCCGCGGTCTGCTCTCGCTCGCGCTGTACGCCATCGCGGGCGTCGCCGGGATGCCGTGGTTCGCGGGCGGCGCCTCGGGCGCGGGCGGTGCCACCTTCGGCTACGTCCTCGGCATGCTGCTCGCCGCCACCGCCGTGGGCGCGCTGGCCCGCCGCGGCGGCGACCGCGGGGTGCTGCGCACCGCCGGCACCATGGCCGCGGGCAACGCCCTCATCTACGCGACAGGCGTCCCCTTCCTCGCTTTCAGCACGGGGATGCCCCTCGGCAAGGCCGTCGCCGTCGGCATGGTGCCGTTCCTCCTCGGCGACGCCCTCAAGATCGCCCTGGCTATGGGCGCCCTGCCGGCCGCCTGGAAGCTGGCCGGCCGCCGCGGCTGACGCACCGCGCACGGCGGGGCCCGCA
>NZ_JBNHIN010000009.1:139379-184033 GCF_050054615.1 Streptomyces sp. YGL11-2
CCCCGCCGTCGTTCCGAGGAGCGGTCAGGCTCCCTCGGCCGCCTCCGCCGCCTCGGCCGTCGTCTCCGCCTCGTGCGCACGTGGCCGCCGCCGCTCCAGGGTCAGCCCGACCGCCAGCACCACCACGGCCGCCACCACCGACAGCACCATCTGCTCCCGGCCGTCCTTGTCGTAGAACATGTAGCCCACGACGAAGACGATCAGCGCGATCGTGGCGTAGGTCAGCCACGGGTACAGCCACATCCGCACCGACAGCCGCTCCGGCGCCTCCCGTTCGAGCGTCCGGCGCATCCGCAGCTGCGAGAAGCAGATGACCAGCCAGACGAACAGCGCCACCGCGCCGGACGAGTTGAGCAGGAACTGGAAGACGGTGTCCTTCGACGTGTAGCTGAAGATCGTCGCGATGAAGCCGAAGGCCACCGACGCCCAGATCGCCACCGCCGGCACGCCGCCCTTGTTGACTGTCGCGAACGCCTTGGGCGCGTCCCCGCGCGCACCGAGCGAGTACGCCATCCGGGACGCCGTGTAGAGCCCGGAGTTCAGGCAGGACAGCACCGCGGTCAGCACGACCACGTCCATCACCACGTCCACGTACGGGATGTTCAGCGACTTCAGCACCGCCACGTACGGGCTCTTGGCCACCTCCGGGTCGTCCCACGGCAGCAGCGTCACGATCACCGTGATCGAGCCGATGTAGAACAGCGCGATCCGCCAGATGACGCTGTTGACGGCCTTGCGGACGGCCACCACCGGGTTCGGCGACTCGCTCGCCGCCAGCGTCACGATCTCGCTGCCCATGAAGGAGAAGACCACCAGCAGCATGCCGGAGAGGATCGCGCCCGGCCCCTTCGGCAGGAAGCCGCCGTGCCCGGTCAGGTTGGCCGTGCCCACCGCGTGGTGACCCGGCGGCAGCCCGAAGATCGCCAGCGCGCCGACCACGATGAAGATCACGATCGCCACGACCTTGATCCCGGCGAACCAGAACTCGAACTCGCCGAACGAGCTGACCGACACCAGGTTCGTGCCCGTCAGCACGATCATCACCAGCAGCGCCCAGGCCCACTGCGGGACGGCCGGGACCCAGCCGGTCAGGATCGACGCCGCCGCTGTCGCCTCCACGGCCAGCACCACCGACCAGAAGAACCAGTACAGCCAGCCGATCGTGAAGCCCGCCCAGCGCCCCAGCGCCCGGTCCGCGTACGCCGAGAACGACCCGGACGTCGGCGAGGCCGCGGCCATCTCGCCCAGCATCCGCATCACCAGCACGACCAGCAGGCCGGTCAGTGCGTAGGAGAGGAGGATGCCGGGACCTGCGGCTCTGATCCCGGCGCCGGATCCGACGAACAGACCCGCGCCGATGACCCCGCCGATGGCGATCATCGACAGATGGCGGTTCTTCAGCCCTGCCTGGAGTCCGTCCTGCGACTGGCCCCCGCCGGCTCCGCCGCCGGGTTCACCGGCGGCGGGGACCGCTTTCGCCAGGGGGATGCCCCCTGCTCCTTCGGAGCTCGGGGGAGGGTGCGCGCCCATGTGCACCGTCCTTCTGTGGTTCTGTGTGGGGAACTATGGTTCTGCGTGGAGAACTGTGGTTCTGCGTGGGGAACCCAGGAATTAGACCGTTGTGAACGGCCGTTGGGAAGAGCCGAACCCGGATCGTTGTGGTTACCGCCGAGTTGTGCGGAGTCGCCGGCGGCGGCACAAAGCCCCGGTGACGTCTACCCCCGCAGCGTCGTGCCACACTCGTGCCATGCGCGTGTACATCGGCTCCGATCATGCAGGTTTCGACCTCAAGAACCACCTCGTCGACTGGCTCACGGCCCACGGCCACGAACCCGTCGACTGCGGCCCGCACATCTACGACGCCCAGGACGACTACCCCCCGTTCTGCCTGCGCGCCGCGGAGCGCACCGCCGCCGACCCGGAGAGCCTCGGCATCGTGATCGGCGGCTCCGGCAACGGCGAGCAGATCGCCGCCAACAAGGTCAAGGGCGTACGCGCCGCGCTCGCCTGGAGCGAGCAGACCGCCGCGCTCGGCCGGGAGCACAACAACGCCAACGTCATCTCGGTCGGTGGCCGGATGCACACCGAAGAGGAGGCGACCCGGTTCATCGAGGTCTTCCTCGCCACGCCGTACTCCGACGAGGAGCGGCACACCCGCCGGATCGAGATGCTCGCCGCCTACGAGACCACCGGCGAACTCCCCCCGATCCCGGCCCACCACCCGCAGCAGGACTGACCGCCGCACCCCGCCGCCCTCCGGTGCGGGCACCCCTCCCCGAGCTTCCCGCCTCCGCGTGAGCGGGGGAGGCCCCGCACCGGAGCGGCGGGCGCCGCGCCGCCCGCCGCCCACCGGGGCGGGCGGGCGTGCCCACTGGAGGACCACCCGATGCCCGAGGGGCACACCATCCACCGCCTCGCGCTGGACCACCGGGACCGCTTCGAGGGCGGAGCGGTCCGGGCGAGCAGCCCGCAGGGCAAGTTCGCGGACGGCGCGGCGCTCGTCGACGGCCAGGTCATGGACACCGCCGAGGCGCACGGCAAACACCTCTTCCTCGACTTCGGCCCGGACCGCTGGGTCCACGTCCACCTCGGCCTCTTCGGCAAGCTCGGCTTCGGCGGCACCCCGGCCCCGCCGCCCACCGACACCGTCCGGCTGCGGCTGGTCGGCGCCCGCCACTACGCCGATCTGCGCGGCCCCACCACCTGCGCCCTGATCACCGACGCCGAGAAGCAGGCGATACACGCCCGGCTCGGCCCCGACCCGCTGCGCCCCGGCGACGACGGTGCCCGCGCCTGGCAGCGGATCGCCCGCAGCCGCACCACCATCGCGGCGCTGCTCCTGGACCAGAAGGTGATCGCCGGAGTCGGCAACGTCTACCGCGCCGAGGTCCTCTTCCGGCACGGCATCGACCCCTACCTCCCGGGCCGCGACCTCACCCGCGCCCAGTGGGACGCGATCTGGGCCGACCTGGTGTCCCTGATGCGCGAGGGCGTCCGGCACAACCGGATCGACACCGTCCGCCCCGAGCACCTGCCCGAGGCCATGGGCCGCCCGCCGCGCGTCGACGACCACGGCGGCGAGGTGTACGTCTACCGCCGGGCCGCCGGCCACTGCCACATCTGCGGCGGCGAGATCCGCACCGCCGACCTCGCCGCCCGCAACCTCTTCTGGTGCCCGGGCTGCCAACCGGCCACGGCCCGGCGGGCGTAGGGCCTGTCCGATGCGCGCGGCCGGGGTCGTACGGCTAGAACCCGTGCGGCAGCCAGGGCGCCACGTCCGACCCGAAGGCGGGGGCGGCCGCCGCCAGCGCCCCCGGCCGCAGCTCCCGCACCCGGCCCGCCCCCGCCAGCGTCGCCAGCGAGAAGCCGCCCAGGTAGGCGGAGCCCAACTCCCGTACGGACAGGGCGAGATCGGCCGGGTCGGCGGTCCGCTCGCAGACCGCGCCCTTCTCGTCGCCGGACAGCCGCCAGCGCCCCGCGTTCCACGGGCAGAAGTCGTCCGCGACGTCCAGCACCACCTCCACCGGTGTCCGGTACGTGCGTGCCGCCAGCGCGGCCCCCACGTCCACCGGCCGGATGAACAGCGCCTCCTGCAACCCCAGTTGGCAGCGCCGCTGGTCCGCCACCAGATGAGGCAGCGGGTCGTCGACCGGCCGGCCCCGCACCGCCACCGACGCGGTCAGGTCGATCCCGAACAGATAGCGCCACAGCGCCGCGTAGACCACCGGGTCCAGCGCCTCGATCTGCCGCACGGTCACCTGCCCGCACGGCCCGGAGCGTTCCCACTCCGGCTTGACGGCATACCGGGCGTACCCCCGCACCTCGCCGTCCACCTCGGCCAGCACGCACTGGAGCGTTCCGGCCCCGTTCCGCTCGCTCTCCGGGTCGAGCACCCCCTGCCGCTCCCAGCCGGGCCGCCGGGCGAGCATCCCCGGCCGCTCCGGGACCAGTCGGGCGTAGACCCGCTCGCAGTCCGGCACCGCGGCCACCGGGTCCGCCAGCCGCAGCCGCACACCGTCCACCCCGGGCAGATCCGGGGCAGCCAGCCGCACCGTGTCCACCGTCATCCCCATCCCCTGGGTGGCCACGCCGTAGCCGAAGCGCCCGTAGATCGCCGGCTCCGAGGCGGTCAGCACCGCCAGCGCCTCACCGCGCTCATGAATGTCGGTCAGCTGATGCCGCATCATCGAGCGCAGCACCCCGCGGCGGCGGTGCGTCGGCAGCACACCGACCGCCGTGACCCCGGCGACGGGCAACTCCGCGCCACCCGGCACCGTTAGTCCGAACGAGAAGGCGCCACCCGTGGCGACGGTGTCCGCGCCGTCCCGGACCGCCAGCATCCGGTCGATCTCGGTGACCTCCCGCCACCAGGCACGCCGTTCCGGAGCGTCCGCGACCCCGCCGAAGGCCACGTCCAACGTGTCGAACCAGGCATCCCACTCGGCCCACCGCAACGGCTGCAACTCTGTTGTCATGCGCCATGCCTAGCAGCACGCTCTCCGGCCGCGCGACCGCATTTCGAACGCGATTTCCCGGCAATTCCCCTGGGTGACGTGCGGCGAATCGACGCACCGCCGAACGGGTGGATAAGGTCCCAGAGCAATGACACGCGGCCCGGGAGCGGAACCCCTGACGGCCCGGATGCGCAGAGGTCTGCACCGGGCCCGCATCGGCCTGCGCAAGGCCGGAGTCGACTACTTCCGCGGCGACGGCTCCGACTGGCTCGCCCTGGCCGCCCTGCTCGCCGCCATACCCGCCATCGCCGCCGGCACCCTCTGGCACTCCGAGTGGTTCGCGCCCACCGCGCTGGTCCTCCCGATCATCGCCGGCGGTCTGCTGCTGCGGCCGGCCAACCTCCTTGTCCTGTACGCCGCTTCCGCCACCGCCCTGATTGTCGAGGCCGCGCTGTTCGGCCCGTACGACGAGGGGCCCGACCGGATCAGCCCCGGCACGGTCCTGGTCGTCGCCGCGGTCGGGCTCTTCGGGCTGCTGATCGCGCAGTTCCGCAGCCGGGTCGGGGTGCCCTGGCGGCGCGGCGGCACCATGCTCTTCGACCTGCGCGAGCGGATCCGGGTCCAGAGCGCACTTCCCAAACTGCCCCAGCGCTGGCACCAGGAGATGGCGCTCCGCCCGGCCGGCGGGCAGTCCTTCTCCGGCGACTTCGTGGTGGCCTCCCGCACCCAGGGCGGCAACATCCTCGAAGTCGTGCTCACCGACGTCTCCGGCAAGGGCATGGACGCCGCGTCCCGCGCGCTGCTCCTCTCCGGCGCCTTCGGCGGGCTGCTCGGCTCCCTCCCGCCGCACGGCTTCCTGCCCGCCGCCAACGGCTACCTCCTGCGGCAGGACTGGGACGAGGGGTTCGCCACCTCCATCCACCTCGTCCTCGACCTGGAGTCCGGGGACTACGAACTCCTCTCCGCGGGCCACCTTCCCGCCCTACAGCTCAGTGCGGGCACCGGCCGCTGGGAGGAGAAAGCGGGGGAGGGGCCGTTGCTCGGGGTCTACGACGGCGCCCAGTTCGACCCGGTCAAGGGCACGCTGCGGCCCGGCGACGTGCTGATGATGTTCACCGACGGCCTGGTGGAGGCCGCCGACCGCGATATCGCCGAGGGCATCGACCGGCTGACCGGCGAGGCCGAGCGCTATGTGCACGGCGGTTTCGCCGGCGCCGCCTGGCATCTCATCGAGGCCGTCGCCAAGGACGTCAACGACGACCGGGCGCTGCTGCTGATCTGCCGGGACGCGTAGCCGCCCGCCCCGCCTCCGGTTCCGTACGGCTGCCCGCGCGCCCGCCCGGCAGGGCGCGGGCCAGCAGCCCGGAACGGCCGGCGGCCAGCGGACCGAGGACGGCCAGGATCAGGACGTACCCGGCGATGAACGGGGACAGCCGCTCGTCGAGCCCGGCGCCCGCGGCCATCGTCGCCAGGATGAGCGCGAACTCGCCGCGGGCCAGCAGCGCGGTGGCGATGTTCGCGGCCGGACCGGACCCGAAGCCGTGGATCCGTGCGGCGACCAGCCCCGCCAGCACGTTCATCAGCAGTGTCAGTGCCACCGCGACCAGCACCGGCCCCAGCACGCGGGGCAGGTCACCGGGGTCGACGGAGAGCCCGAAGGCGAAGAAGAAGATCGCCCCGAACGCGTCCCGCAGCGGATGCACCAGCTCCCGGATCCGCGGGCCGGAGCGGGTACTGCCCAGCATCAGGCCCACCATGAACGCGCCGATGGCGTCCGCGACCCCGAACCACTCGGAGACCCCGGCGACCAGCACGGCGGCGCCCAGGAAGGAGATCACCAGCAGTTCGTCGTCCTTGGTGGCGATCAGCCGGCCGACGACCCGGGTCCCCCAGCGGGCGGCCGCCGCGAGCAGCAGCAGGAAGCCGAACGCCTTGCCGGCGTCCAGGGCGGCCGACCCGAGCGAGTCGGCACCGGACAGCACCGGTTGCAGCGCGGCCAGATAGAGCGCCAGGAAGATGTCCTCGACGACGATGATGCCGAGGATCGGCTTGGTCTCCGGGTTGCCCAGCCGCCCGGCGTCGACCAGCACCTTGGTGACGATGGCCGACGAGGAGATGCCCAGCACCCCGGCGAGCACCAGCGCCTCGGCGGTGCCCCAGCCGAGCGCGAAGCCGAAGCCGAGCCCGGCGCCGACGTTCAGCGCCAGGTAGGCGCCGCCGGCCAGCGCCATCCTGCGCCCGCCCGCCTTCAGGTCGTCCACATGGAATTCCAGGCCCAGGTAGAAGAGCAGCAGCACCAGGCCGAGGAGGGAGAGCATCTCCAGGTCGTGCGGGTCGGCGACCAGCACGATGCCGGGGGTGTGCGGGCCGAGCAGGATTCCGGCCAGGATGAACAGGGGGATGGTGGGGAGTCCGATCCGGCCGCCGAGGCGGGCGAGGACGCCGGCGGCGAGAAAGGCGCCGCCCATGGCGATCAGGGTGTCTGCGTGTCCGATGGGCCCGTTCCTCCTGGTCGTCGGGTGCTCCGGCCGGTTGGCGCGTGCGCCGGCGGCCCGGGTCGAGAACGCGAATAGGTCAAGGATGCGTCAAGAGATCGTCAATACTTAGATTACCAAACGATTGGCTCTGTGGGTGCGGACGCGGGTACGGGTGCGGGCGTCGGTGCCCGAGCCCGGTCCGCGATGCCCGCCCCCTCCACACCCCTCGGGGGTGGGGTTTTCCCCGGCGTGACCGGCGGCCCTCCTCATGGCCGGACCAGGCGCCCGATCCCTACGGTGAACGCGGTGACCGGCCGTCGTGGGAGGCCGGTCGACCACACGGAACGGGAGTGCCCGATGAGCGGTGGACACGCCGTGGAACTACGCGGGGTGTGCCGCCGGTACGGTCGCGGCGCCGGCGCCGTACACGCCCTGCGTGACAGGGAACTCGCCCTGCCGAACGGCTCGTTCACCGCCGTCATGGGCCCCTCGGGCTCGGGGAAGTCCACCTTCCTCCAGTGCGCGGCCGGCCTCGGCCGCCCCACCGCCGGCTCCGTCCGCCTGGCCGGCACGGAGATCACCCGGCTCCGCGAGGGCCGTCTGGCCGCGCTGCGCCGCAGCCGGCCGGGCTTCGTCTTCCAGGCGTTCAACCTGCTGCCCGCGCTCACCGTCGAGCAGAACGTCCTGCTGCCGCTGCGGTTGGCCGGTGAGCGCCCGGACCGCGGGCAGGCGGTCGACGTGCTGGCCCGGGTCGGCCTGCGCGATCACGCCCGGCGTCGCCCCGGTCAGCTGTCCGGGGGCCGGCAGGTGGGAGTACCCCCGGTCGAACGAAGGTGAGACCGGGGGAGGGTGGCGATCGCCCGGGCCCTGGTCACCGCGCCGGACGTGATCTTCGCCGACGAGCCGGCCGGCGCCTGGACGCCGCGACCGCGGCCGAGATCCTGGCCGTCCTGCGGCACACCGTCGACGCCCTCGGCGCCACGGACGTCATGGTCACCCACGCCCCGGTCGCCGCCGCCTGGGCCGCGACCAGGTCCTCCTCCTCACCGACGGGGCTCCGGCGGACCGGCTGGAGGGCGCTCCCGCCGACCGGATCGCCGCCCCGGATGGCGGTGCTCACGGACCGCAGTCGCGCCGCGTCCGGCCGGCCGCGCGTCACCTCTTCCGCACCGCCCGGACATCACCCCACAACCCCCCACTCGCCCCACTTCACGCCAACCCCATGAATCGGGCAAAGCGTTGGCCGAAGATTCGTCACCCGCCTGCGATGGGCAAAGAGTTGATGGCACGATGGGTGCCGGGGGTGTGCGCGGCATGCCCCAGGGCCGGTGAGGCGTTCCGACCGAGGGTGTGATCAGTTGTGGCTCTTTCGCTGTCAGTTGTCGTGATGCTGGGGATCATCCTCGTCGTGCTGATCAGACAGAAGTCGATCAAGGCGGGCCCGGCGCTCGTCGCCATACTCTTCGGCTTCTTCCTCGCCTCCACGGGGATGGCGCCGTCGATCAACCGGTTCCTGACCTCCATCGCGCAGACCATCAACCACATCACGTTCTAGGGTCCGACCTGTCGGACAGACCCCAGGCCGGTCCGCGGCGCGGACCGGGCTCAGGGGGCGTCGCCACCCCCGGTCCGCCCCAGCGCGTCCCGTACGGCGTCCTCGCTGCGTCCCACCAGTGCCGATCCGTCGTCGGCGGTGATGATCGGGCGCTGGATCAACCGGGGGTGCGCCGCCAACGCCTCGATCCACCGCTCGCGGTCCTCCGCCGTGCGGCCCCAGTCCTTCAGGCCGAGTTCCTTCGCGTCGGCCTCCTGGGTGCGGGTGATGTCCCACGGCTCCAGCGCCAGCCGCTCCAGCACCTCCCGCAACTCCTGGGCGCTCGGCGGCTCTTCGAGATACCGCCGCACGGTGTACTCCGCCCCCTCCGCGTCGAGGAGCTGCACGGCGGAACGGCACTTGGAACAGGCAGGGTTGATCCAGATCTCCATACGTGCACCCTAGCCAACCGCCCCATCGGCACGAGTGCCCTACCGGCGACGGGGGAAAGCGGATGTCCGGCCGGCCGACGCATTCCGACAGCGGATATCCGCTATCCGCTATCCGCGAGTTGCGGTCCGCGCCGGCGCGTTTTCGCCTCGGTTCCGCCGCGGTTCTGTCCCAGTTTCGCGGAGCGATGAACCATCCGGTCCGCGGTTGCGCGGAAACGCCCGGCTAATGCCGCCGTCCGCCTTCCGGCCCCCGTACGGACCGGAATTCCCGGGGCGTACGGGCGTAGACCCAGGCGTAGACCGGGCGTAGACCCGGGCGTGGACCATCGCCCCGGAGTCCGCCTAGGAGGCCACCATGGCGCGTAGCGGGGTGCCGTGGCGCACGTTCTTCTCCGGGTACGCGGAGATACCGGACACGGGCTCGGCGGCGATCACGCGGATATCGGCCGGCCGGGCAACGTTTTCCGGGAGGGGCGCGCCGCGGCGAATCCGGAATTCCGCCGGTGGGGAATTCGGCGGGGGAAGTGACGGACATCCCGGCGGTCGGCGACGCAAACGGCCCGGGGCCGGATCGGGAAAGTCCACTCGGGAAAGTCCACGATCCGGCCCCGGGCCGTTTCGGAGCGGGCGACGGGAATCGAACCCGCGTAGCCAGTTTGGAAGACTGGGGCTCTACCATTGAGCTACGCCCGCGAGCGCCGACGGTCGCAGGACCTCGGCACGCAGTGCATCGTAGCGGGTGACGGCGGTCCGCCGCACACCGCACCGCGCTCCCGAATAACTGGCAGCCGCAGAGTCCGCGGCCATGTACCCTACGTGTCGCACCGACGGGGTGTGGCGCAGCTTGGTAGCGCGTCCGCTTTGGGAGCGGAAGGTCGTCGGTTCGAATCCGGCCACCCCGACCAGTTGGTACCCGCCCGATGCCGCGGATGCGGCATCAGTGGCCGTTCGAGATCGCGTTGTGGGTGCCCTCGTCCTTGCGGTTACTATGCAAGCTGCGTGCCTGTGTGTCTTTTGTACCGGGCGCGATCGGCCGGGCCGGGATCTGCCGGAACCGGAAGATCTCAGGCATAACCCCAGAAGTCAGCCCCAAGGAGACCGAACCGTGAAGAGCGCCGTGGAGACCCTGAACCCGACTCGGGTTCGGCTCACTGTCGAGGTGCCCTTCGAGGAGCTCAAGGCCAGCCTCGACGCGGCGTACAAGAAGATCAACCAGCAGGTCACGGTGAAGGGCTTCCGTCGGGGCAAGATCCCGGCCCGCGTCATCGACCAGCGGTTCGGTCGCGGCGCCGTGCTGGAAGAGGCCGTCAACGACGCGCTCCCGAAGTTCTACACCGAAGCGGTCAACGAGGCGGAGCTGAACGTCCTCGGCCAGCCCGAGGTCGACATCACCGAGCTCAAGGACAACGAGCTGCTGGCCTTCACCGCCGAGGTCGACATCCGCCCCGCCCTGGAGATCCCGGACTACTCCGGCATCGAGGTCGAGGTCGACGCCGTCGAGGTGTCGGACGAGGACGTCGACAAGTCCGTCGAGCAGCTGCGTGAGCGCTTCGCCACGACCACCCCGGCCGAGCGCGCCGCCCAGGAGGGCGACGTGCTGACCGTCGACCTGGAGGCCAAGGTCGACGGCGAGGTCCTGGAGGACGGCGTCGCCAACGGCGTCACGTACACCGTCGGCTCCGGCGAGCTCCTCGACGGCATCGACGAGGCCGTCAAGGGCCTGGAGGCCGGCGGCAGCGCCACCTTCACCTCCGAGCTCAAGGGCGGCTCCGCCCAGGGCAAGGAGGCCGAGGTCAAGGTCGACGTCACCGAGGTCAAGTCCCGCGAACTGCCCGCGCTGGACGACGACTTCGCGCAGCTGGCCAGCGAGTTCGACACCCTTGAGGAGCTGCGCGCGGACAGCCGCAAGCGCCTTGAGCAGATGAAGAAGTACGACCAGGCCACCCAGGCGCAGGAGAAGGTCCTGGACGAGCTGCTCAAGCTCGTCGAGGTGCCGATGCCGGAGAAGCTGCTCGCGGACGAGATCCAGACCCGCAAGCACAACCTGGAGCACCACCAGCTCGGCCAGATGGGCCTCGACCTCGCGAAGTACCTGGAGATCCAGGGCAAGACCGAGGAGGAGTTCGACGCCGAGACCAAGGAGCAGGCCGAGAAGGGCATCAAGACCCAGTTCATCCTGGACGAGCTGGTCAACAAGGAGAAGCTGAACGTCAGCCAGGAGGAGCTCACCGAGCACCTCATGCGCCGCGCCCAGTCCTCCGGCATGAGCCCCGACCAGTTCGCCCAGGCGGTCGTCGAGGGCGGCCAGGTCCCGATGCTGGTCGGCGAGGTCGCCCGCGGCAAGGCCCTCGCGGTGGTCGTCGAGGCCGCCACGGTCAAGGACTCCAACGGCCAGGTCGTCGACCTGGAGGACGAGGACGAGGTCGAGGTCGCCGAGGCCGTCGTCGCCGAGGCCGAGGGCACCGACGAGAAGGCCGAGGAGGCCGCGAAGACCGAGGGCTGAGCCCCGGCCGTCCGGGGCCTCCCCGGGCACTTCGAGCGCTGAGTACGGGCCCGAACACGCACGTGTGCGTGTTCGGGCCCGTACGTCATACCGGTCGGTGAGCCTGCGCTCACAGCGAACAGTTCTCGCTGCGGGATGGCGTTGTCCGACCTGCGCGTTAGGGTCCGTAGATACGAGGGCAGGGGAGTTTCTGAACGCGCGCCGGGCGCACCACACGGCGCCGGTCCCCGCGCCCCAGAAGACGACGCTGAGACGGTCGCGAGCCGTCCGACAACGAGCAGGTGGACACGTGACGATCCCGATGCCTTCCGCCGCCGCTGAGCCGACCTCCGGTGGCCTCGGCGACCAGGTCTACAACCGGCTGCTCGGCGAGCGGATCATCTTCCTCGGCCAGCCGGTCGACGACGACATCGCCAACAAGATCACGGCGCAGCTGCTGCTCCTCGCCGCTGATCCGGACAAGGACATCTTCCTCTACATCAACTCCCCCGGTGGTTCGGTCACGGCCGGCATGGCGATCTACGACACCATGCAGTACATCAAGAACGACGTGGTCACCATCGCCATGGGCCTCGCCGCTTCGATGGGCCAGTTCCTGCTGAGCGCCGGCACCCCGGGCAAGCGATTCGCGCTGCCGAACGCCGAGATCCTCATCCACCAGCCCTCCGCGGGCCTGGCGGGCTCGGCCTCGGACATCAAGATCCACGCCGAGCAGCTGCTCCGCACGAAGAAGCGCCTGGGCGAGCTCTCCGCCATGCACACCGGCCAGACGCTGGAGCAGTGGACCAAGGACGCCGACCGCGACCGCTGGTTCACCGCCGAGGAGGCCAAGGCGTACGGCCTCATCGACGACGTCATGCCCTCCGCCTCCGGCGTTCCGGGCGGGGGCGGCACCGGGGCCTGAGCCCCGGACACCCGCCGCGCAGTCGACTCCAGCTCCCTTTCGCCACCAGGACGGTGAACCTCCAGATGAACAGCTACCCCGGAAGCGGCCTCTACGAGCGCGCTCAGGCCGAGTTCTCCGGCATGCCCGCCGAGTCCCGCTATATCGTCCCGCGCTTCGTCGAGCGCACCTCGCAGGGCGTCCGTGAGTACGACCCCTACGCCAAGCTCTTCGAGGAGCGGGTGATCTTCCTCGGTGTGCAGATCGACGACGCCTCCGCCAACGACGTCATGGCGCAGCTGCTGTGCCTGGAGTCGATGGACCCGGACCGCGACATCTCGGTCTACATCAACAGCCCCGGCGGCTCCTTCACGGCGCTCACCGCGATCTACGACACGATGCAGTTCGTGAAGCCGGACATCCAGACGGTGTGCATGGGCCAGGCGGCCTCCGCCGCGGCCGTGCTGCTGGCGGCAGGTACCCCGGGCAAGCGCATGGCGCTGCCCAACGCCCGGGTGCTGATCCACCAGCCCTTCAGCGAGACCGGCCGCGGCCAGGTCTCCGACCTGGAGATCGCCGCCCGCGAGATCCAGCGGATGCGTCAGCAGCTGGAGGAGATGCTGGCCAAGCACTCGTCCACGCCGATCGAGAAGATCCGCGAGGACATCGAGCGCGACAAGATCCTGACCGCCGAGGAGTCCCTGGCGTACGGTCTGGTCGACCAGATCGTCTCGACGCGGAAGACCTCCGTCTCGGTCTGATCGCGATCTTCGCGAAATGCGCCGGAGTGTTGCCCCCTTGGACCGAGTGAACCGAGTCGGTCCAAGGGGGGCCCGTACGGGGGGCCCGGCAAGGTACCGTCGATAGGCAAGCACCCGGGTCCGCGGAGCAATGCGGATCCCAGGCGAAGGGGATTCACCTCGTGGCACGCATCGGTGACGGCGGCGACCTGCTCAAGTGCTCGTTCTGCGGAAAGAGCCAGAAGCAGGTGAAGAAGCTCATCGCGGGGCCTGGTGTGTACATCTGCGACGAGTGCATCGACCTCTGCAACGAGATCATCGAGGAGGAGCTCGCCGAGACCTCCGAGGTGCGCTGGGAGGAACTCCCCAAGCCCCGCGAGATCTACGAGTTCCTCAACGGCTACGTCGTCGGCCAGGAGCCTGCCAAGAAGGCGCTCTCGGTGGCCGTCTACAACCACTACAAGCGGGTGCAGGCGGGCGAGAACGGCCCGGGCCGCGGCGACGAGGGCATCGAGCTCGCCAAGTCCAACATCCTGCTGCTCGGCCCCACCGGCTCCGGCAAGACGCTGCTCGCGCAGACCCTGGCCCGGATGCTCAACGTCCCCTTCGCGTTCGCCGACGCGACCGCGCTGACCGAGGCCGGCTATGTCGGCGAGGACGTCGAGAACATCCTCCTCAAGCTGATCCAGGCCGCGGACTTCGACATCAAGAAGGCCGAGACCGGCATCATCTACATCGACGAGATCGACAAGGTCGCCCGGAAGAGCGAAAACCCGTCGATCACCCGCGATGTCTCCGGCGAGGGCGTCCAGCAGGCCCTGCTGAAGATCCTGGAGGGCACCACCGCCTCGGTCCCGCCGCAGGGCGGCCGCAAGCACCCCCACCAGGAATTCATCCAGATCGACACCACCAACGTCCTCTTCATCGTCGGCGGCGCCTTCGCCGGCCTGGAGAAGATCATCGAGGCCCGGTCCGGCGCCAAGGGCATCGGCTTCGGCGCGACGATCCGCTCCAAGCGGGAGATCGAGTCCAAGGACCGGCTCCAGGAGGTCATGCCGGAGGACCTGGTGAAGTTCGGAATGATCCCCGAGTTCATCGGCCGCCTCCCGGTCCTGACCTCGGTCCACAACCTCGACCGCGAGGCGCTCCTGCAGATCCTGGTGGAGCCGCGCAACGCCCTGGTCAAGCAGTACCAGCGGCTCTTCGAACTCGACGGTGTGGAGCTGGACTTCGACCGCCCGGCCCTGGAGGCCATCGCCGACCAGGCCATCCTCCGCGGCACCGGCGCCCGCGGTCTGCGCGCCATCATGGAGGAGGTCCTCCAGGCGGTGATGTACGAGATCCCGTCCCGCAAGGACGTCGCCCGCGTCGTCATCACCGAGGACGTGGTGCACTCCAACGTCAACCCGACCCTGGTCCCGCGCACCCGCGGCGAGTCGGGCGAGCCCCAGGAGAAGAGCGCGTAGCGCCCGGCCCCCCCCCGCGTACAACAGAACCGCCCGGCAGCGGAGTTGCTGCCGGGCGGTCGTCGTGTGTGGACCCGCTACTTGTCCTTGCGGACCTCGTTGCGGAGCTTCGCGGTCTTGTCCGAGAGGTCCTTGGCGCTCGGGGTGGTGGCGGAGCCGGCGCCGCTGGGGTCCGGCATGGCGATCATCTGGACCACGCCCAGGGCGCTGCTGTCGCCCCAGATGCAGGTGGAGGCGTTGAAGGACAGGCTCACGCCGCCCATCGAGGAGCTGAGCTTCTGCGTCCGGCACTTCATGACCGCGCCGTCGAAGCCGCTCGGCGAGAACGCGGTGATGGGCGTGACGTCCTCGACCTTGCCGTGCCGGCGGTCGGTGTCCTGCTTCACGTTCTCGTCGACCTTGGCGAACATCTTGGTCACGGCGCCCTGCGGGTCGGCGATGTTGCCGTAGATGCCGACCACGCTCATCACCAGCCCGCTGCCGTCCTTGTACTGACCGGTGACGCCCTTGCTGTTGGTGATGCCGAGCGCCTGGGCGTCCTTGTTGTTGGTGAAGTCCTGGGCGCCGGCGTCGTTCGTCGGCTGCTTGTGGAACTGCCCGCTCAGCAGGCTGTCGCCCAGCGAGATCGTGTACGGCTTGACATTGCCGCCCGAGCCGAAGACGAAGTACACGCCCACACCGATCGCCGCGACGGCGGCGACGGCGCCGACGATGATGCCGATCTTCTTGCCGTTGCCGCCGCCGGTCTCCGGGGTGTCGGGGATCATCCCGTAGGGGGTCTGCTGGCCGCCGTACGGGGGCTGCTGGCCGAAGTTCGGCTGCTGCGGCGGGGCGTACTGCTGCTGAGGGGCCTGCTGGGGGTAGCCGTAACCCTGCGCCGGAGGGACCTGGCCGCCCTGCTGGGGGTAGCCGTGGCCCTGCTGCGGTGGGACCTGGCCGCCCTGCTGCGGATAGCCGTAGCCGGGCTGCGGGGCGGGCGGCTGCGGCTGGCCGTAGGGGCCCGGCTGCTGGGGCTGCTGGCCGTACGGGCCGGGAGGCGGCTGGTTGAAGCTCATGGAGCGGTTCCCCTCGTGACTGCTGATGCCCCGGAAATTCCGTGCATGGTGGTGATGCGCTGCCGACATCCTGTAGTACGCCGCTGACAACCGGTGCCCCGGGGGCGAAACCGATTCGAAGCCGCTACATTCCCGCCCGTACACTGTCCGTCGTGACCGAGAACACTCAGCAGCCCAAGCACAGCGTCCCCGAACTGCCGACTCAGTACACGCCGGCCGATGTAGAGGGGCCGCTGTACGAGCGCTGGGTAGAGCGGGGCTACTTCGAGGCGGACGAGAAGAGCGACAAGCCGCCGTACACCATCGTCATCCCCCCGCCGAACGTCACCGGCTCGCTCCACCTGGGCCACGCCTTCGAGCACACGCTGATCGACGCCCTCACCCGCCGCAAGCGGATGCAGGGGTACGAGACGCTGTGGCAGCCGGGCATGGACCACGCGGGCATCGCCACCCAGAACGTCGTCGAGCGGGAGCTCGCCAAGGAGGGCGTCTCGCGGCACGACCTGGGCCGGGAGGCGTTCGTCGAGCGGGTCTGGCAGTGGAAGAACGAGTCCGGCGGCCAGATCTCGGGGCAGATGCGGCGCCTGGGCGACGGCGTCGCCTGGTCCCGTGAGCGGTTCACCATGGACGAGGGACTCTCCAAGGCCGTCCAGACGATCTTCAAGCGGCTCTACGACGACGAGCTGATCTACCGCGCCGAGCGCATCATCAACTGGTGCCCGCGCTGCCTGACCGCCATCTCGGACATCGAGGTGGAGTACCAGGACGACGACGGCGAGCTGGTCTCGATCCGGTACGGGGACGGGGACACGTCGATCGTCGTCGCCACCACCCGCGCCGAGACGATGCTGGGCGACACCGCCGTCGCCGTCCACCCGGAGGACGAGCGGTACGCCCACCTCGTCGGCACCGAGATCGAGTTGCCGCTGACCGGCCGCCGCATCCCGGTCGTCGCGGACGAGCACGTCGACCCGGCGTTCGGCACGGGTGCGGTGAAGGTCACGCCGGCGCACGACCCGAACGACTTCGAGATCGGCCGTCGCCACGGTCTGGCGAACCTGGCCGTCCTCGACGAGCGCGGCGTGATCACCGCGCACGGCCCGTTCCAGGGGCTGGACCGCTTCGAGGCCCGGTCGGCGATCGTCGGCGCGCTGCGCGCCGAGGGCCGGATCGTCACCGAGAAGCGCCCGTACACCCACTCCGTCGGGCACTGCTCGCGCTGCAAGACCACCATCGAGCCGCGGCTGTCGATGCAGTGGTGGGTCAAGGTCGGCCCGCTGGCGAAGGCCGCGGGTGACGCGGTCCGCGAGGGCAAGGTCGCGATCCACCCGAAGGAGATGGAGTCCCGGTACTTCGGCTGGGTCGACAACCTCCACGACTGGTGCATCTCCCGGCAGTTGTGGTGGGGCCACCGCATTCCGGTCTGGTACGGCCCGAACGGCGAGGTCGTCTGCGTCGGACCGGACGACGAGGCGCCCACCGGCGAGGGCTGGCACCAGGACACCGACGTCCTCGACACCTGGTTCTCGTCGGGCCTGTGGCCGTTCTCCACGCTGGGCTGGCCCGAGCAGACCCCGAGCGTCGGGAAGTTCTACCCGAACTCGGTCCTGGTCACCGGCTACGACATCCTCTTCTTCTGGGTCGCCCGGATGATGATGTTCGGGCTGTACGCCATGGACGGCACCCCGCCGTTCCACACCATCGCGCTGCACGGCATGGTCCGCGACCAGTTCGGCAAGAAGATGTCCAAGTCCTTCGGCAACGCGGTCAACCCGCTGGACTGGATGGACGCCTACGGCTCGGACGCCGTCCGCTTCACCCTCGCCCGCGGCGCCAACCCCGGTGTCGACGTCCCGATCGGCGAGGACTGGGTCCAGGGGTCCCGCAACTTCGCCAACAAGATCTGGAACGCCACCCGCTTCGCGCTGATGAACGGCGCGACGGTGGAGGGCGAACTCCCGCCCGCCGAGCAGCTGTCGGCGACCGACCGGTGGATCCTCTCCCGGCTCAACGCGGTCGTCGCCGAGGTCGACGCGTACTACGACGACTACCAGTTCGCCAAGCTCTCGGACACCCTCTTCCACTTCGCCTGGGACGAGGTCTTCGACTGGTACGTCGAGCTGTCCAAGACGACGTTCATGGCGGGCGGCCCGGCCGCCGACGCCTCCCGCCGGGTGCTGGGCGAGGTCCTGGACGTCACGCTGCGGCTGCTGCACCCGATCGTGCCGTTCGTCACGGAGACGCTGTGGACGACGCTGACCGGTGGTGAGTCGGTCGTGATCGCCGACTGGCCGAAGGACTCCGGCTTCCGCGACGCGGCGGCCGAGCGGGAGATCGGGACCGTTCAGCAGATCGTCACCGAGGTCCGCCGGTTCCGCTCCGACCAGGGGCTCCAGCCCGGCCAGAAGGTCCCGGCCCAGCTGGACCTGTCCGGCACGGTTCTGGCGGCGCACGAGGCCGCGATGCGGTCGCTGCTGCGGCTCCAGCCGGCCGGGGACGGCTTCAGCGCCACCGCGTCGCTGCCGGTCGCGGGGGCCACCGTCGCCCTGGACCTGTCCGGTGCGATCGACGTCGAGGCGGAGCGGAAGCGGCTCACCAAGGACCTGGCCGCCGCCGAGAAGGAGAAGGCCCAGGCCACCGGGAAGCTCGGCAACGAGGCGTTCCTGGCCAAGGCCCCGGAGCAGGTCGTGGAGAAGATCCGCGGCCGGCTGGCGGCCGCGGAGGCGGACATCGTCCGGATCACCGGGCAGCTGGCGGGCCTGCCCACGGCGTAGCCGGCGGTTGCGTCCAGGCGCCGGGAAGCGGCCTCGTGCCGGGCACCGGCCCCTGGGCCGCAGGGTCCGCAGGCCCCTGGTCCGCAGGCACTGCAGGCCCCTCCTCAGGCTCCACAGGCCCCTCGTCCGCAAGGGCGGGGGGCCTGCGCCGTCCCCGCCGCCCGCCGCGCCCGCCCCGCTCCCGTACGGGCCAGAGCAGCACGTACGCGGTGGAGACCGCCACGAACGCCAGCCGGATCAGCCCGCGGACGGAGTCGTCGGGGACGACGAAGACGCTGCCGTAGAGGACGATCACCGCCAGCCAGCTCCACCACGGGACCAGCCGGCGCTGGCCGATGACGTCCCACAGCAGCGTGCCCAGCAGCACCGAGGCGGTGTAGTACGTGTAGACGCTGGGGTCCAGCACGATCCGGGCGTTGGCGCCCAGCAGGACCACCGCCGCCCACCGGCCGCGCCAGACGGCTATCGCGCCCAGGACGAGCCCCAGGGCGAACTGCGCGGGCCGGTCCCAGCCGGGGGTCTTCGGGTCGGCCACGCCCAGCCAGCGCAGCGCGGACGCCGGGTGGTTGGGGATGGTGAACTTCGCGGCGGCGAAGGACTGGGCGTCGCCGAGGAAGAACGGCAGCCAGGCGAGCGCGACCAGCCCCGCGCACCACAGGCCCGCGCGCAGCCACTTGTCCCGCGGCAGCGCCAGCAGCAGGGGGACGAAGGCCAGCGCGGTCGGCTTGGAGTCCATCGCCAGGGCCAGGCAGGCACCGGTCAGCGCGGGGCTGCCGCGGGTGACACCGCGCACCGCGAGGGCGGTGAAGAACAGCGCCAGCACGTCGTCGAGGTGCCCGAAGCGGACCGCGACCTCGATCCACATGGGGATGAAGGCCAGCCCGGCGATCAGTACCCGCTGCCGCAGCCGCTGGTGGTTGGTGCCGGTGCCCAGGAAGTGGTGGGCGGCGCTGCGGCCGGCCAGCACCACGATGACCAGGCCGAGCGCGGACATCAGGGCCGCGGCCAGGAACTGCCCGGTGGCCTCGGGGAAGGGGTTGAACAGCCCCGCCGTCAGGAAGCTGATCGGCCCCATCTGGAGCTCGGGGTGGTGCGCGTACAGGTTGAGGCCGCCGGTGCCGCTGCCCTGGTAGATCAGCTCACCGCCGGTGCGCAGGTAATGCCACGAGAAGCCGCCGTGCGGCTCCACGACGATGAACCACAGGACGGTCCAGGCGGTGAGCAGTACCAAATGCATCCGCTGACTGATTGCCGGCACGCGTTTTCAGCTCCTGCTTTCCCGACCGCTGCGGTCGTCTGAACTCCGGGGACATACAGACCCCGCCACGGAAGAGGGCCGATCAGGGCGGAAAGGTTGTCCCGTCCGCCGGACTGATGGCTCACATCACGGTTGTACGCCCTTCTCATGGCGCTCTCATGAAGCCGAGGCACCGTGGACCGGAAGCCGGAGTGCCGGCGGAAACGCACGTCCAGCCCGAGGAGCCGCGCCCATGAACAAGCCACTGCGAAGGGTGTCGGTCTTCTGCCTCGCAATGATCCTTGTGCTGATGGGCTGGGCCACCTGGATCCAGGGCGCCAAGGCTAGTGACTACCAGGACGACCCGCACAATCCGCGGGTGGCCATCGCCAAGTACTCCGCACCGCTCGGCAACATCCTCGTCGGCGGGCAGCCGGTCACCGGCTCGGCCGCCACCAACGCCAACCTGAAGTACAAGCGGACCTACAAGAACGGCCCGCTCTACGCCCCGGTCACCGGTTTCTCCTCGCAGATCTTCGGCAGCACCCAGCTGGAGAGCCTCTACAGCGACCTGCTCGGCGGCACCGACAGCCGGCTGCAGACCCCTTCCGACGCGCTGCTGCACGAGCGGCCCAGGGGCGGCGACGTGGCCACCACCATCGACCCCAAGGTCCAGAAGGCCGGCTACGACGCCCTCGGCGGCAAGACCGGCGCCGCCCTCGCGCTCGACCCGGCTACCGGCCGGATCCTGGGCATGGTCAGCACCCCGTCGTACGACCCGGGGACGTTCGCCGGGTCCACCGCCGCCGACCAGAAGGCATGGCAGGCGATGTCGCAGGACAGCCGGCAGCCCAACCTGAACCGCGCGCTGCGCCAGCCGCTGCCGCCCGGCTCCACCTTCAAGCTGGTGGTCGCCGCCGCCGCGCTGGAGAACGGCCTGTACTCCTCCGTGGACCAGCCCACCGCCAGCCCCGACCCCTACACCCTGCCCAACACCAGCACCAAGCTCACCAACGAGAGCTCCTCGGCGCCCTGCGAGAACGCCACCATCCGCACCGCGCTCCAGTACTCCTGCAACACCGTCTTCGCGAAGATGGCGGTGGACCTCGGCAAGGACAAGGTGCGGGCGCAGGCCGAGAAGTTCGGGTTCAACGACGGCAAGATGGACGTCCCGGTCCGCGCGACCAAGAGCGTCTACCCGTCGGACATGGACCAGGCGCAGACCGCGCTCTCCGGGATCGGCCAGTTCGACGACCAGGCGACGCCGCTCCAGATGGCCATGGTCGCCTCGGCGATCGCCAACGGGGGCGACCTGAAGACCCCGCAGCTGGTCGACCAGCTCACCGACGGCGGCGGCAACACCGTCCAGAAGAACAGCCCGAAGACCTACCACCAGGTGATGTCGGCGCGGACCGCGGCGCAGCTGCGGTCGGCGATGCAGACGGTCGTGGACAAGGGCACCGGCTCCAACGCGCAGATCGGCGGACTGACCGTCGGCGGCAAGACGGGCACCGCTCAGCACGGCGTCAACAACAGCGGTACGCCCTACGCCTGGTTCGTCTCGTACGCCGATGACGGCAAGGGGCACCAGGTCGCGGTCGCCGTGATGGTCGAGGACGGGCTGGCGGCCCGCAACGAGGTCTCCGGCAACGGGCTGGCGGCCCCGATCGCCAAGGCGATGATGCAGGCCGCGCTGAAGTAGCCGGGCCGCCGGCCGGGCCGGGTGCGGCGCGGTGCCGGCGGACGGCGGCGCAGCGCGCCCGCTGTCAGAGGTGCCTCGTAGACTTGTCGTCGTGAGCGAGCGCCCCCAGAACGACGACCCTGACCCGACCGAAGCCTTCGACGACCTGGTCGAGGCCGAGACGCAACGCGACCCCGACCTCGCCGTGATCGAGGCCGGCAGCCGGACCCTGCGCGCGCAGGCCGGACCGCCGCAGGGGGACCAGGTCCCGGCCCGCCCCGCCGACCCGGAGGTCGACCGCGCGCTGCGCGCCGTCGAGGAGGAGCTCGCCGGCCGCTGGGGCGAGACCCAGCTCGACCCGTCGATCCAGCGCATCGTCGCCCTGCTGGACATCCTGGGCACGCCGCAGCGCGCCTACCCGTCCATCCACATCACGGGGACGAACGGCAAGACCAGCACGGCCCGCATGATCGAGGCCCTGCTCTCCGCCTTCGAGCTGCGCACCGGCCGGTACACCAGCCCGCACGTCCAGTCGATCACCGAGCGGATCAGCCTGGACGGCAGCCCGATCCCCGCCGAGCGCTTCATCGAGACGTACCGCGACATCGCTCCGTACGTGGAGATGGTCGACGCCCAGCAGGAGTACCGCCTCTCCTTCTTCGAGGTGCTGACGGCGATGGCGTACGCGGCCTTCGCGGACACCCCCGTGGACGTGGCGGTCGTCGAGGTCGGCATGGGCGGCACCTGGGACGCGACCAACGTCATCGACGCCGATGTCGCGGTGATCACCCCGATCGCGCTGGACCACACCGACCGCCTCGGCGAGACGCCCGAGCAGATCGCCGGCGAGAAGTCCGGGATCATCAAGAAGGACGCGACGGTCGTGCTCGCCCAGCAGCCGGTGGACGCCGCCTCGGTGATGCTCAAGCGCGCCGTCGAGGTGGATGCCACGGTCGCCCGCGAGGGCATGGAGTTCGGGGTGCTCTCCCGCGAGGTGGCGGTCGGCGGCCAGATGCTGACGCTGCGCGGACTGGGCGGCGAGTACCCGGAGGTCTTCCTGCCGCTGTACGGCGCCCACCAGGCGCACAACGCCGCGGTCGCGCTCGCCGCCGTCGAGGCGTTCTTCGGCGTCGGCTCCGAGCACGCCCGCCCGCTCGACATCGACACCGTCCGCTCCGCGTTCGCCGCGGTCGTCTCGCCCGGCCGGATGGAGGTGGTCCGACGCAGCCCCACGGTCGTGCTGGACGCCGCGCACAACCCGGCGGGCGCGCAGGCGGCGGCCGAGGCGGTCACCGAGGCGTTCGGTTTCAGCCGGCTGGTGGGGGTCGTCGGGGCCAGCGCCGACAAGGACGTCCGGGGCTTCCTGGAGGCGTTCGAGCCGATCTTCGCCGAGGTCGTGGTCACGCGTAATTCCAGCCAGCGCGCGATGGACCCGGACGAGCTGGCCGCCATCGCCGTCGAGGTCTTCGGCGCCGAGCGGGTCCAGGTCGAGCCGCGCCTGGACGACGCCCTGGAGGCGGCGATCACGCTGGCCGAGGAAGAGGGCGAGTTCTCCGGCGCGGGCGTGCTGGTGACCGGTTCGGTGATCACGGTCGGCGAGGCCCGGCTGCTCCTGGGAAGGAACTGACCATGCGCACGCTGTGTGCCAGCACCCTGATAGGGGAGTTCTTCGTGATCGGCTTCGCCGGTCTGGTCGCGATGCAGCTCACCGATCTGTCGACGGCCACGATCTGGACGGTCAGCGGGATCGCGATGCTGCTGAGCGTCCTGCTGTGCGGCATGCTGAACCGCCCCGGTGGCGTCCAGCTCGGCTGGGTGCTCCAGATCGGCCTGATCGCCAGTGGCCTGGTCATCCCCACGATGTACTTCCTCGGCGGTGTCTTCGCCGCGCTGTGGTGGGCGTCGGTGCACTTCGGACGCAAGATCGACGACGCGAAGGCCCGGTTCGCGGCCGAATCGTCCGCCGCGGGCTGAGCCCGCCCGGCCGCCGGGGCCCGGCACCGTACGGCCGGCGCGCAGCCGGTAGCCTCAAGGCACCGCTGACCGTCGTTCATATACACGCATATACAGGGAGTCCCTTCGTGAGCCAGCGCACCCTCGTCCTTCTCAAGCCCGATGCCGTCCAGCGCGGCCTGATCGGCGAGATCATCGGCCGGATCGAGCGCAAGGCGAACTGGACGATCAGCGCGCTGGAGCTGCGCACGCTCGACCGCGCCCTCCTTGAGCAGCACTACGCCGAGCACGTCGGCCGGGACTTCTACGAGCCGCTGGTGGAGTTCATGTCGTCCGGCCCGGTCGTCTCGCTGGTCGTCGAGGGCGAGCGGGTCATCGAGGGTGTACGGGCACTGGCCGGGCCCACTGACCCGATTGTCGCCCCGAGTGGGTCCATTCGTGGGGACTTCGGAACGATCACCCGGGAAAATCTGATCCACGCCTCGGATTCCGAAGAGTCCGCCGAGCGCGAGATCAAGATTTTCTTCCCCGGGATTTCCTGACACGCCATTAGTGGCCAACCCCCTTGTGACCAGGGGCGACCGGTGAAATCATCGGTCGCCCCTTGGTGTACGCGACACAATCGGGGGAACGCATCCCCGCGACACGACGTCACCATTGAGGGGGGCGGGTACGTGTACGGCTGACAATGGCGGAACGGCCTCCCGCCGTGTTCGGGTGGGGTACCACTACGAACTACGATGGGGGCTTCCGCGCCTCACCGCGCATCACCTCCTGCCGACCTCAAAGTAAGCATTCGCTCCAGTTGGGAAGGCCAGACGTATCCTCATGGGGAACAACATGTCGTTCATCGGCCGTGACATGGCTGTCGACCTCGGGACCGCCAACACGCTGGTGTACGTCAGGGGCCGCGGCATCGTTCTCAACGAACCGTCGGTCGTGGCCATCAACACCAACACCGGCGGCATCCTGGCCGTGGGTGCCGAGGCGAAGAAGATGATCGGCCGGACGCCCGGCAACATCGTCGCCGTACGGCCGCTGAAGGACGGCGTGATCGCCGACTTCGAGATCACCGAGCGGATGCTCCGCTACTTCATCCTGAAGATCCACAAGCGGCGCTATCTCGCCCGCCCGCGGGTGGTCGTCTGCGTTCCCTCCGGAATCACGGGAGTTGAGCGCCGCGCGGTCATCGAGGCGTCGACCCAGGCCGGCGCCCGCCAGGTCCACATCATCGAGGAGCCGATGGCCGCGGCGATCGGCTCCGGCCTGCCGGTCCACGAGGCCACCGGCAACATGGTCGTGGACATCGGCGGCGGGACGACCGAGGTCGCGGTCATCTCGCTCGGCGGCATCGTCACCGCCCAGTCGATCCGGGTGGCCGGCGACGAGCTGGACAACGCGATCATCCAGCACATCAAGAAGGAGTACAGCCTGCTGCTGGGCGAGCGCACCGCCGAGTCCATCAAGATCACCATCGGTTCGGCGTACGACCTGGAGCAGGACGAGCACACCGAGATCCGCGGCCGTGACCTGGTCTCCGGCCTGCCGAAGACCGTCGTCATCTCCGCCGCCGAGGTCCGCAAGGCCATCGAGGAACCGGTCAACTCCATCGTCGACGCGGTCAAGACGACCCTCGACAAGTGCCCGCCGGAGCTGTCCGGTGACGTCATGGACCGCGGCATCGTTCTCACCGGTGGCGGCGCTCTGCTCCGCGGCCTCGACGAGCGGCTGCGCCGCGAGACCGGTATGCCCATCCACATCGCCGAGGACCCGCTCGACTCCGTCGCGCTCGGTTCCGGCAAGTGCGTCGAGGAGTTCGAGGCGCTCCAGCAGGTCCTCGACTCCCAGCCGCGCCGCTGACGAGACGCTTGACCCGACCCGTTGCGCGGCCGTCACACGGCGGTCGCGGGGGTCGGGCACCATACACACAGCAGCCGATCCGCCCGCCGGATCGCTGACATACAGCCGTAACGCTCCCACAGACACGGTGCACGGACGTTCCACCGCCCGCACCGTCACATCAAGGCACAACGCTCAACTCCCGAACGAGACCGGCGGGTCCGCAGCCGGCCGGTCCTACGAGGAAGGACACGGCCGCCGCACGTGAGGGACACACGAGAGAGCCGGCTGCTGCTGGTGCTGCTGGTCGCGATCGCGTTCGCGCTGATCACGGTCGATATCCGAGGCGGCGCACAGTCCCCGCTCGACGGCGCCCGGCAGGCCGCCGCCTCCGCCTTCGGCCCGGTCGAGCGTGGCGTGGCCCGGGTCGTCAACCCGGTGGGCAACGCCGTCGGCGCCGTACGGGATTCCGGCGAGCGCCACAACCGCATCCGGACCCTGGAGCACGAGAACGCGGCCCTGAAGGCCAAGCTCTCCTCGCCCGACCACAACCGCAGCCGCGCCGCCGAGCTGGACAAGATCCTCAAGACCGCCGGCACCGGCCAGTACGCCATCAAGGGCGCCGAGGTCATCGCCATCGGATCGGCGCAGGGCTTCTCCTGGACCGTCACCATCGACGCCGGCAGCCGCGACGGCATCGCCCGCGACATGACCGTCCTCAACGGCGACGGGCTGGTCGGCCGGATCACCACCGTCACCCCGCACACCTCCACCGTGCTGCTGGCCGCCGACCCGGAGTTCACCGTCGGCACCCGCATGGAGAAGACCAACGAGATCGGCTTCGCCAACGGGCAGGGCGTCCGCTCGCTGCGCGTCCAGCTGCTCAACGGCAAGGCCGACGTCAAGAAGGGTGACCGGCTGGTCACCTTCGGCTCCAGCAAGGACAAGCCGTTCGTGCCCGGTGTGCCGGTCGGCACGGTCTCCAAGGTCGAACCGCTCAACGGCGATCTGACCCGCACCCTCCAGGTCACGCCCTTCGTTTCCTTCTCGTCGCTCGACATCGTCGGCGTCGTCGTCCAGCCGCCCCGCGAGGACCCGCGGGACACCGTGCTGCCGCCCCCGGTCAAACCCGAACCGACGCCGACGGTCACCGTCACGGCCACCCCCTCCGCGAGCGCTTCTCCCAGGAGCTGACCGATGCGCATCAACCGGATCCTGCTCGCCACCCCGCTGGTGGTGGTCGCCCTGATCATTCAGGTCAGCATCCTCGGCAGACTCCAACTGCCCGGCGCCGTACCGGATCTGCTGCTGCTGGTGGTCCTCGGGCTGGCCCTCGTCTACGGCCACGTCGGCGGCTCGCTGATCGGCTTCGGCGCCGGACTGCTCGCCGACCTCGCCCCGCCGTCCGACCACGCCATCGGGCGCTACGCCCTGGTCCTGTGCGTCATCGGCTACGCCGCGGGCCTGACCAAGCCGGACGGCGGGCAGCACCGCTCGGCGACCCTGCCGCTGATGGTCGTCCTGGGCGCCGCCCTCGGCTCCACGCTGCTGTACGCGGGCGTCGGCTCGCTCGTCGGCGACACCGCGGCCCGGCACGTCGGCATCGTCGGGCTGCTGCTCAGCTCCACGCTCTACGACCTGCTGCTGGCCCCCTTCACCGTCCCGCTGGTGATGGCGCTGGCCCGCCGGACGGAGCACGATCCGCTGGCCACCGACGGCTCCGGCGGCTCCGCGATTCCGGTGGCCCGCCGGAAGCCGGCGTACGGCTGGCTCAACACCGGTACCGGCCTCAAGGCCAGCCGCGGCGCCATGAAGGCGGTACGGACCGGCCGGGTGCCCAAGCCGGCGCGGGGCGGCAAGTCGGGCCGCATGAAGGGCGTCAAGGGACTCAAGGGGGTCAAGCGGCTGTGAGCGCCCTCCCGTCACCCGACCACCACCCCGCAGGGAGGCGCTGCGCGCCATGAGCAATATTCCGGAAACCGGCCGGACCTCGCGGGTCACCATCCGGCTGGTCGCGATCCAGATCCTGGTCTTCTCGCTGCTGGCCACGCTCGGCGGCCGGCTGTGGTACCTCCAGATCCGCAACGGCCAGGAGTACGCCGCCAAGGCCAGGTCCAACCACGTCCAGCAGGTCATCGACCCGGCCACCCGCGGGTCCATCCTCGACGCCCGCGGGGTGGCGCTGGCCGACAACCAGACCCGGCTCGTGGTCTCCGCCAGCCGCACCGACCTGCTGAAGATGAAGGACGGCGGCAAGGCCGTGCTCACCCGGCTGGCCAAGGTCCTGAACCTGCCCGCGCAGGAGATCCGCGACAAGGTCCGGCTCTGCGACGCCAAGACCCCGCAGCCCTGCTGGAACGGCTCGCCCTACCAGCCGATCCCGATCACCGACGAGGCCACCACCCAGCAGGCCCTCCAGATCCGCGAGCGCTCCGAGGACTTCCCGGGCATCAGCGCCGAGCCCACCGCCGTACGCCGCTACGCCGCCCCCGGCGACGCCAACGCCGCCCAGGTCCTCGGCTATCTGTCGCCGGTCACCGACGAGGAGATCACCAAGGCCAAGAACAGCCCCGCGCCGCTGCTGCGCTCCGACCAGATCGGCCGGTCCGGGCTGGAGCGGCAGTACGACGAGTACCTGCGCGGCAAGGCCGCCGTCACCCGTTACGAGGTCGACAACCTCGGCCGGGTCATCGGCCAGGCCAAGAGCGACAAGGGCCAGGCCGGTTCGAGCGTGGTCACCAGCATCGACGCCCGCGTGCAGGCCATAGCGGAGAAGCAGCTCGACCAGGCGATGAAGGACGCCCGCCAGCAGGTGGACCGGAACACCGGCACCAACTACAAGGCGGACTCGGGCGCCGTGGTCGTCATGGAGGCCAAGACCGGCCGGGTGGTGGCGATGGCCTCCAACCCCACCTACGACCCCAACGCCTGGGTCGGCGGCATTTCCGGCAAGGACTACGCCCACCTCACCGGCAAGGACTCCAACTACCCGCTGCTCAACCGCGCCATCCAGGGGCAGGCCGCCCCCGGCTCGATCTTCAAGGTCATCTCGACCTCCGCCGCGGTCAACGCCGGCTACCCCTTCGACGGCCACTACCCCTGCACCAGCTCGTACAGCATCGGCGGCCAGGTCTTCCGGAACTTCGAGGGCGAATCGCAGGGCGACATCAGCCTGGGGCGTGCGCTGGAGGTCTCCTGCGACACCGTCTTCTACCGGATCGGGCACGAGGAGTGGAAGAAGGACGGCGGCGACAAGCCCAAGGCGAACCCCGGCGACTGGTTCTACAAGACGGCCCACCAGTTCGGCCTCGGCAAGACCACCGGCATCGACCTCCCCAACGAGGTGAAGGGCCGGGTCCCCGACCGCCAGTGGAAGAACGCGTTCTGGAAGGCCAACAAGGACACCTGGTGCTCGCAGGGCAAGAGCGGCGACGACTACGTCTCCAAGCTCGCCCGTGAGGGCTGCCTCGAAGGCATGAAGCTGCACGCCTACGACTCGATCAACTACGCCATCGGACAGGGCGACACCCTCGTCACCCCGATCCAGATGGCGACCATCTACGGCGCGCTCAGCAACGGGGGCACGCTCTACAACCCGACCGTCGGCAAGGCGATCGTCAGCGCCGACGGCAAGCACATCCGGATGATCAAGCCCAAGGCGCACGGCCATCTGCCCGACACGCCCCAGACGCTCCAGCAGATCGGCGCCGCGCTCCAGGGCGTGACGATGCGCGGTACCGCCGCCTGGCGTTTCCAGGGCTGGCCGCAGGACAAGATCCCGATGCACGCCAAGACCGGTACGGCCGAGGTCTACGGCAAGCAGACCACCTCGTGGTTCGCGACGTACACCAAGGACTACACGATCGTCATGACCATCTCCCAGGGTGGTACCGGCTCCGGCGCCTCCGGCCCGGCCGTACGCAAGATCTACGACGCGCTCTACGGCGTCAACGAGAAGGGCGAGATCGACCCCAAGGCCGCCCTCCTCCCGGAGCCGGAGACCTCGCTGCCCAAGATCGAGAGCGATGGCACCATCGAGGCCCAGCCCATCAAACCGCCGCCGGCCGACCCGTCCCCGTCGCCCTCCGGGAGTCCGCCGCAGTGAGCACCCCGCTCTTCTCCCGGGCGTTCGCCGTCCGCCGCTACACCCCCGAGCCGGGCGTCTGGAGCAAGCTGACCGCCCGCGACTCGGTGGCGCGCAGGCTGGACTGGACACTGCTGCTGTCCTGCCTCGCACTGTCCTTCCTCGGCTCGCTGCTGGTCTTCTCCGCCACCCGCCACCGCACCGGGCTCACCAAGGGCGACGAGTACCTCTTCCTCCTGCACCACGTGCTGAACACCGGTATCGGGGTGGCCCTGGCGGCCGGCACCGTCTGGCTCGGCCACCGCACCCTGCGCGGTGCCGTCCCGGTCCTCTTCGGCGCCTCGGTGCTGCTCGCGCTGCTGGTGCTGACCCCGCTGGGTGCCACCATCAACGGCTCGCGCTCCTGGCTGGCGATCCCCGGCGGCTTCTCGCTCCAGCCCGCCGAGTTCACGAAGATCACCATCACGCTCGGCATGGCGATGGTGCTGGCCGCCCGGGTCGACGCCGGCGACCGCCCGCACCCCGACCACCGCACCGTCGTCCAAGCCCTCGGTCTGGCCGCGATCCCGGTGGGCGTCATCCTGCTGATGCCCGACCTCGGCTCGGTGATGGTGCTGGGCGCCATCGTCCTGGGCGTGCTGCTCGCCTCCGGCTGCTCCAACCGCTGGATCCTCGGCCTGCTGGGCACCGGCGTCGTCGGCTGCCTCGCCATCTGGCAGCTCGGGCTGCTGGACGCCTACCAGATCGCCCGCTTCGCCGCGTTCGCCAACCCGAGCCTGGACCCGTCCGGCGTCGGCTACAACACCAACCAGGCGCGGATCGCGATCGGCGGCGGCGGGCTGACCGGCTCCGGCCTCTTCCACGGCAGCCAGACCACCGGCCAGTTCGTCCCCGAGCAGCAGACCGACTTCATCTTCACCGTCGCCGGTGAGGAACTGGGTTTCCTGGGCGCGGGGTTGATCATCCTCCTGCTGGGCGTGGTGCTCTGGCGCGCCTGCCGGATCGCCCGCGGGACCGGCGAGCTCTACGGCACGATCGTGGCCGCCGGCATCGTCGCGTGGTTCGCGTTCCAGTCTTTCGAGAACATCGGGATGACCCTCGGCATCATGCCCGTCACCGGTCTGCCGCTGCCGTTCGTCTCCTACGGCGGCACCTCGATGTTCGCGGTCTGGATCGCCGTCGGGCTGCTCCAGTCGATCCGCGTGCAGCGCCCGGTGTCCGCCGCGCGCTGAGCCCGTAGGCGCCGGGCCGGCCTGCGGCCGGTACGGGGCCGCGCGCCCGGCCGCTCAGCACGGGGTGTGCAGGGCGAACCACAGGGACGCCGAGCGGGGCGGCCCGGCGAACGGGGTCATGCCCCAGTCGTCGGCGAGCCGGCTGATCAGCAGCAGCCCGTGTGCCGGGTCGCGGTCGCCGGGCGGCACCTGCGGTGCCCCCTGGAGCGGAACGTGCCGGGGGTTCTCGGGGGAGGGCGCGGGGAGGCGGACCGCCGCCGGCGGCTCGTCGTGCACGCTGATCCGCAGCCCGTGACCGGCCGTCAGCACCCGCAGCAGGATGTCCGCGGGCGCGGGGGTGCGCAGATGGGAGGTGGTGACCGCCTCCGACGTCAGCAGCACGGCGGTGTCCAGCAGGGGGGCGAGCGGGCCCCGGCGCAGCACCGAGCGGACGAAGTCCCGGGCGGCCTTCGGGGTGGTGGGGCTGCTCGGCGCAGTCAGCAGATAGGGGCGGGCGCCCGCCGAGACGCAGAGCGGGGGCCGGGCGACGGCTGCGGTATGGGGGTGCACGGTTTCTCCCGGTGTCGGTCGAACGCCGGCCGCCACGCTGCGTGGGCGACCTGTCACACACCGTAAGACACCGTGTGCCGGCAGTGCTACCCGCCCACCGGAGCGCGCGACCCCGCCGCGGTGCCGGGTGGGTGGTCGGGCGGGTGGCGGCTGACTAGATTCGATGCATGGCGGACACCGTGCGGGAGATCGAGCGGAAATTCGAGGCCGCAAGCGCCACCGACGACATCCGGCTCCCCGACCTGACCGGGATCGGCCGGGTCGCGACCGTGGCGGAACGGGGCGCCGAAGACCTGGACGCCCTCTACTACGACACCGACGACCAGCGCCTCGCCGCGGACGGCATCACCCTGCGGCGGCGCACCGGCGGCGCCGACGCGGGCTGGCACCTCAAGCTCCCGGTCGCGCTCGCGGGCGTCGCCGGCTGTGTGCGCGACGAGATCCGGGCGCCGCTGTCCGGCGCACCGCCCGCCGAACTGGCCGCGCTGGTCCGCTCTCGGGTGCGCGGCGCGGAGCTGGTCCCCGTCGTACGGCTGCGGACCCGGCGTACCGTCCGGGTGCTCCAGGACGCCGCGGGCGCGCCGCTCGCCGAGGTCGCGGTGGACGAGGTGCGGGCGCGGCGGCTGCACCCGGAGGGGCTGGGCCGGGCCGGCAAGGCCCGCTGGCGCGAGGTCGAGGTGGAACTGGCGCCGGAGCACGGGGACTTGGCTTTGCTGGACGAGGCCGGCCGGCTGCTGGCGGCAGCGGGGCTGCGCCCGGCGCCGGCGCGCTCGAAGCTGGCGCGGGCGCTGGCGCAGACCGCGCCGGAGGGGGCGACAGGGGTGGCGGAGGCGCCGGGGGAGGAGCCGCCGAGGCCGGCCGGGAGGGGCCGCCGCACCGCCGGCGACGTCGTCCTGGACTACGTCCGCGAGCAGGTCCGGGCGATCGTCGCGCTGGACCCCGCCGTCCGCCGCGACCTGCCCGACGCCGTCCACCAGATGCGGGTCGCCACCCGCCGGCTGCGCAGCGCCTTCCGCTCCTACGCCGCGGTGCTCGACCGGGCCGCAACCGACCCGATCGGCGCCGAACTCCAGTGGCTGGCAGTCGAGTTGGGGGTGGGGCGGGACCAGGAGGTGCTGGCCGAACGGCTGGCGGACGCGCTGGCTGAGGTGCCCCGGACGCTGCGGCTGGGCCCGGTCACCGCCCGGCTGCGCACCTGGTCGGGGCGCCGCCGTACAGGAGCGCGCGGCCGGCTGCTCGCCGCGCTCGACGGGCCGCGCTATCTCGCCCTGCTGGAGGCCCTGCACGCCCTGCTCGCCGATCCGCCGCTGCGCGCCCCCGCCGCCCGGCCCGCCCCCGGGGTCGTCGCCGGCGCCGTGCTGAAGGACTACCGGCGGCTGGCCGGCCGGGTCGAGACGGCCCTCGGCACCCCCGCCGGACCGGCCCGCGACGAGGCGCTGCACAGTGCCCGCAAGGCCGCCAAGCGGATCCGGTACGCCGCGGAGGCGGCCCAGCCGGCGCTGGGCCGCCCGGCACGGACGTTCACCCGGCGGGCCAAGCAGGTCCAGCAGCTGCTCGGCGACCACCAGGACAGCGTGGTCGCCCGCGCGGCCCTGCGCGAGCTGGCGACCCAGGCACGCGGGGCCGGTGAGAGCGGTTTCACCTTCGGCCTGCTCTACGGCCGGGAGGAGGCCCGCGCCGCCGACCGCGAACGGGAACTGCCGGGGCTGTGGGCGAAGGTCTCCCGCCGGAAGTACCGGGACGCCCTGCGGCGGTGACCGTACGGGCGCCCGGCCGCCGCGGTGTGGGGCGCTCGCCGTGCCGAGGGGTGACTCCGAGCGGGTTACGCTTGTGAGTCGCCCCTTGTCAGCCCATGAAGGTTCGAGATGTCCGAGTCGGTTTTCCCGCAGCTCGAAGCTCTGCTGCCCCATGTGCAGAAGCCGATCCAGTACGTCGGCGGAGAGCTGAATTCCACCGTTAAGCCCTGGGACAGCTGCGACGTCCGCTGGGCGCTCATGTACCCCGACGCCTACGAGGTCGGGCTGCCCAACCAGGGCGTCATGATCCTCTACGAGGTCCTCAACGAGCGGCAGGGCGTCCTTGCCGAGCGCACGTACAGCGTGTGGCCGGACCTCGAAGAGCTGATGCGCGAGCACGAGGTGCCGCAGTTCACCGTCGACAGCCACCGCCCGGTCGGCGCCTTCGACGTCTTCGGCCTGAGCTTCTCCACCGAACTCGGCTACACCAACATGCTCACCGCCCTGGACCTGGCCGGCATCCCGCTGGAGTCCAAGGACCGCACCGAGGACCACCCGCTGGTGCTGGCCGGCGGTCACGCCGCCTTCAACCCGGAGCCGATCGCGGACTTCCTGGACTGCGCGGTGGTCGGCGACGGCGAGCAGGCGGTGCTGGAGATCACCGAGATCATCCGCGCCTGGAAGAACGAGGGCCGGCCGGGCGGGCGCGACGAGCTGCTCCTCCGCCTCGCCAGGACCGGCAGCGTCTACGTCCCCAAGTTCTACGACGTCGAGTACCTCGCCGACGGCCGCATTGCGCGCGTCGTGCCGAACCGCTCCGGCGTCCCGTGGCGGGTCTCCAAGCACACCGTCATGGACCTCGACGAGTGGCCCTACCCCAAGCAGCCGCTCGTCCCCCTGGCCGAGACCGTCCATGAGCGGATGTCGGTCGAGATCTTCCGTGGCTGCACCCGCGGCTGCCGTTTCTGCCAGGCCGGCATGATCACGCGTCCCGTACGGGAGCGAAGCATCACCGGCATCGGCGAGATGGTGGACAAGGGCCTGAAGGCCACGGGATTCGAGGAGGTCGGCCTGCTGTCGCTGTCCTCCGCGGACCACACCGAGATCGGCGACATCGCGAAGGGCCTCGCCGACCGGTACGAGGAAGACAAGATCGGCCTGTCGCTCCCCTCCACCCGGGTCGACGCCTTCAACATCGACCTCGCCAACGAGCTGACCCGCAACGGCCGCCGCTCCGGGCTGACCTTCGCCCCCGAGGGCGGCAGCGAGCGGATCCGCAAGGTCATCAACAAGATGGTCTCCGAAGAGGACCTGATCAGGACCGTCTCGACCGCCTACGGCAACGGCTGGCGGCAGGTCAAGCTCTACTTCATGTGCGGTCTGCCGACCGAGACCGACGAGGACGTCCTCCAGATCGCGGACATGGCGATCAAGGTCATCGCCAAGGGCCGCGAGGTCTCCCGGTCCAACGACATCCGCTGCACGGTCTCCATCGGCGGGTTCGTGCCCAAGCCGCACACCCCCTTCCAGTGGGCCCCGCAGCTCTCCGCCGAGGAGACCGACGCCCGCCTGGAGAAGCTCCGCGACAAGATCCGCGGCGACAAGAAGTACGGCCGCTCCATCGGCTTCCGCTACCACGACGGCAAGCCCGGCATCGTCGAGGGCCTGCTCTCCCGCGGCGACCGCCGCATCGGTGCGGTCATCCGCGCCGTCTACGAGGACGGCGGCCGGTTCGACGGCTGGCGCGAGCACTTCTCGTACGACCGCTGGATGCAGGCCGCCGAGAAGACCCTCCCGGACTTCGGGGTGGACGTCGCCTGGTACACCACCCGCGAGCGCACCTACGAGGAGGTCCTCCCCTGGGACCACCTCGACTCCGGCTTGGACAAGGACTGGCTCTGGGAGGACTGGCAGGACGCCCTCGACGAGACCGAGGTCGAGGACTGCCGCTGGACCCCGTGCTTCGACTGCGGCGTCTGCCCGCAGATGGACACCCAGATCCAGATCGGCCCGACGGGCAAGAAGCTGCTCCCGCTGACCGTGAAGAAGCCCGTGGCCAGCGCAAACGGCCACTGACGTGAGCGATGCCCTACGACGGATCGCCGACGCTGTGACTGATGTCACAGAAGCTGAGACGGCTGACGTGCTGAGCACGCTCGGCGTCGTCTCGGAGCGTCGGCGATCCGTCGCGTCCGCAGAGGCGCCCAGAACGCCTCTGCCGACGCAGGGAGGCCCCTCGAACGCCCACTCCGAGGTGGAGTGGGTGTGAGGGCCTTCGGGCTGTCTCGCTGTCCGTAGGGCCCGCCCGACGTGGCGTGTGGTGCACCTCGTTCACCGGAGGGGCGGAGCCATCACCGGCGCTGTCTTCGGCGGCGGCGAGCCGTGATGTGATGGCGCCGTGAGTCGCGCCGCAGAAGAGACCAACCGCCGCATGCTCCGGGCGCGGGATGCGATGGACCGCGTCTATGCGCAGCCGCTGGACGTGCCGGCCCTGGCCCGGATCGCCCATGTGTCGCCGGCGCACTTCTCCCGCACCTTCCGGGCCACGTTCGGCGAGACGCCGCATCGCTACCTGCAGCGCCGCCGTGTCGAGCGGGCCATGTTCCTGCTGCGGGAGACCGACCGCAGTGTGACGGACATCTGCTTCGAGGTCGGCTTCGGCAGCCCGGGAACCTTCAGCCGCACGTTCCGCGACATCGTCGGGCGGTCGCCGAGGACGTACCGCAAGGAAGCGGTGGCCACGGGCGTGCCCACGTGCTTCACGATGGCGTGGACACGACCGAGCGGCTGATCGTCCATCCTGCCTGTGCTGCCCGTGCTACCCGTCGACAGAGCAGTTCTGGATAAGTTTTCGTCCCGCCGGCTCAGTAGCGTGGTGCACATGTTCAACGCCATCACGCACTCGCAGATATACGTCCTGGACCAGGACGAGGCCCTCGACTTCTACGTCGGCAAGCTCGGCCTGGAGGTCGCCGCCGACGTCGACCTGGGCTTCATGCGCTGGCTGGCCGTCAGCGTTCCCGGTCATCCCGAGCGCCAGATCCTGCTGGAGAAGCCGGGCGCTCCGGCGATGTCCGAGGAGACGGCGGAGCAGGTCCGGGAGTTGGTGACCAAGGGGGCGATGGGCGGGTGGCTCATCTTCACCACGGACGACTGCCGCAAGACGTACGAGACGCTGCTGGGCCGAGGCGTGGAGTTCACCGAGGAACCCACGGACCGCCCCTACGGTACCGACTGCGGACTTCGCGACCCCTTCGGCAACCGGATCCGCTTCACCGAGCCGAGGGCCTAGCGGTGACGAGGCGTCAGGGCCTGGAGCGGCCCCGGCTTCGACAGTCACCGCGCTGCGTTCGCACACGGCGCGCTGTGTTCACCCGCTCACGCATGCGGGGTCAGCCCATCAGGTGGAGGGGAAGGCCACAGGTCGGACGGACGAGCTGCGTCAGCACCGCCGTTGACCAGCCGATCTCACCCCTGTGGGACAGGATGGAAGCGGCTCACTGATCCAAACGGAAAACCGCAAAACGTTGCAGCCGTGCTTGCCATCCGACGTCTGCCCGCAGATGGACACCCAGATCCAGATCGGCCCGACGGGCAAGAAGCTGCTACCGCTGACCGTCGTCAAGTAGCGCCCCCGCGCCCCGGGCCCGGCCTCCGCCTCGCGCGGGGCCGGGCCGGGCTCTCTCCAGCCGGCGCCACGCTCAGGCTCGACACCTCATCAGAGGCGTTGCTCCCACCGCGTCAGGGGCATCCCTTGTCCGCCCACATCAGGGAAACCTTGCGCCACCCCGGCGTGTTCGCCGGGTGGTGGTCCAGCCAGTTCTTGAGCGTGGAGCATTCGTACGCCGGAACGGTGTGGTGCGCGGTGACGGCCGTGACCGTCTTCGGGGCGGTCGACGCGCTCGCGGGCTGCGATATCGCACCGACCGAGGTCAGCAGCAGCGGTGTGACGACGGCGGTGATCAAAGCCCGACGCCGGGGGTTCCCACGCCGAGCGCCGGCGGAAGTCGACATGACGCGCCTCCTAGCAGGAAGACTGCTCCCCAGCGTTCAACGCGGGGTCCGCGGCCGATAGGGCCGAACGGTCCAGCACCCGGACAGGCCCCGTTGCGGTGCGGTCACGGCCCGCAGGCCCCGCCTCCCGGGCTTCCGGGTGCCCCGCACAATGAGGCGCATGCCACCGCAGTTGATCACCCCCACCGTCCGCGTCCACGCCTCCTTCCTCGCCGCCACGGACGAGTTCCGCGCCGAGGGCGTGGACCGCTCCCGCCACTCCGGGCTGGGCCGTGAGCTGCGGACCTGGCGCACCCGCTGGCCGTCCGCCGAGGGGTTCGCCGCGTACGTCGCGCTGGTCGGCGCCCCCTCCCCGGACGAGCGGGCCGACGGCACGGTCCCGATGACCACCCTGTGGTGGGTGGACGGCGACACCTTCCTGGGCCGGCTCACCATCCGGCACCGGCTCACTGCGTCCCTGCACGAGTACGGCGGCCACATCGGCTACGCGGTACGCCCCACCGGCCGCCGCCGGGGCCATGCCACCGCGATGCTGCGTGCCGCGCTGCCGTACGCCCACCGCGAGTTGGGCATCGATCCGGTGCTGCTCACCTGCGACGACACCAACGCCGCCTCCCGCCGGGTGATCGAGGAGTGCGGCGGGGTCTTCGAGGACCGCCGGGCGGAGAAGCTGCGCTTCTGGATCCACGGCGGGGGAGAGCGCGGCTGACCGGGGGCGGCGCACTCGTCCGATGGATTTTGCCGGGCCGGGGGGCGCGGGCGGGCCGAGGTCCGGCCGCCCCGGCGGGAACTGGGCGGCGTCCGGGCACGTACTCTAGGTAAAGACGTCCGGGCGCGAAGTGCCCTCGCCCACGCGGGGGCGGTCCGGACCGGGCGACGCCAGCCGCGCCCCTAGACCAAGGAGAAGTAACACTGGGCAAGCGACAGCCCGAAGGCCCGCCGCCCGCACCGGCGGTGCAGCGCATCCGACTGCGCTACACCAAGCGCGGCCGCCTCCGGTTCACCAGCCACCGCGACTTCCAGCGCGCTTTCGAGCGGGCGTTGCGCCGCGCCGAGGTTCCCATGGCCTATTCGGCGGGCTTCACCCCGCACCCCAAGGTGTCGTACGCCAACGCCGCCCCGACGGGCACCGGCAGCGAGGCCGAGTATCTGGAGATCCAGCTCACCGAGCGCCGTGACCCGGAGGAGCTGCGCGAGCTGCTCGACGAGTCCCTGCCGGGCGGCCTCGACGTGATCGACGCCGTGGAGGCGCACACCAGCGGCCTCGCCGACCGGCTGCAGGCGTCGGTGTGGGAGATCCGGCTCGACGGCGTCGCCGCCGAGGAGGCCGGGCGCGCCGTCGAGGCGTTCCTCGCCGCCGAGGAAGTACAGGTCGAGCGCCGCACCAAAAACGGCATGCGGTCCTTCGACGCGCGGGGTGCGGTGGCGCGCCTGGAGGCAGCGGCTGCCGAGGGCGATAGGCCCGACGGCAATGCCTGTGCGATACTGCGGCTGGTTGTTCGGCATCTGACACCTGCCGTTCGACCCGACGACGTCCTGTCCGGCCTCCGAGCTACGGCCGACCTGGCGCCGCCGGTCCCCGCAGCGGTGACCAGGCTGGCGCAGGGGCTGCTCGATGAGGAGACCGGCGCGGTGACCGACCCGCTAGCGCCCGACCGCGACGCTGCCATGGCCGCCCCATCCACGGCCGCCGGGCTGAGTGCCGCGAAGGCGCCGAGTGGGGCCTCCCCGGCGATTTCCGGGGAAGGTACTGCGTAGGACGCGCGTCGTCGCGTCGCCGATCAGCCAGGGAGCCACCCCGGTCCGGCAGACGCACTGACCAGGAGACTTTCGCCGGTACCCGGCCAACGGGCCCGGCGAGCGAGACGACAGCTCCCGTGCGGCGCCCGCGCCCCGGACAGCGGAACCGCGCTCATCACGCGGACCGCGGCCGGAATCAGGCGCGGCGCCCGGGAGCGTGACGGGAGAACCGCCCGCATGCTCGAATCTATTGAGCCCAACGCATCCACGCCGTCCGCGGACCGTGGTGCCGACGACAATCACTCGCCCAGCGACACGCTGCCGCCGCGCCGCCGGCGCCGCGCAGCCTCCCGCCCGGCCGGCCCGCCGGCCGCCGCCGACGCCGGGGCCACGGCCGTGAGCGCCGAGGCGCCCGCGCCGCAGCCCGCCGCCGAGGAGCCGGCCGCCGCCGCGGTCACCACCGGCGACGAGGCCAAGCCGGCCCGCACCCGCCGCCGCGCCACCCGCAAGGCGACCGCGCCGGCCGGGCCCCCGCAGCCCGAGGCCGCCGAGCCCGCCGAGACGCCCGCGGCCGCCGCCGAGGAAGCGCCGGCCGCCGCCGAAGAGGAGCCGCGTCCGGCGCGTACCCGCCGCCGGGCGACCCGCAAGGTGAGCGCCCCGGTCGCGGCGCCGGAGCCTGCTGCCGTGGAAGCGGACGAGGAAGAGGAGGCGGCTGAGGCCGCTGCGGTTGCCGAGGAGGCGCCGGCCGCTGCCGCGGAGGAGAGCACGCGTCCGGCGCGCAGCCGCCGCCGGGCCACCCGCAAGGCCACCGCTCCGGCCGGGGCGCCGCAGGCCGCCGCCGAGGAGAGTGCCGCCCCCGCCGCCGAGGAGGCCGAGGAGACGCCGGTCGCCGAGGCCGAGGCCCCGCGCCGCCGGGCGCGCCGCCGTGGTGAGCGGACCCCGGAGCCGGCCGCCGCCGAGGCGCCCGCGCCGCGTGCCGCGGAGGAGCCCGCGCAGGAGGCGCCGGCACGTGGCCGTCGCCGGGCGCAGAAGCCGCCGACGGCGGTCTTCCAGGCGCCGGTGTTCACCGAGCCGATGTTCCAGACCCCGGAGAGCGCGGCTGCCGCGCACGCCGCCGCGGCCCGTCAGGACGAGGAGGCCGTGCAGGAGCCGGCCGAGGCGCCCGCGCCGCGCCGGCGCCGCCGCCGTGGTGCTGCCGAGGCCGAGCCGGTGGCCGCCGCGCCCGTCGCGGAGCCGGTCGCCGAGGAGGCCCCCGAGGCCGCCGAGGCGGAGGAGGAGCACGCCGAGGCTGGGTACGGCGAAGAGGGCGAGCGTCCCTCGCGCCGTCGCCGCCGGGGTGGCCGCCGCCGTCGCCGCGGTGAGGCCGCCGAGGGTGCCGAGGAGCATGCCGCGGAGGGCGAGGAGCATCCGGCCGCCGAGGCGGAGGAGGCCGAGGAAGCCGAGGAGGCCGAGGAAGCTGAGGAGCGGGCCGCCGAGGCCGGGGAGCCCGGCGGCAGCACGAGCAGCAGCCGCCGTCGCCGTCGCCGCCGTCGCCGCAGCGGTGAGCCCGCCGAGGTCGAGGCCGCGCACGCCGACGACCCGGAGCGTACGGTCGTCAAGGTCCGCGAGCCCCGCAAGAAGGACGAGGGCACCGGCGCGGACGAGGTGCAGTCGATCAAGGGGTCGACGCGCCTGGAGGCCAAGAAGCAGCGCCGCCGCGAGGGGCGCGAGCAGGGCCGCCGCCGGGTGCCGATCATCACCGAGGCGGAGTTCCTGGCGCGCCGGGAGGCCGTCGAGCGGGTGATGGTGGTCCGCCAGAGCGGCGAGCGCACCCAGATCGGCGTCCTTGAGGACAACGTGCTCGTGGAGCACTTCGTCAACAAGGAGCAGGCCACCTCGTACGTCGGCAACGTCTACCTGGGCAAGGTGCAGAACGTCCTGCCCTCCATGGAGGCCGCCTTCGTCGACATCGGCAAGGGCCGCAACGCCGTGCTGTACGCGGGCGAGGTCAACTTCGAGGCGCTGGGCATGGCCAACGGGCCGCGCCGTATCGAGACCGCGCTGAAGTCCGGCCAGTCCGTCCTGGTCCAGGTCACCAAGGACCCGATCGGCCACAAGGGCGCCCGGCTGACCAGCCAGGTGTCGCTGCCCGGCCGCTACCTGGTCTACGTGCCCGAGGGCTCGATGACCGGTATCAGCCGCAAGCTCCCGGACACCGAGCGGGCCCGGCTGAAGCAGATCCTCAAGAAGATCGTCCCCGAGGACGCGGGCGTCATCGTGCGCACCGCCGCGGAGGGCGCGAGCGAGGACGAGCTGCGCCGGGACGTGGAGCGGCTGCAGGCGCAGTGGGAGGAGATCCAGAAGAAGGCGAAGGCGTCCTCGACCAGCTCGCCGAGCCTGCTCTACGGCGAGCCGGACATGACCGTCCGGGTCGTCCGCGACATCTTCAACGAGGACTTCTCCAAGGTCATCGTCAGCGGTGACGACGCCTGGGAGACCATCCACGGCTATGTCTCGCACGTCGCGCCCGACCTCGTCGACCGGCTCCAGAAGTGGACGTCGGAGGTCGACGTCTTCGCGACGTACCGGATCGACGAGCAGCTGATGAAGGCGCTGGACCGCAAGGTCTGGCTGCCCAGCGGCGGTTCGCTGGTGATCGACAAGACCGAGGCGATGGTCGTGGTCGACGTCAACACCGGGAAGTTCACCGGCCAGGGCGGCAACCTCGAAGAGACCGTCACCCGGAACAACCTGGAGGCGGCCGAGGAGATCGTGCGCCAGCTGCGGCTGCGCGACCTCGGCGGCATCGTCGTCATCGACTTCATCGACATGGTCCTGGAGTCCAACCGGGACCTGGTGCTGCGGCGGCTGCTGGAGTGCCTGGGCCGGGATCGCACCAAGCACCAGGTGGCCGAGGTCACCTCGCTCGGGCTGGTCCAGATGACCCGCAAGCGGGTCGGCCAGGGGCTGCTGGAGTCGTTCTCCGAGCAGTGCGTGCACTGCAACGGCCGGGGCGTCATCGTCCACATGGACCAGCCGACGGCTGCCGGCGGTGGCGGCAAGCGCAAGAAGAAGGGCAAGGCCGGCGCCAACGGCGCGCAGCCGGAGCAGGCGGTCGAGGCCGAGGTGGCCGCGGAGGAGGCGGCGCCGGAGCTGGAGCCCGTGGCGGTGACGGAGGCCGAGCTGCAGCCCTCGGTGGACGGCACCGACGAGTGGTACGGCAGCCCGGCCGAGGCCGAGGCCGCCGCTGCCGGGCGGGGCCGTGGCCGCCGCCGGGCGAGCCGCAAGGTGTCCGCTCCGGCGGGTGCGCCCAAGGCCGCGGAGGAGGCCGCCGCCATCGTGCTGCCGGCCGAGCCGGCGGCCCCGGCCGCCGAGCCGGAGCCCGCTGCGGAGCCGGTGGCCGAGGCGCCGGCGGCGGAGCCCGCTCCGGTCCGGCCGCGCCGCCGGGCGACCCGCAAGGTGACCGCCCCGGCGGGTGCGCCGGAGGCGGTCGGTGAGCCGGCGGGCACGATCGTGATCACCGCTCCGGCGGCCGAGCCGGTCGCCGAGGCGCCGGCCGAGGTCCCGGAGCAGCCCGCCGAGGCGGCGCCCGCGGCCAAGAAGACCGTGAAGAAGGCGGCGGCGAAGAAGACCACCACCGCCAAGAAGACCGCGGCGAAGAAGACCACGGCCAAGAAGGCGGCGGCGAAGAAGACCACCACCGCCAAGAAGACCGTGGCCAAGAAGACCACCGCGAAGAAGACCACCGCCAAGAAGGCGGCGGCGAAGAAGACGGCAGCGGCCGAGCAGTCCTCGGCCGGGTCGGTGTCGGCTTCCGCGGAGGACTGAGCAGTACCCGGTACCCCGGGCCGTCACGGCGGCCCGGGGCCGGTTTGACCCCCTGGTCGAGGCCCCGTAACCTTGACCGTCGGTGTCTGTGTGGCACCACCCTCCTGAGCAACTACCTCTCGGCTCCGCCGAGGGAGGCCGCTCGTCCACTCGGATTCCACGGGCCGTATCCCGAGCCCGTGTGAGCGGCTGGCATCAGAGGATCCGAACCTAGCGAAAGAGAGTTCCGCGTGTACGCGATCGTGCGCACCGGCGGACGCCAGCAGAAGGTTGCTGTTGGCGACGTCATCGAGGTTGACCGCATTTCCACCAGCAAGGTCGGCGACGCCGTCGAGCTCTCCACGCTGCTGGTCGTCGACGGTGACGCGGTAACCAGCGACCCGTGGGTCCTGGCCGGCGTGAAGGTCCAGGCCGAGGTCGTGGACCACCACAAGGGCGACAAGATCCGGATCCAGAAGTACAAGAACAAGACCGGTTACAAGAAGCGGATCGGCCACCGCCAGCTCCACACGGCGCTGAAGATCACCGGCATCGACGCTCCGGCGAAGTAAGGGACTGAGGAGACATGGCACACAAGAAGGGCGCATCGTCCACTCGGAACGGTCGCGATTCCAACGCTCAGCGGCTCGGCGTGAAGCGCTTCGGCGGTCAGGCCGTCCTCGCCGGTGAGATTCTGGTCCGCCAGCGTGGCACCCACTTCCACCCGGGCACGGGCGTCGGCCGCGGCGGCGACGACACCCTGTTCGCCCTGCAGCCCGGCGCGGTGCAGTTCGGCACCCACCGTGGCCGCAAGGTCGTGAACATCGTCCCGGTCGCCGAGTAATTCCGGCCCGGACGTAGTACAGCAGCACGCCAAGGGCGGACCGCCTTTTCTCGCGGGAGCGGGAAGGCTGGTCCGCCCTTGGCGCGTTACGAAGAAGACATCCCATCTGAATCACAGCAGTACGCAGACAATCCCGCTGATCTGGAGGCATCCCCACCATGACCACCTTCGTGGACCGCGTCGAGCTGCATGTCGCCGCGGGTAACGGAGGCCACGGCTGCGCCTCCGTTCACCGGGAGAAGTTCAAGCCGCTCGGCGGCCCCGACGGCGGCAACGGCGGCCGCGGCGGCGATGTGATCCTGGTCGTCGACCAGGACGTCACCACCCTCCTCGACTACCACCACCACCCGCACCGCAAGGCCACCAACGGCCAGCCCGGCGCGGGCGACAACCGCGAGGGCAAGAACGGCAAGGACCTGGTCCTGCCGGTCCCGGACGGCACGGTCGTGCTGGACGGGCACGGCGAGGTGCTGGCCGACCTGGTGGGCCAGGGCACCACCTTCGTCGCGGGCCAGGGCGGTCGCGGCGGCCTCGGCAACGCCGCGCTCGCCTCCGCCCGCCGCAAGGCCCCCGGCTTCGCGCTGCTCGGCGAGCCCGGCGAGGCGCGGGACATCGTGCTGGAGCTGAAGACCGTCGCCGACGTCGCGCTGGTCGGCTATCCCAGCGCCGGCAAGTCCTCGCTGATCTCGGTGCTCTCCGCGGCCAAGCCGAAGATCGCGGACTACCCCTTCACCACGCTCGTGCCCAACCTCGGTGTGGTGACGGCCGGCGCCACGGTCTACACCATCGCCGACGTCCCGGGCCTGATCCCGGGCGCCAGCCAGGGCAAGGGGCTGGGCCTGGAGTTCCTGCGGCACGTCGAGCGCTGCGAGGTGCTGGTCCACGTCCTGGACACCGCCACCCTGGAGTCGGACCGCGACCCGGTCTCCGACCTCGACGTCATCGAGGCGGAGCTGGCGCAGTACGGCGGTCTCGGCGACCGGCCGCGGGTGGTCGTCCTCAACAAGGTCGACATCCCCGACGGCAAGGACCTCGCCGACATGATCCGCCCGGACCTGGAGGCGCGCGGCTACCGCGTCTTCGAGGTCTCCGCGGTCGCCCACCAGGGCCTCAAGGAGCTGTCGTACGCCCTCGCCGACATCGTCGCCAAGGCGCGGGCCGCCAAGCCGGTGCAGGAGGCCACCCGCATCGTGATCCGCCCCAAGGCGGTCGACGACGCGGGCTTCACGGTCACGCAGGAGGACGAGGGATTCTTCCGGGTCCGCGGCGAGAAGCCCGAGCGCTGGGTCCGCCAGACCGACTTCAACAACGACGAGGCGGTCGGTTATCTGGCCGACCGGCTCAGCCGCCTCGGCGTGGAGGACGCGCTCCTCAAGGCGGGCGCCCGCGCCCTGGACGGGGTGGCGATCGGCCCCGAGGACAACGCCGTGGTCTTCGACTGGGAGCCGTCGATGTCGGCCGGTGCGGAGATGCTGGGCCGGCGTGGTGAGGACCACCGCCTCGAGGCGCCCCGGCCGGCCGCGCAGCGGCGCCGCGACCGCGACGCGGAGCGGGACGAGGCGCAGAGCGACTACGACGGCTTCAACCCGTTCTGAGGGCGGGAGCCGTACGGGACAGGGCC
>NZ_JBNHIN010000009.1:184138-220986 GCF_050054615.1 Streptomyces sp. YGL11-2
GGGAGGAGCGCTCCTCCCGGGGGCCTGTCCCGTAGCGTTCGTGGCCCTGAGCGGCCCGCTGCGGGTCAGACGGCGGCCGTCGCGTCCGGGGCGCCGCCCGCGCCCTGCCCGGCCGTCCCGGCGGCGTTCAGGCCCCGCTGCGAGCGCTGCACGGGGATGCCCGAGAGTCGGCTCTCCATCCGCACCCGGCGTTCGTCGGCCTTGGTGCACAGGTTCCGCACGGCCTTCTCGAAGCGGACCGCCGACGGCGGGTCGGACGGGCCGAGCAGGTGCTCCTTCAGCTCGGCGCGGGCCGCGGCCAGGGCGTCCCGCTCCGGCTGGCGCACGGTGTCCAGGAGGCCGGCCACCCCCTCCGCGTCCGGCGTCAGGATGGTCGCCGCCCGCACCGTCGGGAAGTGCGCCCGGAAGTCGTCCTCGTCCATCCCCGAGGTGTTGGCGACCGCGTACGGCTTCTCGCTGGTCAGGTAGTCGGAGACGACGCTGGAGACATCGCTGATCAGCACGTCCGCCCGGTTGAAGCAGGCGAAGATGCCGGGGCGGGCGGCGGTCACGACGAGGTGCTCCCACTCGGGGACGGAGTTCCAGTACGCGTCCTCCCAGGCGGCGACGGCGGCGTCCACGGCGGCGGCGCGGCCCTCCTCGGGGGTGCCCTGGAGCCGCATCCGCTCCAACTCGTCGGCGCTGGCGCGGAAGTCGGCGGTGGTCAGCCGGTCCAACTCCATGGTGCGGCGAGCCAGTTCGGCGGCGGCCTCGGGGCCGGGCAGTGCACCGCCGCGCCGGGCGTTGGCCTCCGCGATCATCGCCTGGATACGGGAGTCGGCGGCGCCCGCGCGCGGGTCCACGGAGCCGGTCATCGGGTGCGGCTTGTACAGGAGTCGCACCTTGGGGTCGGCGAGCAGGGCGCGGACGATGTTCTCACCGGCCAGGATCACCGAGGTGTTGCCCGGGTTGCCGTCCCAGCCCTCCCAGGTCGGCGCGTACAGCACCGTGGTGAACCGGCCGAGCGGGGCGCCCTCGTAGGGCCGGATCGGTGCCAGCTGGGGGCGGCCGACCTCGACGACGTCCTTGTCCTCGACGCCGATGTCGGCGAGCTGGTAGCGGTCCCGGGCCGCCGGGCCGGCCACCCACACCTCGTCGTACGCCTTCGCGTACGGATTGCAGGAGGAGAGCTTGTCGCTCTCGCCGTGGTTGATGAAGGCGTGCTTGATGGAGGGGATCCGCAGGATCTGCGAGGTCTTGCCGGAGTTCGCCGGGTGGAGCAGGACCTTGAGGGTGGAGCGCTCCAGGCGCATCAGGTGGGCGACCTTCGGGATGCAGACGATCGGGATGTCGGTGGCCTCGATCTTCTGCACCATGAAGCGCTCACGGAGCACGATGACGGGGTTGCCGCCCAGTTCGGCGAGGGTGCCGAGCCACATGTTGGCCTGGTAGGCGGAGGTCGAGCCGCCGGAGAAGTACATGCCGACCGTCGGCCGGTAGGCGGCCAGCCAGCGGTCCAGCCAGGCCAGGGCCTGCTGTTCGTCGAGGGTCCGCTTCTTCGGCAGCAGCCAGGTGCTCAGGTAGAGGGTGCCGCCGGCGGACAGCAGCAGCGCGACGGCGATGCCGAGGCCGCCCCAGTAGGCGTTGCCGGTGACCGCGGTGACCATCATGCCCGCCGTCGTGGGCACCGAGAAGCGCAGCAGCCGCCGGCCGGTCTGCCGGAAGAGCAGCCGCGGCGGGGCGTCGGTCAGCGCGAGCGCGCTCGCGTCGATGTTGCGGGTGACGAACGGCAGGGTGCGGGCCCTGCGGACCAGGACCGCGACCGTCTGGCACACGAAGTGGGTGCCGTAGAAGAGCAGCAGCGTGATGGTGAGCGGTGCCTGCTCCTCCAGGGGGTTGATGCCGTCGATGTGCAGCAGGCCGACCAGTATCACCATGTCCCGCAGCAGTTGACGCACCGTCACGTCGAAGCGGATCCGGCCGAGTACGGAGAGCAGACCGGGCTGCTGGTGCTGGAGGACCAGGTCGAGACCCAGGTTCACCACCGACGCGGCGATGAACAGCGGAATGACGGGCAGCAGCGCGCCGATGAGCTGGGCGATGAACGCGACCATCATCGCGAAGAGCGCCGCGAGCTGCACGGCTCGTCTGGGGGCGATTCCGGCGGAAGGCACGGGAGAGGGCTCCTGGCGGCAAGAAAGGTCGGGGGGAGGCCGGGACGGTGTCCGGGTCCCGCGCTGCGACGCCGCAAGTGCGACGAAACGGGACCGATGGACACCCGACCGTATGACCTTGTTGGCCTTGGTGACAATCTGCTGTGGCTCTCTTCATCGCGAAAGCGAACCAATCGAACGCAACCTTTTGGCCTCTCGTACCGTCTTAACAAAAATTCTGTCAGAGGAGTGGGAGGCGGGCCTCCGGTGTCCGCCGGGACGTCCGCCAGGCGATATGCCGAAGCGTCCGAAGCGATCGCTGCCGTAGATTTGCGGCTGTACGGAATTCGTACGGCAGTGGGATCGGCGAGCACAGGGGTATGCAGGTGGCAGGGGCAAGGCAGGACGTCGCGGACGCCCGCAGGATCGTGGTGAAGGTCGGCTCCTCCTCGCTGACCACCGCCGCCGGGGGGCTGGACGCCGACCGCGTCGACGCGCTGGTGGACGTGCTGGCCAAACATCAGGACAAGGAGATCGTGCTGGTCTCCTCCGGGGCCATCGCGGCCGGCCTCGCCCCCCTGGGCCTGGAGCGGCGCCCGCGGGACCTGGCCCGGCAGCAGGCCGCCGCCAGCGTCGGCCAGGGCCTGCTGGTCGCCCGCTACACCGCCTCCTTCGCGCGCTACGGCCGCCGGGTCGGCCAGGTGCTGCTCACGTCCGACGACACCGCCCGCCGGGCCCATTACCGCAACGCGTACCGCACCCTCGACCAGCTGCTGGCCATGGGGGCGGTGCCGATCGTCAACGAGAACGACACCGTCGCCACCGACGAGATCCGGTTCGGCGACAATGACCGACTGGCCGCCCTGGTCGCCCATCTCGTCCGCGCCGACCTGCTGATCCTGCTGTCCGACGTGGACGGCCTCTACGACGGCGACCCGTCCACCCCGGGCACGTCCCGGATAGCGGTGGTCAGCGGCCCCAAGGACCTGGAGGGCATCTCCATCGGGAGCGTGGGCAAGGCCGGGGTCGGGACCGGCGGCATGGTCACCAAGGTCGAGGCGGCCCGGATCGCGGCGGCGGCCGGCATCCCCGTCGTGCTGACCTCCGCCGTGCACGCCGGGGACGCGCTGGCCGGCGGCACCACCGGCACCCACTTCCTGCGCACCGGCCGCCGCTCCGCCGACCGGCTGCTGTGGCTGGCGCACGCCTCCGCGCCGCGCGGCGCGCTGGTACTGGACGACGGGGCGGTGCGAGCCGTCGTCGAGCGGCGCTCCTCGCTGCTGCCGGCCGGCATCGCCTCCGTGGAGGGGGAGTTCTCCGCCGGCGACCCGGTCGAGCTGCGGGACACCGACGGCCGTGCGGTCGCCCGCGGGGTCGTCAACTTCGACGCCCGGGAAATCCCTCGATTGATTGGCCGTTCGACCCGGGATCTGGCCCGCGAGCTCGGACCGGCGTATGAGCGCGAAGTCGTGCACCGCGACGACCTGGTGCTCCTGCACCACTGAGGCGGGCCCGTCCGGGACCGGCCCGCACCGGCCTTTCCAAGGGCACCTTCGGCAAAACGCCCCCGCGACGGGCCGCGGACTGGTCAACTTTGTTGCGGGGGCGCCGTAGGGGAGCGGCGCCCGCAGCGCGCGAGCGCAGACGCCGAAGAACGACCGCACCAGTCGGCTCCGCACCCCCGGGGCGGAGCGATTCGCATCACAGGAGGCCGCCGGTGAGACGAGGGCGCCCAGGGGCACCGCCCCGAGGGACGGCGGAGCGCACCCTGACCAGCGTCGGGACCGGCGGTGAAGCCGCCCGGCCGGCGGACGACCGGTGCGCGGAGCGGGACGGGACCACGCGGCCGGCACCGGCGGGCGAGCGCCGCGAGGCGTCCCGGCTGTGGCACATCACCCTCAGCGTCTCGGGCGCGGAGGCCCCGCTGAAGGAGGTCCGGCGGTCGCTGGAGCAACTCGCCCACGACCATCCCTTCCTGCTGACCAGCCGCTACGCCAACGACCACGCGGAGATCCGCTACTGGGAGGAGGCCCGGGACCTGCACGACGCCGCCGCGGTCGCCCTGCGGCTGTGGGGCGAGCACCGCTCGACGGCCAAGCTGCCCCCGTGGGAGATCGTCGGCCTGGAGGTCATCGACCGGGAGACCTACCACCAGCGCGTCGCCGAGGGCTACGGCCCGCCGCCGGCGTCACCGGTCGGGGTCCATCCCTACTAGGGCCTGCCCGACGGGTCATGGCCGGGCCCGCGGGGTTTTCCCCAGCCCCGTTCCACCGGTGATACCGGTGTCCCGCTCTGTGGAATGCGGCGTGGCCGTGGCTCGCGGCGGCGCTAGGCTGCGGCCATGACCAGCAGTGCATCGCAGTCCTCGCCCGTCCTCGACACCGCCCGCCGCGCCAAGGAAGCCGCCGCCGTCCTGGCGCCGCTGCCGCGCACGGCCCGTGACGGGGCGCTGCTCGCCATCGCCGACGCGCTGGTGGCGCACACCGACGCGATCGTGGCCGCCAACGCCCAGGACGTCGAGAAGGCCAGGGCCGCCGGCACCTCCAGCTCGATCGTGGACCGGCTCACCCTCACCCCCGAGCGGATCGCGGCCATCGCCGACGACGTCCGCAAGGTCGTGGCGCTGCCCGATCCGGTGGGTGAGGTGGTGCGCGGCTCGACCCTGCCCAACGGCCTCGACCTGCGCCAGGTCCGGGTCCCGCTCGGCGTGATCGGGATCATCTACGAAGCCCGGCCCAACGTGACGGTGGACGCCGCCGCGCTCTGCCTGAAGTCCGGCAACGCCGTACTGCTGCGCGGCTCGTCCTCCGCCTACGCCTCCAACAGCGCGCTGGTGGACGTGCTGCGCGGCGCTGTGGAGAGCGCCGGGCTGCCGGCCGACGCGGTGCAGCTGGTGCCCGGGGAGAGCCGGGACTCGGTGCGCGAGCTGATGCGCGCCCGCGGCCTGGTCGACGTGCTGATCCCGCGCGGCGGCGCCGCCCTGATCCGCACGGTCGTCGAGGAGTCCACCGTCCCGGTCATCGAGACCGGCACCGGCAACTGCCATGTGTACGTCGACGAGGCCGCCGACCTCGACATGGCGATCGACATCCTCGTCAACTCCAAGGCACAGCGGCCCAGCGTCTGCAACGCCGCCGAGACGGTGCTGGTGCACGCCGGGATCGCCGAGAAGTTCCTGCCGCGCGCCCTGGAGGCGCTGACCCAGGCCGGTGTCGTGGTGCACGGCGACGCGGCCTGGCAGCAGGCGGGCCCCGGCCTGGTCGCCCCGGCCACCGACGAGGACTGGGCGACGGAGTACCTCTCGTACGACATCGCGGCGGCCGTGGTGCCCGACCTGGACGCGGCGGTGGCGCACATCCGGCGCTGGACCTCGGGCCACACCGAGGCCATCGTCACGGGTTCGCAGGCGGCCGCTCGCCGATTCACCCAGTTGGTGGATTCCACGACCGTCGCGGTCAACGCCTCGACCCGCTTCACCGACGGCGGCCAGTTCGGCTTCGGCGCCGAGATCGGCATCTCCACCCAGAAGCTGCACGCCCGTGGCCCCATGGGTCTTCCGGAGCTGACGTCCACCAAGTACATCGTCACGGGCGACGGCCACACCCGCTGAACCGCCCCGCGGACGGCCCCGTTCCGCGCGCTGTTCGGTCGCTCCGCTCTCTGCCCAAACGGTCCGGCCGGGGCTACCCTGGACGGGTGCCGGACGACGTGGGGGGCACGCCGTTCCCGGACGGCGAGGAGCCCGACGAGCACCACCACGGGAGCCACGGAAAAGCGGACGAGGACTTCGCTTCCGTGGTCTTCGACGAGGAATTCGTACGGGCCGCGACGATCCACGAACCCTCGGCGGTCGAGCGGATGCTGGCCGCGGCCGAGGCGCGCGCGGAGGCGGAGGCGGCGGCCCGCCCGGGGCCCGGGTTCGGGCCGGACGGCGACGACTTCGACTATCCGGCGCCCGGTGGCCATGGGGTCTACGACGACGGATATCCGTCCGACGGCCCGTACGGCCCCTACGGCGGGTCCCTGCGCCCGTACCGCGGCAGCGCTCGCTGGCACCGCCCCATGGCCTGGGTGCTCGCCGTGGTGATGGGCATCGGGCTGGTGGCGCTGGCCTTCAGCGCCGTCTACCGAGGGGTCGCCGGCCGCCCCCAGAGCCCGGCGACGCCGGCCCGCACCAGCGGCGTGGACGCACCAGCCACCGGCACCCCGCCCACCGGCGGCGCGAACACCGTGCACACGCCCCGCCCCGGCCTGCCACCGCCCGCATCCGCGGTGCCGCAGCGCCCGTCGTCCTCCGCCGTGCCCCGGCCGCAATGACGTGAAGTTGTGGCGGCTCCCGGCGTTTACCTTCGCCTCGGCAGACCTACCCTTGTTGTATGAGCGGGCCTGGTGACCCTCCCGAAGGGACGCCCGACGGCGCCCCGGGAGGCGGTGACGACGAGTACCGATCCGTTGTCTTCGACGAGTCGTTCGTGCGCGCTGCACGCCTGCAGGAATTCTCCGCCGACGAGCGGCTCGGCGAGCACCATTCACCGGCCGTACGGACCCGCCACGCATGGTTGCGGCTGGGCGGCTCCCGCCAGGCGATCCTTTTGGTGCTGCTGATCGTGCTGGCCTTCGGCACCGCCGTCTACATGGGCATACGCCACCCGTACAAGGCCCCGGAGCCGGTCCGGACGCAGCCGCTGCGGTCCGCGGTGGTGCCGCTGGCGCCGCCCGGGATCGTACCGGGCGCGACCCCCGCCGACCTCTTCGCGCACAGCCCGGCGGCGGACTTCCGGATCGGCGCGGCGGGCGTCAACCTCCCCGACGTCGAGCGCAGCGCGCACTTCTCGGACGGCCAGATCGTCACCGCGCTGACCATCGCCAAGGACTACATCGTCCGCTCGTCGGTGGACCCGGTCACCCTCACCGGCGGGTCCGCACGGCCGGTGAGGTTGCTGCTGGACACCGGACAACTCGACCAGTTCGACCGGAGCATGGCGCGCCCCGACGACAACGGCAGCTATGCGGCGACCGGCTGGCTGGTCCGCTTCGACCCCAAGCAGACCGAGCTCGCCGACCGCAACGTCCGGGTCAACGGCACGCTGTCCGCGGCGGAGTTGAGCCAGGACGCGCTGGACGTCACCGCCGACTACACCTTCGTCTACGCCGTACGGCCGGTCGCCGGCGCCCCGCAGGACGCCGCCGCGGGACAGCAGACCGGCACGCCGACGCCGGGCGCCGCCTCGCTGTTCACCGTCCGGCGCGAGATGCACTTCCGGCTCAGCCGCGACGACCTCAACGACCACCGCCTGGAAGTGCTCCAGAGCAGCCTCCAGGCAGGGCCGCTGTCCTGCTCGTCCAACCCGGCCGACGTGCTGCGTCCGCTGCTCGCGGGGCAGCACGCCGGCACCGACCGTCCCGCCGGCACCGACCCCTTCGCCACCGGCCGGCCCAACGCCTCCGTCTGCGGCGAGCTTTCGGCTACTTCCCAGCCGAACCCGAGCCATCCGATCCGTTAGCCCCGCCGGAGCCCTCGGAACGCGAGCCGAAGACCGTGTCGCGCAGCTTGCCGCCCAGGTCGCCCGCACCGCCCGCGATGTCGCGGACCAGGCCCATCAGCGGGTCCTTGCTGTTGCGCACCGACTCGGCGTAGTGCGTGGCGGAGTCCTTGAACGAGTCGGAGACCGACGCGTCCTTGTCCTCGTCGCGGCGCGGGTAGTGGCCGTCCATGATGCGCTGGTAGTCGCGGCTCTCCGCCCACTTCTTCAGCTCGGCCGCCCGCACGGTGGTGAACGGGTGGCTGCGCGGGAGGAGGTTGAGGATCTTCAGCACGGAGTCCCGCAGATCGCCGCCGGCCTCGTACTCCTCGGCCTGCTTGAGGAACGCGTCCACGTTCATCTCGTGCAGGTGGTTGCCGCCGGCCAGCTTCATCAGGCCGCGCATCGACGCCTGCAGATCCTGGCCGACCAGCAGGCCGGCGCGGTCCGCGGACAGCTCCGACTTGCGGAACCACTCGCGCAGCGCCGTCACGATCGCCATGACCGCGACATTGCCCAGCGGGATCCACGCGACCTTCATCGCCAGGTTCGTCAGGAACAGCAGGATGGTGCGGTACACCGCGTGCCCGGAGAGGGCGTGGCCCACCTCGTGGCCGATGACCGCCCGCATCTCCTCCTCGTCGAGGAGCTCGACGAGGCCGGTCGAGACCACGATGATCGGCTCGTCCAGGCCGATGCACATGGCGTTGGGCTGCGGGTCCTGATTGACGTACATCGGCGGGACCTTCTCCAGGTCCAGGATGTGGCAGGCGTCCCGCAGCATGTCGTTGAGGTGGGCGAACTGCTGTTCGCCGACCCGGACCGAGTCCGACAGGAAGAGCAGCCGCAGGCTGCGCTCCGGCAACAAGCCGCTGAGCGTCTTGAAGACGGTGTCGAACCCGCTCAGCTTGCGCAGCGCGACCAGCGCCGAGCGGTCCGCCGGGTGCTCGTAGGACCGCGACGAGATACCGGGGAACCGCCTGCGGTCCCGGCTCGGTACGTTGGCGCTGCCGTCTGGGCTCTCCGTCATTGGGGCCTCCCCCTGTTCGACTGCGTGTGTTCAGCCTAGAGGACGCCACTGACAGCGGAATGGATGCTCGGGCGTACGCTGGCGAGCGCACCGAACGACCGACCAGGCCGCCACAATAGGGAGCCACCGCCATGCCGTATCCGACCCTGCTGCTCGCCGCCGCCGAGGAGACCTCCAGGGGAGGCGGCCCCGGCTGGCTCCTGCGTACCGTGATCATCGTCGGCGTCGTGGGCGCCGCGCTGCTCGCGTGGTTGCTGCTGCGCGGATACGGCAACCAGGACTGAGGACCGGTCGGGGCCACCCTCGCGACCAGCGCCGACGCCGCCCGGGCGGCGTCGGGTGGAGTCGGCGTGAGCCCCCGGTGACGTGGCGCTTACGATGTGGCGGAAGCCTCTGTCCGAAACCCGCCCGGATTGGTCCTGCCAACGATGAGTCTGCACTCCACCGCACAGTCCCTGGTCACCCTCGCCGAAGGCGGGATGAAGGGTGGCAACCACGACAGCCTCAACCCGTTCATCACCGGCGGCGGCGCCCTTTTCGTCCTGCTTCTCCTGCTCTGGATCACCACCCGTTTCAACCGCGACCACTGAGCCCGAACACCCGGCCCCCGGCAACGCGTCTGGCCAAGTAGGGTCTGCACGCATGGGAGAGCACACAGGACCCGTGAAGCGGCGACTCGGAGTGATGGGCGGCACGTTCGACCCGATCCATCACGGACACCTGGTCGCCGCGAGCGAGGTGGCCAGCCAGTTCCACCTCGACGAGGTCATCTTTGTGCCCACGGGGCAGCCGTGGCAGAAGAGCCACAAGAAGGTGTCCCCGGCCGAGGACCGCTATCTGATGACGGTCATCGCGACCGCGTCGAACCCGCAGTTCTCCGTCAGCCGCATCGACATCGACCGCGGCGGCAAGACGTACACGATAGACACGCTGCGTGATCTGCGCGCGGAACATCAGGACGCGGACCTGTTCTTCATCACCGGCGCCGACGCGCTCAGCCAGATCCTGACCTGGCACGATGCTGCGGAGCTGGTCTCGCTCGCCCACTTCATCGGGGTGACCCGGCCCGGCCACGTCCTCGCGGACCCCGGGCTGCCCGAGGGAGCGGTGTCCCTCGTCGAGGTGCCCGCGCTGGCCATCTCCTCGACCGACTGCCGGGCGCGCGTCGCCCAGGGGGATCCGGTCTGGTACCTCGTACCGGACGGTGTGGTGCGCTACATCGACAAGAAGCAGCTGTACCGCGACGATCGCTGACGGGGCTGACGGAAAGGGGTACCGGTGAGTGACCGACACGATCCGTACGGTCCGCAGGACCCGTATGCCCACGACCCGTATGCCCACGGGCAGGGTCGGGGACAGCAGGGACAGCAGGGACAGCAGAGCCAGGGCTACAACGCCTACGACGCCTACGGCCGGCCGCTGCACCAGGAGGTGCCGCAGCCGTCGTACGAGCAGCAGCACTACGACCCCTACGGGCAGCCGGCCCAGCAGACCGCGCCGCCGGTCCACGACGGCTACGACCCCTACGGCGCGCAGCCCGGCCAGGGCGGGCAGCCGTACCAGGCGCAGCCGGAGTACGGCTATGAGTACGGCGGCGGGCAGGTGCAGCAGCAGCCCGGTTACCCCCAGCAGTACGACCCGTACGCGCAGCCGCAGCAGCAGCCGCACCGGCCCCACCAGGGCGAGTGGATCCCGCAGCAGGCGCCGCAGCCGGCCTACGAGCAGGTACCCGAGCAGTTCTCCTACGGCGAGCAGCACGCCGGGGCGCCGCAGCGGAGCCCCGAGGCGCCGGCCGCGCCGGCCGGCGCCGAGAAGGCCGAGCGCACCGGGGCGGAGTCCGCGGCGCCCGACCACGGCACCGAGCAGTTCTCGTTCATCGAGGAGCCGGACGAGGACTCCGAGGACGTCATCGACTGGCTGAAGTTCACCGAGAGCCGCACCGAGCGGCGCGAGGAGGCCAAGCGGCGCGGGCGCAGCCGGATCGTCGCGCTGTCGGTCGTGCTGGCCCTCCTCGTGGCCGGCGGGGTCGGCTACCTGTGGTGGGCCGGCAAACTGCCGGGGCTCTCCGGCGCGGGCGGCGCCGCCGACACGGCGGCCGGCGCGCAGAAGAGGGACGTCCTCGTCGTGAACCTGCGGGACATCAAGACCGGCAACAGCTCGACGGCCCTCCTCGTGGACAACGAGACCACCCACAAGGGCACCACCCTCCTGCTGCCCAACAACCTCATCGTCAGCAAGGACGACGGCACCACCACGACCCTCGGCAAGTCCGTCAAGGACGACGGCACCGACCCGACCCGGGAGTCCCTCAACACCCTCCTGGGCGCCGACCTCAAGGCCAGCTGGCGGCTCGACACCCCCTATCTGGAGAACCTGGTCGAGACGGTCGGCGGCATCAGCCTCGACACCGACACCGCCGTACCGGGCGCCAAGAAGGACGACTCCCCGCTGGTCAAGCAGGGCTCCGCCCAGACCCTCAACGGGCAGGCGGCCGTCGCCTACGCCACCTACCAGGGGCCGGGCGAGAGCGAGACCAAGCAGCTGGCGCGGTTCGGGCAGGTCATGCAGGCCACCCTCAAGAAGGTCTCCAGCGACGCGGACGGCGCCACCGCCACCGTGAAGACGCTCCTCCAGGTGCTCGACCCGCCGCTCACCGAGGCCCAGCTCGGCAGCTCGCTGGCGCAGCGGGCGGAGCTGGCGAAGACCGGCGCCTACACCACCACGACGCTGCCCGTGCAGGCCGACGGGACGCTCAGCCCGTCCGCGGCGGCCGGTGTCGTCAAGGACGTCCTGGGCGGCACGGTCAAGAAGACCGCCTCTGGCACGACCCCCCGGGTCGCGGTCCGCAACGCCTCCGGTGAGAAGGCCGCCACCGGCAAGGCGCAGGTCGCCCTCCTCAACGGCGGCTACACCTTCGTCGACGGCGGCAGCGACACCACGGCCGCCACCTCCCAGGTGACGTACGCGGACGCCGCACAGAAGGCGAAGGCCGCCGAGGTCGCCAAGACGCTGGGCCTCCCGGCCGGCGCGGTCACGCAGGGCAAGGTCGCCTCGAACGCGGACATCGGCGTCGTCCTGGGCCAGGACTACAAGGGCTGACCTGGTCGAACACCGGCACCGACCGGCGGGCCCGAAAAGCCCGCCGGGAGTGTCGGTGGTCCGTGAGACCCTTGAGGGGTACCTGACCGCTGATCCGACCGACCGGCGGGCCGCGGCGCGCCCCGGCTCCGCCGCGCGCCCACTGCCCCGGCCGGAGAGGCACCCCCCGACCCGGAAAGCCGCTTGTGACCGCCACGGACCGTTCCATCGAGCTCATCAACGCCGCCGCTCTGGCAGCGGCCGACAAGCTCGCGCACGACATCATCGCCTACGACGTCAGTGACGTCCTCTCGATCACCGACGCCTTCCTGCTGGCCTCCGCGCCCAGCGACCGTCAGGTCAAGGCGATCGTCGACGAGATCGAGGAACGACTCAACAAGGAGCTCGGTGCCAAGCCGGTCCGCCGCGAGGGCGACCGGGAAGCGCGCTGGGTGCTGCTCGACTACGTCGACATCGTCGTCCACGTCCAGCACAGCGAGGAGCGGGTGTACTACGCGCTCGAACGCCTGTGGAAGGACTGCCCCGAGCTCGACCTCCCCGAGGAGGCCAAGGCCACCCGCGGCAAGGCCGCCGCGCACGCCGAGGCCACCGCGGGCCACGAGGACGGAGATCTGCTCTGAACGGCACCAAGGGCGGCCGGGGCCGCCGCGTCGTCCTGTGGCGCCACGGCCAGACGGCCTGGAATCTGGAGCGCCGCTTCCAGGGCTCGACGGACATCGAGCTGACCGAGACCGGCCTCGCCCAGGCGCAGCGCTCGGCCCGGCTGCTCGCCGCCCTGAGGCCGGACGCCATCATCGCGTCCGATCTGCGCCGGGCCGCGGCGACCGCCCGCGAGCTGGCCGCCCTGACCCGTCTCGACGTGACGCACGACCCGGCACTGCGGGAGACCTACGCGGGCTCCTGGCAGGGCCTGACGCACGACGAGATCCTGGCGCGGTACGGCGAGGAGTACACCGCCTGGAAGCGCGGTGAGCCGGTGCGCCGCGGTGGCGGCGAACTGGAGACCGAGGTCGCCGACCGGGCCGCCCCGGTGGTGCTCAACCACGCCGACAAGCTGCCCGACGAGGGCACCCTGGTCGTCGTCAGCCACGGCGGCACGATCCGCACCACCATCGGGCGGATGCTCGGCCTGGACTCCCACTACTGGGAGAGCCTGGGCGGTCTGTCGAACTGCTGCTGGTCCGTCCTGGGCGAAGGCGCCCGCGGCTGGCGGCTGCTGGAGCACAACGCCGGCACCCTCCCGGAGCCGGTGCTCGGCGACGACGCCTGAGCCCCGGGCGAGGGCGGCCCACCGGATTTCACATCTGGGCAGGTCGCAGGCTAAAGTTCTTCTTGTTCGCGGCGCCGCCGGGGGAAACCCGGAGGGGCGGAACAAGACCCGGGGCTATAGCTCAGTTGGTAGAGCGCCTGCATGGCATGCAGGAGGTCAGGAGTTCAATTCTCCTTAGCTCCACAACCCGGAAGATCCCGTCTCCAGCAGAGGCGGGATCTTTGCGTTACGGCGCCCGGCCCGGTGCGGCGCGGCTGCGCGCTTCGAGCCGCGAGCCCGGGAGTTGGCGCGCACCGCCGGTCAGCGCAGCGACGACGCGGCCTCGCTGCCCTCCCCCTTCCGCCCCTCCTTCGCCTTCGCCTTCGCCTTCCTCCCTCCTGTCCGCTCCAGCTCCGCCACGGCCTCGGAGGCGGGCCGCCGATGCGCCGGGCCGCCGAGGACCGGGTCATGGACCGTGCGCAGCACCGCCGTCAGCCTGCGGCTCTCCTCGTCGGCCGGGGTGTAGACCACGATCCGGGTCTCGGGGGCCACGCCCACCACCAGCGACGTCGATACCAGCCGCACCTCGCCGACCGAGGCGTGCCGGATCACCTTCATGTGGGTGCCGTGCGGCGCGACATCCCCGCCCGCCCACAGGCCCGCGAACTCCTCACCGGCCCCTGACAGCCGGGCGATCAGCGGCCACCCTCACCTCAGGGGCGCCGCCGGCATCCGCCGGTACCCCGTCAACTCCACCTGCCATGAAAGGCGATGGCACTGACAACGCCGCCGCGTAGGCGTCCGTACGCCGGGAGGACGCGGCGGATGCGAGCGGGCTGGTGGTGACCGTCAACCAGGTCGGACTCCTGTTGGGAACGGCGCTTTTCGGGACGGTCTTCCTGAATCGGCTGGCGGTCGAGGGGGTGGGCGGTGCAGCGCGGGCACTGTGGGGGAGCGTTCTCGCGCGGGCCGGCGCGCCGGTGTGCGGCCGGGCGGCCGGGGTGACGGGACGGCGGTCCTGACCCGGTGGGCGGTCCGTGGCAGAATCGGACGGCGCCGCCAGGGGAGGAGAGATCGCGATGCCCACGAGCATCCTTGAGGAGGTCAACGACCTCCTCGAAGTGGCCGAGGCGCAGGGTTATGACTGGCTGCCGGAATACGCGCTCCGCTTCACCTGCCCTGTCGACGGTCCGGCTTCCGCGTGCGGTGGTGAGGGTTCCGCTCTCCAGTGCCCCTCGTGCGGTTCCTCTCACGTCGCCCAGGTGCTGGGCGACAACGGGGGGATTTCCTTCGTCTGTACGGCCTGCGGCCACAGTTGGAGCTGATGGATGGGCGCCCACAGCAGGAAATGCGACTGGTGCGGCAGCGGTACGCCGATCGTCCGGGACATGGAACCGGTCAACGCCGACTACCAGTACTGGTGCGAGGAATGCGCCCGCGCCCTGGTCATAAAGGGCGACCCCATCGAGACCTACCGGGAGCTTGAGGGGGAGCCGATCTACGGCCGGCTGCTGGACGAGCACTGCACGCTGAAACGGTTCTATTCGTTCGCCACGGCGTGAGTTGGGTCCCGTCGGCCGGGCCGCGCACTCCCGTCACGCGGTCGTTTTCGAGCGGCGCCGGTCAGCGGTGAACGGTTTCGATCGTCTTCGGTGATCCGGAACTCCCGCGGAACGGCCGTGCGTTCCCGCAGTACGAGCCGCCGCCGGAATCGGCCGCGGCGGCACGGTATAGCGTGACGGGGGCGGATATGACGGACAGGGGAGAACGCGCATCGTGCCGGTGCGCGGCGCGCCGGGGGGTCGGCCGTGCGGGGCGCGCGGGCCGGGCCGGGAACGCCCGTGGTGTCGTCAGGGTCCGTGGGATCGTCAAGGCCCAAGGGGGCGTCAGAGCCCGTGGGGTCGGGGAGAGCCGGAGCGGGCGCCGGTCAATTGCGCGGCGGGCGCTCCGGCTTCAGATATCGCCGGCGACCGCGGCCTGACGGGGGCCGGTGCCGTCGCCGGTACCGTCACTGTCCGCGTCGATGTCGCCGGGACCGCCGGCGCCGCCACGGGTGTCGCGCCGGGTGAGCCGCCGCAGCCGGACCGCGGCCAGTGCCAGCAGCGTCAGCCCGGCGAGCGGGTAGACGGCGGAGAGCAGCATCTGGCCGCCGTTCTGGTGCAGTTCCGCGTGCTGATGCCAGCGGTGCGGCACCCACCACAGCGCGAACGAGCAGAACATCAGCCCCATCACGGCGGTCACCGCCCACCAGCGGCGCGCGGTGGCGCCGGTGTTCTCCAGGGCCTCGGAGCCGAGCAGGATCAGCATCGGGACGCCCCACACCCAGTGGTGGGACCAGGAGATCGGGCTGACGAGCAGGGCGGTCGCGGCGCAGGCGAGGGTCGCCCAGGAGCGCTGGCCGCGCAGCAGCGACCCGGCGGCCAGGGCCAGCCCGGCCACCGCGGTCAGGGCGGCCAGGGCGAACCAGGCGGCGCCCGGGGTGTCGGTGTGCAGCAGCCGGGCCAGGGCGCCGCGCAGCGACTGGTTCGCGGTGATCTCCACCTCACCGACCCGGTCGGCGGCGAACACGATCTGCGTCCAGAAGCGGTGCGAGTCGCGCGGCAGCGCGATCGCGGAGAGGAGGACGGTGGCGCAGAACGTCCCGGTGGCGACCGCGGCCTGCCGCAGCCAGGGGTTCCAGGCGGCGCGCCGGCCCGCGCCGGAGCGGAGCATCCGGCCGGCGCGGACCGCACCGGCCAGGGCGAGGAAGACGGCGAAGAGCGCCGGGGTCAGCTTGATGCCGGCCGCGATCCCGATGCCTATACCCGCCCAGCGGTTGCCGTCCCGGCGCGTCAGGTCCCACAGCACCATGACGGCGAGCAGCAGGTTGATCTGGCCGTAGCGCAGCGTCGTCCAGACCGGCTCGCACCACACCAGCAGCGCGGAGAGCGCCAGCGTGGCGGCGGGCCGGGGCAGCCGCCGGGGCCGTCCCACCAGGCGCAGCGAGAGGTGGACGACGGCGACGAGCAGGACGAGGTTGCCGGCGGTGGCGAGGGTGCGCATCGTCCCGACGCCGAAGAAGGTCAGAGGTATGAACAGCAGCGCGGCGAAGGGCGGATAGGTGTTGGGCAGATGCGCGGAGGTGGCCACCATGTCGTAGAGGTCCTCGCCGTTGCGGGCGGTCCAGCCCTCGGCGCGGTAGACCATGAGGTCGATCATCGACACGTGCGCCAGCCGCTGGACGACCCAGAAGGCGGCGAAGGAGACCAGGCAGGCCAGTGCCGCCGCGAGGGTCGGGTGGCGGCGGACGGCGCCCACGAGGGGGCGCGGACCGCGGGGGTCGGTGGGCGCTTCCAGCTCCGGCGCGGTCACGGCGTACGGGCTCCCTGGACGAATCGGGCACGGCTCGCCGACAGTACCTCGGGTCCCGCCGGAGGGCCCTCGGGGGCGCTGCGGCCCGAAGGGCCTCGTCCGGGGGCGGTGGTCGGGTGGCGGGCGGGCGATTTGGCAGAAGGCGGGGAGGTCCGTGTAATGTAGGCGATGCCGCAGCGGGGAGCCGGAAGGAAGCCGCAGCGGAACAAGACCTGGGGCTATAGCTCAGTTGGTAGAGCGCCTGCATGGCATGCAGGAGGTCAGGAGTTCAATTCTCCTTAGCTCCACAGAAGACAGAGCGGGTCGTCCGATATGGACGGCCCGCTCTGCTGCGCGTTGCCCGGCGGCGGCGCCCAGGGCGGGTACGTACCTCCGGGGTTGCGCTGATATCCGGTCATCGAGGCGTCCGCCAGGGCGAGTTGGGCGTCCTCTCAGACGTCACCCCTACCCGGACATTGCCGTTCCTTGGTCTCTTCTTGGTGATCGCATATCCCTGACATGAACCGTTCACCGAAAGAGTGGCGAATCGCGTGACCGTCACATCCAACGCATTCACCGCTCGTGAGGTGCCGCGCATCGGCGCACCGGCGCAGCGCGTCACCACGCAGCGCACCGCATCGCCACAGCAGGGGGTTACATGAGAGCAAGCCGTACCAGATCGCCGCGCGCACGTGCCGGTCTGGCCTGGGCAGCGGCGCTGCCGCTGGTCGCCGGAACGCTGGCGCTGGGCGCGCCGGCCGCCGACGCCGCAGGCCACGACGGGGGCCGGCACGCACTGCAGGGCACCAAGCCGCAGTGGGCCACCGAGCAGGCCGACCAGGGTGCCGCCGCCGACTCCACGGGCGTCACCGCCCGGGTCTACCTGGCCGGCCGCGACGCCAAGGGCCTCGCGGAGTACGCCAAGGCCGTGTCGGACCCGCACTCCGCCGCGTACGGGAAGTACCTGAGCCCCGCCCAGGTGCGTGCCCGCTACGGTGCGACGAAGGACCAGATAGCCAGGGTGACCGCCTGGCTGAAAAAGTCCGGCCTGACGGTCACCGGAACGACCAACCGCTTTGTCACGGTCAAGGGCGACGCGGCTGCCGCCCAGCGGGCCTTCGCGACCGACCTGCACAACTACCGCAAGAACGGCCACACTTACCACGCGCCGTCGGCCACCGCCTCCGCGCCCGGCTCGGTGTCCGACGCGGTCCTGACGGTCACCGGCCTGGACAACGCGCCGCGGTTCGCCCAGCACCACTCCGCCCAGCTGCCGCCGCCCTCCCCGGTCTTCCGCAACGCCGGGCCGTTCTCCTCGTACTACGGCTCCCGGACGAACACCGGCCTGCCGTCGGCCTTCGGGGGCAAGGCGCCGTACGCGATCAAGGGCTACACCGGCAAGCAGCTGCGTGCCGCCTACGGGGCGAAGAACTGGACCGGCAAGGGCGTCACCGTCGCGATCACCGACGCGTACGCCTCGCCGACCATCGCCAAGGACGCGGACACCTACGCGCACCGCAACGGCGACCCCCGCTACCGCAAGGGCCAGCTGTCGCAGGTGCTGCCCAAGGACTACACGCACATCGCGGACTGCGGTGCGGCCGGCTGGTACGGCGAGGAGACCCTCGACGTCGAGGCCGTCCACGCGGTCGCCCCGGCCTCCGACATCGTCTACGTGGGCTCCGCCTCCTGCCAGGACGACGACCTGCTCGACTCGCTCGGCAAGGTCGTCGACGGCCACCTCGCCGACATCGTCTCCAACTCCTGGGGCGACGTCGAGGCGAACGAGACCCCGGACGTGGCCGCCGCCTACGACCAGCTCTTCCAGCAGGGCGCGGTACAGGGCATCGGCTTCTACTTCTCCTCCGGTGACGACGGCGACGAGGTCGCCAAGACCGGCTCCAAGCAGGTGGGCACCCCGGCGAACTCCGCGTGGGTGACCGCGGTCGGCGGCACCTCCCTGGCCATCGGCAAGGGCAACACGTACCAGTGGGAGACCGGCTGGGGCACCCAGAAGTCGGTGCTCTCCAAGGATGGCGACTGGGCCGACTTCCCCGGCACCTTCAACGGCGGCGCGGGCGGCGGCACCAGCAAGAGCGTCCCGCAGCCCTTCTACCAGCGCGGTGTCGTCCCGGACGGGCTGGCGAAGGCCAACGGTGGCAGTGCGATGCGGACCGTTCCGGACATCTCGGCCGTGGCGGACCCCAACACCGGCTTCCTGGTCGGCCAGACGCAGACCCTGCCCAACGGCAAGCCCGGCTATGACGAGTACCGCATCGGCGGCACCTCCCTGGCGGCGCCGGTGATCGCGGGCGTCCAGGCGCTGGCGCAGCAGGCCCGGCACGGTATCGCCATCGGCTTCGCCAACCCCGCCATCTACCAGCGCTACGGCACCGCCGCGTACCACGACGTCACCGACCACCCCCTGGGTGCCGGCCGTGGCCTGGCGGTCGTCCGTGTCGACTACGTCAACGGGGCGGACGCCGCCAAGGGCACCACGACGTCGCTGCGCACCCTGGGGCAGGACAGCTCCCTGCACGCGACCGTCGGATACGACAACGTCACCGGCGTGGGCTCGCCGGGCGCCGGATATGTGAGTTCCTACCGCCCCTGATGCCAGGGGCCCGCGCCACCGCTCCGCGTGATCCGTGACCTCCTGGGCACGGCGGTGGCGGAGCGTGGCGCAACGGGCGCGGGGCCCGCGCCGGGGAAACCCGGGCGCGGGCCCCGTTGCCGCTGCGGTACCCTGGCGCCATGTGTGCCGTACGCCCTCTGCTTAGCGGGCCGCGCTGACTCAGTCCCGACCGGGCCATCTGCTGTGGCCGCCCGGATCGGCATCGGCGCGGCGTCCCCTCCTGTGTGAGGGGCATTTTTGTTTCGGCAGGAACCGTGTCCGCAGCAGCCGCAGGCAGAGACGATCGATGGAGCTTTGAGGACGATGAGCGAGACGACTTCGGCTGCCGAGGTGGCAGCGCCGCACCGCTATACGGCCGCGCTGGCCGCCGACATCGAGGCACGCTGGCAGGACTTCTGGGAGGCGGCCGGCACCTACGAGGCCCCGAACCCGAAGGGCGGCCTGGCCGGCGACGCCGAGCTGGTGGCCCGTCCCAAGAAGTTCATCATGGACATGTTCCCCTACCCCTCGGGGGCGGGGCTGCACGTCGGCCACCCCCTGGGCTTCATCGCCACCGACGTCTACGCCCGCCACCAGCGCATGACGGGCCACAACGTCCTGCACACCCTGGGCTTCGACGCGTTCGGGCTGCCGGCCGAGCAGTACGCGGTCCAGACCGGCACCCACCCGCGGGTCTCCACCGAGGCCAACATCGTCAACATGCGGCGCCAGCTGCGCCGGCTGGGCCTGGGCCACGACCAGCGCCGCTCGATCGAGACGATCGACCCGGCGTACTACAAGTGGACCCAGTGGATCTTCCTGCAGATCTTCAACTCCTGGTACGACCCCGACGCGGACGCGGCCCGTCCGATCGACACCCTGGTCGCCCAGTTCGAGGCCGGCACCCGGCAGACGCCCGACGGCCGCCCCTGGAGCGAACTGAGCCCGATCGAGCGGGCCGACGTCCTGGGCGGGTACCGCCTGGCGTACGCCTCGGACGCGCCGGTCAACTGGTGCCCCGGACTGGGCACCGTGCTGGCCAACGAGGAGGTCACCGCCGAGGGCCGCTCCGAGCGCGGCAACTACCCGGTCTTCAAGTCCAAGCTGCGCCAGTGGAACATGCGCATCACCGCCTACGCCGACCGGCTGCTGAACGACCTGGACGCGCTGGACTGGCCGGAGGCCATCAAGCTGCAGCAGCGCAACTGGATCGGCCGCTCCGAGGGCGCCCGGGTCGACTTCCCCGCCGGCGATGACAAGATCACCGTCTTCACCACCCGCCAGGACACGTTGTTCGGCGCGACCTACATGGTGCTGGCCCCGGAGCACCCGCTGATCGCCGGCTCCGACGACGGCACCGGCTCCATCGTTCCCGACGCCTGGCCCGAGGGCACCCACGACGTGTGGACCGGCGGCCACGCCACCCCCGCGGAGGCCGTCGCCGCCTACCGCAAGCAGGCCGCCGCCAAGTCGGACGTCGAGCGGCAGGCCGAGGCCAAGGACAAGACCGGTGTCTTCACCGGCGTCCACGCCACCAACCCGGTCAGCGGCGAGCGGGTCCCGGTCTTCATCGCCGACTACGTCCTGATGGGCTACGGCACCGGCGCGATCATGGCCGTCCCGGCCCACGACGCCCGCGACTTCGCCTTCGCCCGCGCCTTCGAACTGCCGATGCGCTGCGTCGTCGAGCCCACCGACGGCCGCGGCACCGACCCCGCCGCCTGGGACGACGCGTTCGGCTCGTACGACGCGAAGCTGGTCAACTCGTCCCACGACACCATCTCGCTGGACGGCCTGGGCGTGGCCGAGGCCAAGGCGAAGATCACCGACTGGCTGACCGCCGGCGGCATCGGCGAGGGCACCGTCAACTTCCGGCTGCGCGACTGGCTGTTCAGCCGCCAGCGCTACTGGGGCGAGCCGTTCCCGATCGTCTACGACGAGGACGGCGTGGCGCACCCGCTGCCCGTCTCGATGCTGCCGCTGGAACTGCCCGAGGTCGACGACTACTCGCCGCGCACCTTCGACCCGGACGACGCTGACACCCGGCCCGAGACCCCGCTGTCCCGTAATGAGGACTGGGTCGACGTCGAGCTGGACCTGGGCGACGGCCGCGGGGTGCGACGCTACCGCCGCGAGACCAACACCATGCCCAACTGGGCGGGTTCGTGCTGGTACGAGCTGCGCTACCTGGACCCGAACAACGACGCCGCACTGGTCGACCCGGACGTCGAGCAGTACTGGATGGGCCCGCGTGAGGGCCAACCGCACGGCGGTGTCGACCTGTACGTGGGCGGCGCCGAGCACGCCGTACTGCACCTGCTGTACGCCCGCTTCTGGTCCAAGGTGCTGCACGACCTGGGGCACGTCTCGTCCGCGGAGCCGTTCCACAAGCTGTACAACCAGGGCATGATCCAGGCGTACGTCTACCGGGACACCCGCGGTATCGCCGTCCCGGCGGCCGAGGTCCAGGAGCACGACGGAGGCGTCTTCTACTACGAGGGCGGCAAGGTCTCCCGACTGCTGGGCAAGATGGGCAAGTCCCTGAAGAACGCCGTCACGCCGGATGAGATCTGCGTCGAGTACGGCGCGGACACCCTGCGCCTGTACGAGATGGCGATGGGCCCGCTGGACGTCTCCCGCCCCTGGGACACCCGCGCCGTGGTCGGCCAGTACCGCCTGCTGCAGCGGCTGTGGCGCAACGTCGTGGACGAGGCGACCGGTGCGGCCACCGTCGCCGACACCGAGCCGGACGAGGCCACGCTGCGAGCGCTGCACAAGGCGATCGACGGTGTCACCCAGGACATGGCGAACCTGCGCTTCAACACCGCCATCGCCAAGATCACTGAGCTGAACAACCACCTGACGAAGGCGGGAGGCCCGGTCCCGCGCACCGTCGCGGAGCAGCTGGTGCTGCTGATCGCCCCGCTGGCCCCGCACATCGCCGAGGAGCTGTGGCGCAAGCTGGGCCACACCGACTCGGTGGTGCACGCGGACTTCCCGGTGGCCGACCCGGCGTTCGTGGTCGACGAGGCCGTCACCTGCGTCGTCCAGATCAAGGGCAAGGTCAAGGCCCGGCTGGAGGTCGCGCCGTCGATCTCCGACGCGGACCTGGAGGCCGCCGCGCTGGCGGAGCCGGCGGTGGTCGCGGCGCTGGGCGGCGCGGGCATCCGTAAGGTGATCGTCCGGGCGCCGAAGCTGGTGAACATCGTTCCGGCGTAGCGGGCGCCGGCACACTGGACGAGGAAGTCGACGCGAAACCGGTCGAGGGACCGGACGCGAAACCCGTCGAGGGACTGGACGCGAAGCTGGTCGAGGGGCTGGACGAGGAGCTGACGTAGCGGGTCGCCGGCCGGTGAGTGCCGGCGGCCGGGCACCGGTGGGCGAGAGGTCGCCGGGTGGCCGACCGGGTGGCCCGCCGACGCCGACCGGTGGCCGGCCGCCGCTCGGCCGGCGTGTGGCCGGTCGCCGTCCACGGCTCCGGCCCTCCGGGCCCCGTCCGGCGGCTGACCTGCGGGAACGCAGTCCGGAACGGCCCCGCCTCGGAGTGCGCCACCATCGATCTAGGGGCTTTCCCCTACGGGCAGGTTGGGGGTTCGTTCGGAACCCTTGACCTGCCCTGGGCGTTTACCGTGGAGGTACGGGCGCCGACGCGGAGTCGGCGCCGCCGACACCTCTGGGGAGCGTCCATGGAAGCCGCTGTCGCCGTCATCGGGTTGCTCTTCGTGCTGTTCGTGGCGGCCGGGGTGTTCCTCACGGTCAAGGCGGTGCAGGCGGCCAAGCGCGGGGTGGACCGCAAGGTCGCCCAGGCCCGCCGAACGGTCGAGGACACCACCCTGCGCGCCCGTCAGTTCACCCAGCCCGGTGTGGTCGGCGAGCTGGCACAACTGCGGCTGTCCCTGCGGACGTCCATGCGGTCCACCCAGGAAGTGCTGCGCACCGGCTCCTCGGACGACGCCTCGCTCAGCGAGGCGGTCGGCCTCTTCGAGCGGCTCAGCGCCCACGGCCGCGAACTGGACGACGAGCTGCGGCGACTGGAGCGGGAGCCCGACAAGGCCGCCATCGCGGCCCGGCTCCCCGAACTCCGGGAGCGCATGGAGCGGATCACCCACTCCGCGGAGTCGCTGCGCTGGGCCGCCTGTGACCGGGCCCGCAAGTTCGCCGACGACGACCTGTCGGCGCTGAGCGACCAGATCGACGTGGAGGTGGGCGCACTGCGGCACTGGACGGCGGACGCCCCGGAGAGCGGGCCCGCGCGGACGGGATCGGGGGCCGGTTCCGTAGCGGGTTCCGGTGCGGGTTCCGGCTCCGGCTCTGACTCTGACTCTGATTCCGACTCCGGTTCCGGTTCCGGTTCCATACGCGGTGCGGCAGCCGGTTCGGGCGCCGGCGCTGTCGGTGGAGCCGGTGGGGCCTACTCATGGGGGCCCTCGGGGGAGGAGGCCCCGGCGATCACCGCCCGGGATCCGCGTACCCAGCGGTCGTATCCGTGGGAGAAGACCCTGCGGGACGAGACCCAGCGGGAGAAGACCTGACGCGCGGAGGGACGGCGGGACACGGACCGCCTGGCGTTGTGAGCTTCGCGACGTCCGGGCTCCCGGGCCCCCGTGATTCCGGGTCCTCGTGATTCCGGGCCTTGGAGGTGTCGGGGGTTCTGGGGTTCTGGGGTTCTGAGGCTCTGCGCCTGTGTGCTTCTGCGTAGCTGTGCTTCTGCGCTTCTGCGCTTCTGCGCTTCTGCGCATCCGTGCTCCGTGCTTTCGTGTTTCTGAGGCCCTCTGTGTTTCTGAGCCTTGAGGCTCTGGTGGGGCGGGGTGGAGTGGGGTGGGGGTGGGTGGGTCGGGGGGAGGGGGAAGAAGAGCGCCAAACGTTGAAAGCGGCGGTCCGGGGATCGCCGTTACACCCGGTCTCCTGCCGGTGGCCGTCGGCTCGACGGCCGGTGGGCCATGGGGTCTTGGCAGAGCCTTGGTGAAACCTGGAAGATCTTGGGGAGGGGCCCGGACTGTCGGGCGTTCGGATCCCCGGATAATCTCCCAGTCATGTCCCGCCATGTCGCGATCGTCACCGATTCCACGGCCTACTTGCCGCGGACGGCTATCGAGCGCCACCGCATCACGGCCGTACCGCTGACCGTCGTCCTGGGGGACCAGGCCCTGGAGGAGGGCACCGAGATCTCCGCGAGATCCGTCGCACAGGCGCTCCAGAAGCGCCGGCCCGTGACGACCTCGCGGCCGAGCCCCACGGTGTTCGCCGAAACCTACCGCGCGATCGCGGCGGAGGGGGCGGGCAGCATCGTTTCGCTCCATCTCTCCTCGGAGATCTCCGGCACCTACGACGCGGCGGTGCTCGCGGCGAAGGACGCCCCCGTGCCGGTACGGGTCGTGGACACCGGGATGGTGGCGATGGCGCTCGGGTTCTGTGCCCTGGCCGCTGCGGAGGCGGTGGAGGGCGGCGGGGACGCGGACGACGCGGTGGCCGCGGCGGAGAAGCGCGCCGCGGGTACCTCCGCCTACTTCTACGTCGACACCCTCGACTATCTGCGGCGCGGCGGCCGGATCGGCGCGGCGCAGGCGCTGCTCGGCTCGGCGCTCGCCGTGAAGCCAATCCTCCAACTCGCCGACGGGCGGATCGAATTGCTGGAGAAGGTCCGTACGGCGTCCAAGGCCATCGCACGGCTGGAGGAGATCGCCGCGGAGCGGGCGGGGGAGGGCCAGGTCGATATCGCCGTCCACCATCTCGCGGCGGCGGAGCGCGCGGACGCGCTGGCCCAGCGGCTGCGGGAGCGGGTGCCGGGGCTGAACGAACTCCATGTGAGCGAGGTCGGCGCGGTGATCGGCGCGCACACGGGTCCCGGGCTGTTGGGGGCTGTGGTGTCACCGAGGTGAGGGACGCGGCAGGCGCGTCCGGCGTCGACTGCGCTTGCCCGTGAGGGTGACGGAGTTATCCATAACTCGGTAGTTATCCACGGTATTTGACGCAGATCGGCGAGATGCGCGCGCTGTGCTTACCGTCGAGAGCTATGAGCACTCTCCGATCTGCGTCTTCGTCAGTCTCCCCGTCCGCCTCTTCATCCGCTTCTCCATCCGTTTCTTCGTCAGCTCCGTGGCGGGCTTCCTTCCCTTCCGCGATCTCCTCCTCCGTCCCCTCCTCCGTCCCCTCCTCCGGTCCTTCCTCCGGTCCTTCCTCCGGTCCTTCCTCCGGTCCTTCCGCTGTTCTTCCCTCCCCCGCTCCCTCCTTCTCGGTCGTTCCGTCCATGCGAGGGCGGCGGGAGCGGGAGCGACTGAGGGAATGGAAGCGGGAGCGCATGCGGGTGCGTGCCGCCGCGATCTTCGGTGGGGAGCCGGAGCCGGAAGCGGAGGCGCCGACAGTCGCGGGAGCGGACGCGGATTCGGCCGGCGGCAACAATGCGCCCGCTGACGCTGACGCTGACGCTGACGCTGACGCCGACGCGCGACCCGGTGCCGGTCCTCGTGCGGCCGCCAGCCCTCATGACACTGCCGGTGCTCCCGGCGTGGCCGATACGCAGGGTGCTGCCGAAACGTGGGGCGCTGCCGATACGGATGCGCACACGGGGCGGGGCGGCGGGGTGGGTCCACCGCATGCCCATCGTGCGCCGCCGCCGCGTGAGCACGATCCGCCGGGCGTGCGGCGGCCGGGGCGGGTGTGGCCCGCCGTACGGGAACGGCTGCCGCTGTGGGTGCAGTTGAGGTGCGGCACGGACCCCAAGGCGCTTGCCGCGCTGGCCCTGGTGCTCGTGGTGGCGGTGGGCTTCGCCGTTCAGCACTTCTGGGCCGCGCGACCCGAGCCGGTGGGTGCCCCGACCGCCGAGCGGGCCGCGCCCGCGGTGCCCGGCCCCGGTGGACGTTCGTCGTCCCGGCTGCCGTCGGCGGCGAACGGTGCGTCCGCTGCCTCCGTTACGGGCGGGCCGCCGGGCGCGGCCGGTCGGATGGTGGTCGTCGATGTCGTGGGGAAGGTGGAGCATCCGGGGATTCACCGGTTGCCGGCGGGGGCGCGGGTGATCGATGCACTGGATGCCGCGGGCGGAGTGCTGCACGGCGCGAGCACCCGCGGGCTGAACCGGGCGCGGCTGCTGACCGACGGCGAGCAGATCGTGGTCGGTGAGGAGGGCGGCGGCACCGCCGGCGGTGGGGCCGGCGGTGTGGGTGGTGGTGGCTCTGGGGGCGGGCCGCAGGGTGGTGGTGCGGGCGGGCCGGTGAGTCTCGGTACGGCTACGGAGCAGCAGCTCGACGCCCTTCCCGGGGTGGGGCCCGCCCTCGCCCGCCGCATCATCGAATTCCGTACCCGGCACGGCGGGTTCACCTCCGTGGACCAGCTCCGTCAGGTGCCCGGTATCGGTGATCGGCGGCTTGCCGACCTGCGCCCTCTGGTGGAGCCATGACGACCACCCGTGATCCGGCTGACCGCGTAGATGCCACGCCTGGCCCCGTGCCCGCCGATCGCGACCCGGCGGACCTGTCGGAGCGGCGGCAGCCCGGCCCGGCCGACCTCCGGCTGGTGGCACCGGCGCTGGCCGCCTGGGCGGCTGCCGCGATCTGCCTGGACGCGCCGGGCAGCGGCGTGGCCGTGGCCTGTGCGGTGGCGGTGGCGCTCGCGGCCTGCGCTCTGTGGAGGGCGAAGGTCAGGGAAGGCCCGTCCGCGGTGGGCGAGGACCGGACGACGGTCCGCTCGCGCCCGGCTCGCATCTGGTCCGCGGGGGCGCTCGTCGCCGTGGCGGCGGTGCTGCTGTGCGCCGCGGCGGGGGCGGCGTCCGCGGCGCTGTACGCGGCGGAGGCACGGAGCGGTCCGCTGCCGATCTGGGCACAGCGGAATGCCCGGCTCACCGTGGAGCTGGAGCTGACCGGCGACCCACGGATGACCCGGCCCAAGGTGCGTGGTTCGCAACGCACGCCGCCGTCCCTGGTGTTCACCGCCGACGCCGTCCGCGTCATGGCACCGGACGGGTCGGTCACCGCCGTCCGCACCCCGGTGCTCGCCGTCGTCCAGCAGCACGATGCACGGAAAGGCTCGGGACACGGTGCCGGGGACGATTCAAGGGAAGGGGAAGAGGGAGAGGCCGGGCAGGGGGCGGGGGATGGCTCTGGAGAACGGGGTGCGGGAGGCCGGGCGTCCGCGGGTGGCGGCCCGGCCGGTGTCCCGTACGCGCCGGAGACGGGAGGACGGGCCGAGGGATCCGGCGGGGCGTTGCCGGAGTGGCGTGGGCTGCTGCCCTCGACGCGTATCCGGGTGGCGGCCCGTGCCGTACCGCCGCTGTCGTCGGCCGAGCCGGTCGCCGCGGTGCTGCGGATCACCGCCTACGGGCCGCCGCGCACGGTCGGCTCGCCGTCCGCCCTCCAGCGACTGGCCGGGAAGCTGCGTGCCGGGCTCCGGGAAGCCACCGAGGGCCTGCGTCCGGATGCCAGGGCGCTGCTGCCCGGCCTCGTCGTGGGCGACACCTCCCGTGTGCCACAGGACCTCGACGACGCCTTTCGGGCCACCGATCTGACGCATCTGCTCGCCGTCTCCGGCAGCAACCTGACGATCGTGCTCACCCTCCTGATCGGCCCACCACATCTGGCGGCCAGGGCCGAACGCCGCGGGCTGGCACGGCGCCTGGGACTCTCGCTGCGCGGTACCGCCCTCGTCGGTGGCGGGCTCGCCCTGATGTTCGTGGTCGTATGCCGCCCGGACCCGAGCGTGCTGCGAGCCGCCGCCTGCGGGCTGATCACGCTGCTGGCGATCGGCACCGGCCGACGGCGTTCGCTGCTTCCCGCGCTGGCCGCCGCCGTCCTGCTGCTTGTCCTCTACGACCCCCGGCTTGCCCGGAGTTACGGATTTCTGCTCTCCGTCCTGGCGACCGGCGCGCTGCTGCTGCTCGCCCCGCGGTGGAGCGACGCCCTCCGGCGGCGCCGGGTGCCGCCCCGGCTCGCCGAGGTGATCGCCGCCGCGGCGGCCGCCCAGGTGGTCTGTTCCCCGGTGATCGCGGTCATCGCGGCGCGGGTGGGGCTGGTCGCGGTGCCCTGCAACCTGCTTGCCGAGCTGGCCGTGGCCCCCGCCACGATCCTCGGCTTCGCGGCCCTCGCCGCCGCCCCCGTCGCCCTCCCGCTCGCTCAGGGGCTGGCGTGGTGTGCGGGCTGGCCGGCCGGGTGGATCGCCTGGGTCGCGCGCACGGGAGCGGCGCTGCCGGGGGCGGAGTTCGCCTGGCCGGGCGGCTGGGCGGGCGGGCTGTCGCTCGCCGCCGCCTCCGTGGTGCTGTTGGCGGTCGGCCGCCGGGCGCTGCGCCGGCCCTGGCTCTGCGTGCTGTGTGCGCTGGCCCTCGTCCTGGCGGTGTGCCGTCCGGTGCCGCTCACCCGCATCCTGACCGGCTGGCCGCCGCCGGGCTGGCGGATGGTGGCCTGCGACGTCGGGCAGGGCGACGGCCTGGTGCTGGCCGCCGGGGACGGTACGGCACTCGTGGTGGACACCGGGCCCGACCCGCGCGCCATCGACCGCTGCCTGAGCGAACTCGGCGTCCGGCGCATCCCGCTCCTGGTTCTGACGCATTTTCACGCCGACCATGTGGACGGACTTCCAGGGGTGTTGCGCGGCCGTTCGGTCGGGGCGATCGAGACCACGTCGCTCCAGGAACCGTACAGCCAGGTCCGGTCCGTGCGTCGGGCGGCGGCGGACGCGCGGGTTCCGGTGATCGTCGCCGTACCGGGGGAGCGGCGCCGCCTGGGCACGCTGGCCTGGGAAGTGCTCTGGCCGCCCGCGCCGTTCGCCCCGCCGGTCCCGCCCCCGCCGGTCCCGCCCCCGCCGGTCCCGCTGTCGCCGGTTCTCTCACCGCCCATGCCCCCACGGCCGGTGCCCCCACTGGTACCCGTGGCATCGCGCGTCACCGGCGCGGCACCCGGCACCGCTGGGCTCACCGGCCCCAACGACGCCAGCGTCACCCTGCTCGTCCGTGCGGGCGGTCTGACCGTGCTGCTGCTCGGTGATCTCGAACCGGGAGCCCAGCAAGCCCTGTTGGCCGCTCATCCCGAGCTGCCCGCGGTCGACGTCCTCAAGGTGGCGCACCACGGATCCGCCTATCAGGACCCCCAGTTGATACACCGCCTGGCGCCGCGGCTGGCGCTGATCTCCTGCGGTGCCGGAAATCCGTACGGGCATCCGGCGTCCCGCACGATCGCGGCGCTGCGTGGCCAGGGCGCCCGGGTACTGCGCACCGACACCGACGGGGCCCTCGCGGTCCTGGGCACCCCGGCCAAGCTGTCCGCGGTGGTCAGCAGACGCCGTTCCCGGCGCCAGGCGGGCTCCGCCAGGCGTCGCCGCCGCCGGGACCATCGGCCAGGGAAGAAGCCGGCCGCCGACCCCGCCTCGGCGCCCGTTCCATCATGGAGAGGACGCATATCCGATGGAGAGGACACACTTCTGATGAACGCCGACCCCATCGATCCCATCAACCGCATCAACCGCATCGACCCCATCGACCCCATCCACCCCACGGATTCGACGGCCGTCACCGAGGCACCCGACGGCAGGGGTGCGATAGGTGCGACCGGTGTGCCCGACGGCAGGGGCGCGATAGGCGTGACCGGTGTGCTCGACGACAGGAGTGCGACAGGCGTGGCCGGTGAGCCTGGGGCGCCCGGCGCGACCGCTGCGTCTCTGCGGTATCTCCGGCGGATAGGTGCCGACCGGCCCGCCGTTCCGGATGCCGAAGCGCTGCGGAAGCTGCATCTGAGCCATCTGCGGGCCGTGCCGTTCGAGAACCTCTCGATCCATCTCGGCGAGGAGGTCGTGCTCGCGGAGGGCCCACTGCTGGAGAAGATCGTCGGGGCGCGGCGGGGCGGGTTCTGCTACGAACTCAACGGCGCCTTCGCGGTACTGCTCCGGGCGCTCGGCTACGAGGTCGCACTGTTGTCGGCGCGGGTGTTCGGACCCGACGGAATCGGGATTCCGTATGACCACCTGGCGTTGCGGGTGCGGACTCCGACCGGGCCGTGGCTCGCGGATGTCGGTTTCGGCAGGCACAGCCACTATCCGCTGCGGCTGGACAGCCGGGAGGACCAGGCGGACCCGGGGGGCGTTTTCCGTATCGAGGAGACCGACGAGGGGGATCTGGACGTTCTGCGGGACGGGGTTCCGCAGTACAGGGTCGAGCAACGCCCCCGGGCGCTCGCGGACTTCGAGGTCGGCTGCTGGTGGAACCGCACCTCGCCCCGGTCGCACTTCACCCAGTCGCTGGTCTGCTCGCGGCTGACCGAGACCGGCCGGGTCACGCTCTCCGGCCGTACGCTGCTGGTCACCGGGGCCGATGGTGCGCGCGAGGAACGTGAACTGGGCGCGGCCGGGGTGCTGTCCGCCTATCGCAGCCACTTCGGCATCTCGCTGGACAGGGAGCCCGTTGTCACCACGTTTACCGGTAACGACCAGAAGTAGAGGCAGAAGTAGAGGCAGAAGTAGAGGCAGAGGTAGAAGCAGGAGTAGCAGCAGCAGCGGTGGGGAGAGCGGAGGCCGGAGACAGGGAGCTCAAGGAAGGGCGGGGGCGGGGGGAGGGGGAGGCCCCCCGTCGGCAGAGGTGATCGGGGCAGGGAGCGCCGCCCCCGGCGCTCGGTGGCGGGTGTCCGGGCTGCCGCCGGTCGTCACTCTTCCTCGCGCCAGCCCTCGTACTCGGCGGCGAGGCCGTCCAGGCGGTCCGCGTCGTAGGCGGCCTCCGGGTCCTCGACGACCACCAGCCACTGCGCGTCCTCGGCGTCGTCCTCGCCGGCCAGCGCGTCCCGTACGAGCTGGGGTGCCTCGGCGACGCCGAAGCGTTCGGTCAGCGCCTCGGCTACCTCTTCCGCGGCGTCGCGGTCGGGGAGGACGAGGACGTGGCGCAGGTGATGTGTGTCGTTCACCGGACCATTGTCGGGGAGCGGTACGGCGTTCCGGGAGGCGGGCCGGAGCGCGGCCGGGCGGCTGTGCGACCGGTCCGCGGTACAGACGGTCCGCGGTACGGGCGGGCCGCGGTGCAGACGGGCCTGGGTGCAGACGGGCTGCGGTGCAGACGGGCTGCGGTGCGGGAGGCGATGTCAGTGGGGCGTGGGATGCTGGGACGCGATGGCCAGGAAGACAGCTAACGACGATCCTCCCCCGAGTTCTCGGCTCCGCTCGAACGGGGGGGACCCCCTTGCCCCCGTCACGATCGCGGTGGGCCAGGAAGACCTGCTGCTCGATCGCGCGATGCAGCAGGTGGTGGCAGCTGCCCGGGCGGCCGACGCGGACACCGATGTGCGCGACCTCAGCTCGGATCAGCTCCAGCCCGGCACCCTCGCCGAGCTGACGAGCCCCTCGCTCTTCGCCGAGCGCAAGGTCGTGGTGGTGCGGAACTCCCAGGACCTGTCCGCGGACACCATCAAGGACGTCAAGGCGTATCTCGGCTCGCCCGCCGAGGAGATCACTCTGGTGCTGATGCATGCCGGCGGGGCCAAGGGCAAGGGCCTGCTGGACGCGGCCCGTAAGGCCGGGGCGCGTGAGGTGGCCTGCCCCAAGATGACCAAGCCGGCCGACCGGCTCGCGTTCGTCCGCGGTGAGTTCCGGGCGGCCGGGCGTTCGGCGACGCCGGAGGCGTGCCAGGCGCTGGTCGACGCGATCGGCAGCGATCTGCGGGAGCTGGCGTCGGCGTGCTCGCAGCTGGCCGCCGACGTCGAGGGCACGATCGATGACGCGGTCGTGGCGCGGTACTACACGGGCCGGGCCGAGGCGTCGAGCTTCACGGTCGCCGACCGGGCGGTGGAAGGCCGGGCTGCCGAGGCGCTGGAGGCGCTGCGCTGGGCGATCGCGACCGGTGTCGCCCCGGTCATGATCACCAGCGCGCTGGCCCAGGGCGTCCGGGCCATCGGCAAGCTCGCCTCCGCACCGCGCGGTGCCCGCCCCGGTGACCTTGCTCGCGAGCTGGGGATGCCGCCGTGGAAGATCGACCGGGTCCGGCAGCAGATGCGCGGCTGGTCGGCGGACGGTGTCGCGACGGCGCTGCGCGCGGTGGCCGCGGCCGACGCGGGGGTGAAGGGCGGCGGGGACGATCCCGAATACGCCCTGGAGAAGGCCGTGGTGGCGATCGCCCGGGCGGCCCGGTCCCGGCGTTAGGGGAGGCGGGCGGCGGGGAGAGCCGAAGGCGGCGCCCGACAGCGTTGCGGCGTGCGGGCGTGCGGGCGTGCGGATGGGGCTGGCGCCGCATGTGGCGGCGGTCGCATGGTGCCGACGACCTCCCCGCAGGCCCCCACCCACAGGCCCAACTCATGGGTCCCATCCACAGGCTCCAGGCGCAGGCCCCACCCACGGGTCCCCTCACAGTCACTCACGACGGGCCCATGTCGGACCTCCACCACAAGCCCCAGCCGCTCCTGCCCCATGACGGGCGACTCGGCTGCGGGCCCCAACCGGCCGCGCCCGCAGCCGGGTTGCCCCGGCCCGCGCGCTACCCGGCCTGCCCGCCGGCGCTCACCCCTTCAGCCGGCGCAGCGTGTCCTTGGCGCTGGTTTCGAGCATCGTGGTGATCTGGTCGGTGGTCGGCGGCTTGTTGGTGGCGGTGCTCGACGTATAGCTGGACCAGGTCGACTGGTAGGTCAGCCAGCCGTCGCGGACGGCGAGGATGACGTAGGAACCGTTGTTGTTGGAGGCGTCGTCGCGGGTGACCAGATACGCCTCGTCGCCGATGCCCGGTACGGACTCGACCTTGTAGCGGACCGACGCCTCCTGCTTCTCCCAGGAGCGGTAGTTGTCCGCGAACTCCGGGGCCGGGTCGGACTTCTTGTGCAGCGTGACGGCGTTGTAGAGCCAGGTCGAGGAGTAGCCGGTGGTCCCGGCGGCGTCCGGCGTCAGCGTGACGTTGCACCACATCGAGTCCATCGACGGCTGCTGGGTGCCGCTGTGCTGGGGGTTCTCCGTCGGCGATCCGGGCGAAGTCGAGCCGGTGGTCCCGCTGTTCGGCTTCGTCTGGAAGTGGGCGTTCTCGAAGGGGGTCATGGACGTGGCGGCGCAGAGGTCGCTCTTGTACGCGTAGCCCTTGAGGTCGGGGCTGGGCTCCGAGGAGAAGCCGCCGGTGGCGAACATCACGGACGCCCCGATGGCGGTGGCGGCGACCGCACCGCCGAGGGCCCACAGCCAGCCGGAGACGCCGCTGCCCGTGCCGCCGGCAACGCCGCCGAGCGGGGCCCCTCCGTGTATGCCGGGCACCCCCGCGGCCCCTGCGGGCAGGCCGGGTACCCCCGCGGCGCCTGTGGGTGCGCCTGGCGCGGTGCCTATGAGTGCGCCGGGCACCCCGGATATGCCGGGCATTCCCGGTGTTCCAGGTGCTCCTGGTGTCCCGGTGGCGCCGGCTGCCGGATAGCCGTAATTGCCGGGCCCCTGAGGCGGTGCCCCGGCCGGCGGGTTCTGCGGCGCGTACGGATTCTGCTGGGCGGGCGGCGGGTTCGGCGGCGCGGGAGCCGGGCCGTAGGGGCTCGGCTGCGGCGGGGCGTTGTAGGGATTGTTCTGGTCCCCCGTGTTGGACATGGCCGCAGCGTAGCGGGACATCGTCGACAGTCAACCCGCTTCGGAGGTATCCCGATATCGGGGATGGGAGCCCATATCCCAGACCATGTCGCCAGCCCCCTAGCCCCCTAGCCCCCTGCAGCCGTGTCGCCGGGCCCCTGGCGTATACCGTCCCGCCTCTGCCCGTCGCGCGCCCGACCTGTACGCCGTCCCACCTCTCCCCGCAGCCCCTGCGACCCGTACGCCAGCCCAGCCCAGCCCGCGCCACCAGCGCCCCCTCACCGCGTCCCCCCCGCCGCACACAGCGAAAAGCCCCGCCCTCGCCCCGGGGAGGGGCGGAGACGGGGCTTCCGTATCCAGCATGGGTGGCTGCTTCGGCGATTCCGCCGAGCGAGCCGGGTGCGCCGCACCCGCGTGGCGAACGCAGGCCGTGTGCGGCGCGGTGGTGCACCGGTCAGGGAGCGGTGAGAGGGGCCGCTGGGTCCCTGGCGGCAGGGTGACCGCAGCTGGTGCGGTCAGGAAGAGAGAGTCAGCCCTTGAGGCCGGCGACCTTCTTGGCCAGCGCCGACTTCTTGTTGGCGGCGGCGTTCTTGTGGATGACACCCTTGCTGGCGGCCTTGTCGAGCTTCTTGGCTGCCAGGGCCTGCGCGGCGGTGGCCTTCTCCAGGTCACCGGCCTCGACGGCCTCGCGGGTGCGACGGAGCGCGGTCTTCAGAGAGGACTTGACAGCCTTGTTGCGCTGACGAGCCTTCTCGTTGGTCTTGATCCGCTTCATCTGGGACTTGATGTTCGCCACGAAAGAGCCTTTTCAGGTTCGTTGGAGTTTCGATGTGCGCCGCGCACGATAGAGGGCACGAAGCGCAGTGGACCAGGTTACCAGCAGGGTTTATGGCTCCCAAACCGGGCTTCGGACCGCCTCCGGACCGGGGCCGTCTCCGGGTTCCGGGCTTGGGGCCGCCTGCGGACCTTGGATCGGCTCCCGACAGGGGACCACCATCGCACCGGCGACCGCCCCCAACCGGCGACCGTCTCCGCACACGGCCCGGTAACGCCCCGTACCAGCCCCGCCCGCCCTGCTACCGGCCACGGGCATCCCGGTACGGACCGCAGGTATCCCGGCACCGGCCGCCGGCATTCCAGTAAGGGGACCACAGCCGCCCGGGCCGACCGCCTGACCAAGACCACCCCGACTGAGACCACCTCGACCGAGACCACCCCGACCGAGACCGCCCCGGCCGCCACCGTCCAGCCCGCTGCTGACGGGCCCAGCCCGCCGCCGAAGCGTCCGCCCGACCCGCCGCCGCAGCGTCCGGGTGGACCGGCCCGCCGCCCCGCGGACGCCCAAACCGCCCCACCCCCGTCGCTCATGGGACGATGGGGGAGACGTCGTCCGACACGAGATGACACACCCCCGTCCCGCCTACCGCGTTCACTGAATGGATCCTGCGTGCCCGCGACCCCTACGAACGTGCCGGAGCCGAGCCGTACCGACCCGGCGCTCCTCCGTAACTTCTGCATCATCGCGCACATCGACCACGGCAAGTCGACGCTCGCCGACCGGATGCTCCAGCTCACCGGTGTCGTCGACCAGCGGCAGATGCGCGCGCAGTATCTGGACCGGATGGACATCGAGCGCGAGCGCGGCATCACGATCAAGTCCCAGGCGGTCCGGCTTCCCTGGGCGCCGTCCGAGGGCGAGGAGGGGAGCGGGACGACCCACATCCTCAACATGATCGACACCCCGGGCCACGTCGACTTCACCTACGAGGTGTCGCGCTCCCTCGCCGCGTGCGAGGGCTGCGTCCTCCTCGTCGACGCCGCCCAGGGCATCGAGGCCCAGACCCTCGCCAACCTCTACCTGGCGATGGAGAACGACCTCACGATCATCCCCGTCCTCAACAAGATCGACCTGCCGGCCGCGCAGCCCGAGAAGTTCGCCGCCGAGCTGGCGAACCTGGTCGGCTGCGAGCCCGAGGACGTGCTGAAGGTCTCCGCCAAGACCGGCGTCGGGGTGCCCGAGCTGCTGAACCGCGTGGTTCGCGACGTCCCGGCCCCGGTCGGCGTCAAGGACGCCCCCGCGCGCGCGATGATCTTCGACTCGGTCTACGACGCCTACCGCGGCGTCGTGACGTACGTGAAGGTCGTCGACGGCACGCTCGGCAGGCGCGAGCGGATCAAGATGATGTCCACCGGCGCCGCGCACGAGCTGCTGGAGATCGGTACGAACTCGCCGGAGATGACGCCGGCGGACGGCCTGTCGGTCGGCGAGGTCGGGTACCTCATCACCGGCGTGAAGGACGTCCGGCAGTCGAAGGTCGGCGACACCATCACCCAGCTCGCCAAGGGCGCCGAGCAGCCGCTGGGCGGCTACAAGGACCCCAAGCCGATGGTGTTCTCGGGGCTGTACCCGCTCGACGGCTCGGACTACCCGGAGCTGCGCGAAGCGCTGGACAAGCTCCAGCTCAACGACGCCGCGCTGGTCTACGAGCCGGAGACCTCGGCCGCCCTGGGCTTCGGTTTCCGCGTCGGCTTCCTGGGCCTGCTGCACCTGGAGGTCGTCCGTGAGCGGCTGGAGCGCGAGTTCGGCCTGGACCTGATCGCCACCGCGCCCAACGTGGTCTACCGCGTGGACATGGAGGACGGCAGCGAGCACATCGTCACCAACCCGAGCGAGTTCCCGACCGGCAAGATCGACAAGGTCCATGAGCCGGTCGTGCGGGCCACGATCCTGGCGCCGAGCGAGTTCATCGGCGCGATCATGGAGCTGTGCCAGACCCGCCGCGGCACCCTGCTCGGCATGGACTACCTCTCCGAGGACCGGGTCGAGATCCGCTACACCCTCCCGCTCGCCGAGGTCGTCTTCGACTTCTTCGACCAGCTCAAGTCCAAGACCCGCGGCTACGCCTCGCTGGACTACGAGCCCACCGGCGAGCAGACCTCCGACCTGGTGAAGGTCGACATCCTGCTGCACGGCGACAAGGTCGACGCGTTCTCCGCGATCACGCACAAGGACAAGGCGTACGCGTACGGCGTGCGGCTGGTGGCCAAGCTGCGCGAGCTGATCCCGCGGCAGAACTTCGAGGTGCCGATCCAGGCCGCCATCGGCAGCCGGGTCATCGCCCGTGAGACGGTCCGCGCCATCCGCAAGGACGTCCTCGCCAAGTGCTACGGCGGTGACATCTCCCGTAAGCGGAAGCTGCTGGAGAAGCAGAAGGAAGGCAAGAAGCGGATGAAGATGGTCGGCAGCGTGGAGGTGCCGCAGGACGCCTTCATCGCGGTGCTGTCGTCGGACTCCGAGGGTGACGGCAAGGCGAAGAAGTAGGAAGAAGCAGGGCGAAGCGGGGAGAAGCAGGAAGAAGCAGCCGGCCGGTGGCCGGCGGTGGGGGGG